>JAFAME010000483.1 GCA_019233695.1 Methylobacteriaceae bacterium
GGTCACCTCTCCGGCCTGCATCAGTCCGAAACCATCGGCGTCAGCCTTGACCCCACGCTGCCCACCTCGGGGACGGCCGCCTCCCTCTTTGCCGCGGCGGTGCCGGATCAGCCGGATGTCGGTTTCACCGGCGATTTCAACGGCGACGGCAATGCCGACATTCTCTGGCGCAACGATGCAGGCATGGTGCAGATCTGGGAAATGAGCGGCTCCCAGACACTGGCTGCAGCCGATGTCGCGACGGTGAGCAATTCCTGGCACATCGTCGGCATCGGCGACTTCAACCAAGATGGCCGAAGCGACATCCTGTGGCATGGCGATAACGGCGTCGTCGGCATCTGGGAGATGAACGGCACGCAAATCGAATCGATGCAAACCGTCGGCAACGTGCCGAACTCGTGGGTCGTTGCCGGGCTTGGCGATTTCTACGGCAACGGAATGAGCGACATTCTGTGGCGCAGCGCCAGCGGCACAGTCGTTTTGTGGCAGATGAACGGCGCGCAGGTTCACGCCATTCAGACGATCGGCGTCGTGCCCCTGAACTGGCACATCGTCGGCATCGGCGACTTCGACGGCAACGGCACGAGCGATATCCTGTGGCGCAACGACGGCGGCGAGGTGCTGCTCTGGGAAATGAACGGTGCCAATGTCACAGCCATGCAGGTCGTCGGGGTCGTCGACGACTCCTGGCACATCGAAGCCACCGCCGATTTCGGCGGCGGTCACAAGAGCGATATCCTGTGGCGCAACGACAGCGGCCAGATCCTGATCTGGGAAATGAACGGCGCCCAGATCGCTGTCCTCCAGAGCGTCGGCAACCTGGGGCCAGCCTGGCAGATCGCCGGCACCGGCGACTTCAACCACGACGGCAAGGCCGACATCCTGTTGCGCAGCGACAACGGCGGCACCGTCCTATGGGAAATGAACGGGCCGAGTGTCGCCTCGATAAGCACGGTTGCTTCTGTCGGCAACGATTGGAAGACCGAGACCCACCACTACGATTTCGTCTGATCATGCAGGCGATGGGCGAGCGACGAGCCTGTGCCGCAATCGCGCGTCACATGTTCGATGGCCTTGCCCGCGTCACTGATCGGCGAAAGCGCTGCGCGGCGCCGGTGCCCCTTGCTCCTTGACGCTTCGTACGCATGAAATCTTCAAGTACTCGTCCGGGCCGAGAAGCACCGTCGAAGCGATCATGCCCTGGGCGGCGAGACCGCACCCGACCTCGCTTTGAACGCGCGGGCCGCGCGTGACCGACACCGCGGTGTCCGGCTGACAATCGGCGTGAGAGACATTCATTGCACAGATCAGGATGACGATGGACAGCATGGAGACCCCAAGAGAGAGAAGTTTCGGTATGGCGTGCGGCCCGCTGGCTAGAGAAGGCCCCTTCGCTGCCTTACCGGACAGCGGTTTTCCTTGCGGACGGCGCCGGTTCGGGACGCCGATGAGATGCGGACCGTGCGCCCCCGTGTCGGGGCTCTGTTGGCTGCGCGCCTCATTGTGGTTTGTCGGGAGACTGGTTCGGCGTTGTCGAGCGCAGGAAGCGCCCGCGCGTCGTATTCAAGACGCGTGCCAAACAACCGGGCTGGTCCGCCAACCCACAGGAAAGAGCTGCCGATCGTCCGCACCGGAGCGCATTGCGGGGGCCGCCGAAAATATCCGACTCGCTTCGGGCTTCGACCTTCTCCGCCGCGTCCGCAGTTCCTCGTTGCCGTCGATTCGGTGCGGGTCTCGCCTCTCAATTCATTGATTTAGAAGGATGATTTTGCGCCGTCCACGAGCTGGTGCCAGCCGGATTGACTTGGAAGGCGGACAATCCTAAGTCGATGGGGTCATGAGCCCGGAGCGATTTCGTTGCCGTGTGGGGCGATGATCTTGTCGCTGGCGCGGAGGCGAAGCCGAGAGGCGAAGGGATAACCATGGCCCTGCGCGTATCGGGAAAAAGCCTCGACATCGGCGACGCGCTTCGCACCTATGTCCAGACGCGGATCAATGCGGCGACGACGAAATACTTTGACGGGCACGTTACGGGACACGTGACCATCGAGCGGGACGGCTCCGGCTATCGCACCGAATGCACTCTGCATCTGTCCTCGGGCGCCACGCTTCAGGTCGAGGCCAAGGCGCACGAAGTCTATGCCTGCTACGATCAGGCGGCCGAACGACTGGAGAAGCGTCTGCGCCGCTACAAGCGGCGCCTCAAGGAACATCACCTCGCCGACACCAACGGCGCTGCCGAGGCCACGCAGGTATCAAGCTATGTCATCGAGGCGCCGGATGAGGCTTTGGATAGCCCTGGGGAGTTCACGCCGGTGACCATCGCGGAGACCACGACGCGGCTGAAGAAACTGTCGGTTTCCGCGGCGATCCTGGAGCTCGACCTGACGGGCTCTCCCGTGATCGTCTTCAGTCACGCGGGGAACGGACGGGTCAATGTCGTCTACCGCCGGCCGGATGGAAACATCGGCTGGATCGATCCGGGCTCCACCTCCGGCTGAACCCAATGACTGGATGCTTGGGCCGAACAATTGGGCACGTATCTTGCCTTGCCCCTCCAGCGAGCTTGAAGGAAATGGATTGACAACCCCAATGCCGCTTACCGATTTGGTCGCCCCCGACGCCATCATTCCGGCGCTCAGAGTCAACACCAAAAAATCCGCGCTCCAGGAGATGAGCGAGCGCGCCGGGTTGGTGTCGGGCCTGTCGGCCCGCGAAATCTTCGATGCCGTGCTGCAGCGCGAGCGCCTCGGCTCCACCGGCATCGGCAACGGCATTGCCATCCCGCATGGCAAGCTGCAGAAATGCCTGAGGATCTTCGGTGTCTTCGGCCGGCTCGAACGGCCGATCGATTTCGAGTCGCTCGACGGCGCGCCAGTCGATCTGGTGTGCCTGCTTATCGCCCCGATCGCCGCCGGTGCGGATCACCTCAAGGCCTTGGCGCGGGTGGCCCGCATCCTGCGCGATCCCGGCCTCACCGCAACGCTTCGCGCGACGCGCGACTCCTCGGGCCTTTTCGCCGTGCTGACGCAGGGACCGACGTCGCACGCGGCCTGATCGCGCACCAATGGCGGGGGCTCTCAGCGCCACAGGCGCGTGTGGTAGTCTATGACATAGCGCGCGGGCTCGGCAGCGATTGCCGCCATGCCTACAAGCACCGAATCGGGCTCCATCACCAGTTGCGTTGCGATCCGCCGCGCCAGCGCATCAACCGGCGCTTTGGCCTCGAAGGCCATTCGGAAGGCCACCGGGTCGACCAGATCGACGATGCGCGGCAGGATGCCGCCCGCAAGCGTAACGCCGCCCGTAGCGCAAAATGCGATCGCCATATCGCCGGCGAAGCGGCCGATGAGCTGCCAGAGCGCGCTGATCGTCTCGGCTTCCTCGCTCGCCCGATCGGCCAGCGCGTGCTCGACGATGGCGACGCCGTCGACCGACGCGCCCGCGCTCTTGCCGATTGCGGCGAGCCGCGCCCGGTGCAGGCGCGGAAGTCCCGGGCCGGCCATGACGCTTTCCGTCGTCACCCGGCCGTGAACGCGTTCGAGATGCGGCCACAAGGCGGCCTCGGCAGGCGTATAGGGTCCGAAGTCGATGTGACACGCCTCGCTCGCAACAGGAATGAACCGGCCCTCCACATCGAGGAGCGCGCCGATGCCTAGTCCCGTGCCGGGGCCAAGGATCAGCCGGGTTCCGGCAGGCTCCGGCGTCACCGGGCCGATGCGGCGCAGCCAGGCGTCCGGGATCGTCGGCAGGGACAGGGCCTGGGCCTCGAAATCGTTGAGCAGAAGGCCCTGTTCGAGGCCGAGGCGCTCAGCCACCTGCGGGCCGTCGATCATCCATGGTGCATTGGTGAGCTTGAGCGCTCGACCCACGACCGGCCCGGCGCCGCACGCAATGACGGAGCGCACCTTGGGGGAGCTCGGTCCGAGCGCCGCGGCGACGGCCTCGGCGAGACCCGGAAAATCATGCGTTTTCAAGGAGGCAATATGGACGACGTCGGCCGTGGCGCTGTCCTTGCGCGCGCAGCGCACGTTAGTGCCGCCGACGTCGCACACGACCGCAGGGAGGGGAAACTTCAACGCACGATCCTTTCCTCCAAGGAGCACGTGATTGCATGCGGCCTCTCCCCTCCTGTCAACCGCGGGAGACCGGCGCAGGTGTCCGGGGCGGGCGGGCTCGTGAAGGACCGCCGCAACGGCGGGCCGCGAGCTTGGTCAGCACGCGCAGCCCAGACCAAAAATCATACGTATCAATCCGAATGCCTGTTGAAGGGAAGCAGATTTTTGTGACAAGGTGCAGCCGTCCGTACAAACGAGCCAATGCTCATCGCAGCACGGGAGGGAATGCATGCCCAAGGAACTTGATTTGCGCTCGCGGTCCCGCCGCGACCTGTTCCGCGGCGCCGCAGGTGCAGGCGCGGCGGCGGCGCTCTTTGGTGGGTTTGGCCTCTCGCCGCAGATGGCGAGCGCCATCGCCAAGGAAGCCGGCAAGGCGACGCGGCCGCTGAAGGCTGCCTTCTCGAACGCCGGCCTGCAGGCCACCTGGTGCGCGCAGGGCAAGCAGGCTGCCGAATATTGGGGCAAGCTGTTCAACGTCGAGGTGACCTGGTTCGATGGCCAGCTCGACGCGGTCAAACAGCGGTCGGCGATCGACAATCTCGCCTCCCAGAAATGGGATTTCGTGGCGATCCAGGCCTTCGGCATCGGCACCCTGACAGCGCCTGTCAACAAGCTCATCGAAGCCGGCACGCCGGTCATCGACATGGACACGCTGATTGCGCCCCTCGACACGATCAACGTGCTGACCTTCCTTGCGCCTGACAACGAGTTCATGGGCGCCTCGGTGACGCAGGCGCTCGTCAACGCCATCAACGGCGAAGGCACGATCATCATGACCCAGGGCGCCCTCGGTCACACCGGAGCGCAGGGGCGCGCCAAGGGCTTCCACTCGGTCGTCTCGAAATTCCCGAAGGTCCAGGTGCTCGACGAGCAGCCGGCGGACTGGGACGTGACCAAGGTCGCCCGCATCTGGGAAACGCACCTGACCAAGTATCCCAAGATCGATGCCGCCTTCTTCCACAATGACGACATGGCGCTTGCCGCCTACAACGTCATGAAGGCCAAGGGCCGCACCGAGATCAAGATCGGCGGCGTCGACGCGCAGCCCCCGGCGATCAAGGCGGTGCAGGACGGCGTCATGTTCGCGACCGTACGCAATCCGTCCTGCCGCATCCACGGCGGGGCCGTCATCGCCGGGGTCTCCGCCGTCATCAACGGTGCCAAGACGGGCACCGACATTCCCAAGAACATCGTCACCGACGGGCCGGTCGTCACCTCCAACAATGCGGCCGGCATGGCCTGGATGGAGGATCAGTTCCTCATCTGATCGGTTTGCCCGCATGTCGGACGTGAGCGGCCCGGCGCTGCTCGAACTCAGCGGCATCTCGAAGGCGTTTGGCGGCGTCCAGGCGCTTCGAGATGTCGATTTCACGCTGCGCGCCGGCGAGATCCATGGTCTCGTCGGCGAGAACGGAGCGGGCAAGAGCACGCTCATGAAGATCATCGCCGGTGCCCATGCGGACTATGCCGGCGAGATGCGCATCGACGGCGAGCCGGCGCATTTCCGCTCCTCGCGCGACGCGCTCTCAGCCGGCATCGGCATGGTGCATCAGGAGCTCAGCGTCGCACCCGACCTCAGCGTCGCCGAAAACGTCTTTCTCGGCATGCAGCCGATGACGCGCCTGGGCGCGATCGCCTGGCGCGAGATGTATCACGCCGCCGCCCGCCAGCTTCACAACCTCGGCCTCGACATCGATCCGCGCGCCCGCCTTGGCGCGTTCCCGATCGGCATCCAGCAGCTCGTCGAACTGTCGCGCGTTCTCTTCTCCGGAGCGCGTATCATCATCCTCGATGAGCCGACCTCCGCTTTGTCTCCCCCAGAGATCGCGCGCCTGTTCGAAGTCCTGCGCAAGCTCAAGGAGGGCGGGCGCAGCATCATCTTCATCTCGCACTTCCTCGAAGATATTCTGAAAATCTCCGACGAGATCACGATCTTCCGCAACGGCCGCAAGATCGTCACCGCGCCGGTGACGCCGGCAACCGACAAGGCCTGGATCATCGAGCGCATGATCGGTTCGGGACGCGAGGATCTGGAGGAGAGCTACCTCGGCGAGATCAGGCTCGACAGCCGGCCGGATGCGCCCGTCGTCCTTGAGGCTGAGGGCCTGTCGCTCGCTCCGGCCTATCGCGACGTTTCGCTCAAGGTGCGGGCCGGCGAAGTGTTGGGCATCTACGGCTTCATGGGCTGCGGGCAGCTCGAGCTTGCCCGCACGCTGTTCGGCAAGATGCACGCCGACCGCGGCACGCTGAGGCTGCAGGACAGGCCGGTGCGGCTCGCCAATACGGCCGCGGCCAAGCGGGCGGGCATCGCCTTCGTGCCCGAGAGCCGTCGCTCGATGCTGTTTGCCGAGGAGCCGGTCTACAAGAACGTCTCGATTTCGATCCTGGAGCGGCTGTCGCGGCTGCTGTTGAAGCCGGAGGCGGAGCGGCGGCTCGCCGGCGAGCAGGTGAAGGCGCTGGGCATCCGCCCACCGTCCGTCGAGGCGCGACTCGGCGCTCTTTCCGGCGGCAATCAGCAGAAGGTTGCGCTCGCCAAATGGCTGACCTATACGCCACGCGTGCTCGTTCTCAGCGAGCCGACGCGGGGCATGGACGTCGGCGCCAAGGAGGACGTGGTCAAGATCGTGCGCGGCCTGCGCGACCAGAGCATCGGCATCCTGGTCGTGTCGACCGAGCCGGAAACGGTGCTGTCGCTCGCCGACCGGGTTCTGGTGATGAAGAAGGGCGGGATCGCCCGCGAATTCGCGGGCGAGGCGATCAGCAAGGATCGCCTGCTCGCGGCAGCCTAAGCTTCGGGCAGCGTCAATGGATGCAGGCAGCGTAGACGTCGAAAGGCCGCCCGCTTCGGTCCGCTGGTCGAACTGGTTGCGCAATCAGCTGCGCAACATCGCCCCGTTCATCACCCTCCTGTTCCTCGTGCTCTTCTTCAGTATCGCGAGCCCGACCTTCGCGACCGTCGGCAACCTTGCCAACATCCTGCAGCAGGTCTCGGTGACGGCGATCATCGCCGTCGGCCTGACCTTCGTCATCCTGACGGCCGAGATCGATCTCAGCGTGGCGGCCATCGCCAATGCGACCGCCATCGTGCTGACATTCTTCACGCTGCAGCCCGACTACGTCAACATCACCAACGTTCCGCTCGTTGGCGTGCTCGCCATCCTGCTGGCGCTTGCAAGCTGCTTCGTCCTTGGGCTCGTCACCGCCTTCGGGGTCACCCGCATCGGCATCCCCTCGTTCATCATGACGCTTGCCATGATGCAGATCGGCGCCGGCATCTCGGCGGTGCTGGTGCGCGGCCAGATCGCCTATACCGTGCCCGACCTCATCCTGACGCTCGGCTCGAAGTCGATTGCCGGAATTCCCTGGATCATCATCGTGGCGGCGCTGTTCCTTCTGGCGAGCCACCTGGTGCTCACCTATACGCGCTTCGGCCGCTACGTCTACATGGTCGGCGGCAACCGCGAGGCGGCGGAATATTCCGGCGTCAACGTGCGCCTCATCATCGGCTCGGTGATGGTGATCTCGGCAGTGTGCTCGGGGGTCGCCGGCATGCTCGGGGTTGCCTATTTCGGCAGCGCCCAGCAGAACGAGTTCGACACCTTCCTGCTCGACGCGATCGCCGCGGTGGTGGTGGGCGGCACGAGCCTCTTCGGCGGCCGCGGCGGCATCGGCAACACGATCGTCGGCCTCTTCGTCCTCGGCGTGCTCAACAACGGGCTCGACTACGTCAAGATCGACAGTTTTTTGAAGGTGCTGATCCGCGGCCTCATCCTGCTCGCGGCGCTCATCATCAATATCTATGCTGAGCGGCTGCGCACCGCGCAGACGGCGGCGTCGAAGAGTTGAGACTGCCATACTCAGTTTCGCTTTGAGAAGAACGCACAGGTCGCGCTCTTAAGGGCCCTGTCGGAAATGGAATGACCGCGCCGGGCGAGCGAACCGCATCACCCGCGTTCTTGCAAACTTCGTCGCCGAGAGTTCGTATGAACCCGTACAGATACACCGTATCATTGCGGATCTGGCACCCTAGGAAGACACCGACTGAGGTAGAGAAAGCGCTTGGTTTGAAAGCCCGTGTGGCCCATCAAGTCGGCGCAAGAAGAAAAACCTCCGATGGAACTGACCTGGTCGGAAACTACCCGCAGACCTACTGCAGCTTCCGTCTTGGAAAGGGAGACAGCGAGGACTTCTTGGAAGCTCTGCATGAATCGAGCCGCAAACTGAGCTCGTATTCTAACTACATTCACGAATTGCGCCGCACAGGAGGTCGTGCCGAATATTTCGTTGGGCTGTTCATGGAAGGAAACGGCGGTTTTATCCTTCCGTACGATGAGCTAAAGTCGATGGGAGAGATTTGAATCGACATGTCTCTGGACATCTTCCCGGCCGAGGATTCAATCCATGACGAAGGGTGAGACAAGGACCCCGCCGAATGGGTTTGGAGCGCGTCTGATGCAGCCACTTTCATGCCTTCGGACAGAGGCTGACTACGAGGCAGCTCTTGCGGAAATCGAGTCCTTCTTCGAGAACGAGCCGAAACCGCATACGGCGGAAGCGGCTCGTTTTGACCTGCTCGCGACACTGATCGAAGATTATGAATGCCGCCACTGGCCGATTGAGCACGCAACGTGAAGATCACGCGGCCGTGACGCGTCGCCCTGGTACACTCACATATTCTTGCTGTTGCCTTTATTCGCCAATCGCGCCGATCCGCCGTACATAGGGTCGGAGCAGGGGATCCGACGATGGCATTGTGGACGGACCGGGCAGGGCGCTTCTCGCCCCTGAAATTCATCACACTTCTGATCGCTGTTGCCCCAGGGCTCTGGGTGGCCTTCGCCTGGGCAACCGACGACCTCGGCGCAAAGCCGCTCACCGAAGCGCTGCATCAGATGGGCGAATGGGCGATCCGGTTCCTGATCGCCACGCTCGCCATCACGCCGGCGCGCAAGGTGTTGAACTGGCCGAAGCTGATCCTGATCCGCCGGATGCTCGGCGTGACGACCATGACCTACGCCCTGATCCATGTCAGCCTCTACATCGTGCAGCAGCATCTCGACCTCTTCTTTGTGGCGAGCGAAATCGTGCTGCGCTTCTACCTCACCATCGGCTTCGTCGCGCTGCTCGGGTTGATCGCGCTCGGCTGGACCTCCACCGATAGTTGGGTCAAGCGTCTCGGCAAGAAATGGACGACCCTGCACAGGCTCGTCTACGTCATCGCGACGCTGGGCCTCTTCCACTACGCCTTGCAGCTGAAGATCGACGTCACCAAGGCCGTGCTTCTGACCGGCCTTTTCGTATGGCTGATGGGCTATCGGCTGATCGACCGTCGGCGCTGGCCGATCAATTTCCTCTCTCTCGGCGGTCTCTCCGTCGTCGCCGCCCTCGCCACGGCGGCGGTCGAGGCGCTCTGGTATGCCATCGGCACCGGGATATCGGCCGCCTCCGTGCTCTCGACCAACCTGTCTCTTCCGACCGATCTTGTGGCATTGGCGATGCAGGCGCTTGGCATCGGCGCAGAGACCGGCGACGACGCGGCGGCG
>JAFAME010000493.1 GCA_019233695.1 Methylobacteriaceae bacterium
TCACTTTGCCCTTCACCACGTAGGCAATCGATTCATGCGTGTGGGTGTGAAGCGGGGCGCCGACTCCCGCCGCATAGTGGATCTCGAGGAACGTCATCTCGTCACCCTTGATAAGCGGCTTGACGAGCATATCGCCGCCATACAACGACTTGCCCTCGACGACGCTTACCGCCATAGCCTCGACGTCGGCATTTCTCGATTTGATCACGTTGGCCTCCAAATTACGGTGACAGTGCACTCAACTCGACAACTTGACTGGCTCAATCGAAGAACCGGCTGATTTTGGCGGCTATAGCGTATTCCGAATGGCGCGCTACGGCCGATGAAGATGGGCACTATTGCTTCGCCGTGACGCTATGATCTCGTGCGCCAAGCTGCGCACAACGGCGCGAAAGCCGTCCGCACCGCGATACAGTGCTACGCTCGTCGGTTACTTTGACGGCAGCGCCTTCCACATATTTCGGCCCGCTCGCGGTCACCGGCGGCGGCCTACCGAGAGCGCGATCTGGGTGATCGCCGCCAGCGAACAGCATGCGAGATCGAGCCAGAAAGGCTTGGTTTCGCTTTCGGCTCGGGTCGGCCGACATTCTAGCCTAGGCGGCCGGCTTTGCGCTGCCGCCGGCCTTGCGAATGGCAAAGCCTTCCCGGGCGATTCTGTCGGGCTTGACGCCAGCGCTTTGGGCCCAGACGGCGAATTCCTGAGGATCGATCAGCACCCTTTCGATCTCGAAGCCGCGCGCCGCAAGGCTGGCGTTCCGCTTCGAGGCCATATCGAACCATTGGTCGAAGGTGCGGGGAAGGTCTTCGTCGCTCGGCGCGAGCTTTTTGAATGCGTAGTAGTCCTCGCGTCGGAACCATACGCTGATGTACTTGCTTGTCATGGCATCTGCTCCTGCCCGTCGCGTTTCCTCGAAAGGCCGCAACAGCAGCTGAACCAAATGTAGTTTTGATCGGGCCCTCCTGCCAGGGAGGCCATCGCGGGCCTGAGGCAACAATCGTTGCAGGAGGGTTGCGACCGGCCGGAGGCGTTAGGTTCGAAGCCGCTGACGTTGTCAGCGGCTTCCGGGCGTTTCCTCCGAAGGCTGTTCTGGCCGTGGCGTTACGCGCCTGGCGTCACCGCGGAGATCTCCATTTTGCCGTTCGCCTGCGTGTAGGTGATGTTGACCAAGGGCCACGCAAAACGAACGGCCCGGCCGAACGGGCCGGGCCGCAAGAGCCGGTACCGTGCGCGGCGATCAGAAGATCGCGTGGAACAGCCAGTAGAGGCATCCCGAGAGCAGGATTGCCGCCGGGAGCGTCAACACCCAGGCGATGATGAGATTGCGGACGGTCGACATCTGAATGCCGGAGCCGTTCGCGGCCATCGTTCCCGCGACGCCCGAGGACAAGACATGCGTCGTCGACACCGGCAGGCCGAAATTGTCGGCCGCGAAGATCGTCGCCATGGCGACGAGTTCTGCCGAGCCGCCCTGCGCATAGGTCAGATGCTGTTTGCCGATCTTTTCGCCCACGGTGACGACGATGCGCTTCCAGCCGATCATCGTGCCGAGGCCAAGCGCGAGCGCGACGGCAATCTTGACCCAGGTCGGGATGAACTTCGTCGAATTGTCGAGGGTCTTCTTGTAGTCGTTGAGGGTTGAGACATCGGCTATCGTCAGCTCCGCCGCCTTGTCCTTCATCAGGAAGCGGATGGCCTCGGAGACAAGGTACATGTCGTTGCGGATGTTGCCGACCTGGTCTGGCGGGGCCTTGGCAAGTGACCCATAGCCTTGAACCTGCTTGGCGATGTCGCTCACGAGAGCGGCCAGCGACGGGAAGGTGCCCTCGTCGAGCTGATGTCGCGAGACGTAGCCGGTGACGGCCGGTCGCGGATCGCCGATGACGTTGTAGCCCGCTGCCTTGCCCTCGATCACCTTTGAAGCGGCGGCCGAGGCCGAGGTGAAGGTCGCCATGTGGCTGTCAGGCAGGGCCCGATTGAGGGCGTAGGTCGTCGGCACGATGCCGATCAGGATCAGCATGATCAGGCCCATGCCCTTCTGCCCGTCGTTCGAACCGTGCGCGAACGAGACCCCCGTGCAGGTCAGGATGAGGAGCCCGCGGATCCACCAGGGCGGCGCGCCGCCGGCCTTCGGCTCGGAGTAGAGCTCGGGCTTGCGCACGAGAGCCTTGACGATCATCAGCAGCACGGCTGAGCAGATGAAGCCGACGAGCGGCGAGAACAAAAGCGCGTAGCCGATTTCGGTCGCCTTGCCCCAATCGACGCCGGATGTGCCGTCGCGCCCACGCAAGAGGGCGTTGGCAACGCCGACGCCGATGATCGAGCCGATCAGCGTGTGCGAGCTCGAGGCGGGAAGGCCGAGATACCAGGTGCCGAGGTTCCAGAGGATGGCTGCGATCAACAGCGCGAACACCATCGCAAACCCGGCGGATGAGCCGACCTGCAGGATGAGCTCGACCGGCAGGAGGGAAATGATGCCGAAGGCGACCGCGCCCGTCGAAAACAACACGCCGAGAAAGTTGAAGAAGCCCGACCATGGCACGGCAAGATGCGCCGGCAGGGAGTGGGTATAGATGACGGTCGCAACCGCGTTCGCCGTGTCATGAAAGCCGTTGACGAACTCGAAGCCGAGCGCAATCAGGAGCGCAACGGCCAGGAGCAGGTACGGCAGCGCGGACTTGATAGAGGTGCCGGAAGCGTCGATGTCCGAGTAGATGCTGTAGGCGGTAAACAGCAATCCGGCTGCGAGAATCGCAAGGAACACCAATATCGTACGGACGTCGAGCGGGTGATCGAGCTTAGGTTTGGCAACGCCGGAAGGCGCAAGTTCGGCGGTCGTAATCGAAGTCATTCCACTCTCTCCCCCTGTGGGCGGCAAAGAGTTAAGATCACCGACGTAACGGTCTTGTGACGCTGGGCGGCGCGCCCAACGCGCGAGGCAGCCTGGCGGCCGGTCGCGGCGGGAGGAGCGCATGGAAGAGCTTGTTGCACGCATCACCGCCGCTACGGGCCTCGATGCTGAGACGGCGACGCGGGCAATCGGCCTGGTCCTCACCTTCCTGAAGAAGGAGGGACCGCAGCTCGAAGTCGGCCAGCTCGTTGCGGCGCTGCCTGGCGCCGACGAGCTCATCGCATCGACCGCGAGCGCGACGAGCGGCGAGGCCATGGGCATTGCCGGCGGAGGCGGGCTTATGGCGCTCGCTGGCGAGTTGACCGGCGCCGGCCTCGACATGGGCCAGATGCAGGCGCTCGGCAAGGAACTCTTTGCCTACGCTCGTGAGAAGGCAGGCGAGGACTTGGTCGGCCAGATCGTCGGCGCCGTGCCGGGCCTCGGCCAGTTCGTCTGAGCTTGTCGCCCCCGCATCGCCTCACTCACTGGAACGCGCCATGGCCGATGAGGCGGGATCGGATCTGACGACTGCGGATCTCTTTTCGTCCCGGACGGAAGGCGACTGGCGAGGCCTTGTCGATCGCGTCCTGAAGGGCGCGCCCTTCGACCGCCTCGTCTCGACAACCTACGACGGCATCAGGCTGCAGCCGCTCTATGCCCGGGCAAGAGGGCCGCTCCCCCGGGCATTGCGCGCCGTGCCCGGCCGCTGGGACATTCTCGCGCGCATCGACCATCCGGACGCCGCAGCCGCCAGCCGGCAGGCCCTGATCGATCTCGAAGCGGGCGCGAGCGGGCTGCATCTGATTTTCGCCGGATCTGTTGGCGCCCATGGCTTCGGTGTTGCCGGCGCCTCGATCGGGTTGATCGAAGAGGTCCTTGAGGGAGTAGCGCTCGACTCCGGCCTTGCGGTCGAGATCGATCTCGGTCCGCACAGCGAGGCCGCAGTCGCGATTGCCGATCTCGCGAGGCGCCGCCGGATGGAGCCGTCTTTGACCCGGATCCGCTTTGGGCTCGATCCGCTCGGAACCGCGGCCGCACAGGGCGGTGCGACGCTCGCTTGGCCGGATGCGGCGCCGAGCCTGGTGGACGTCACCCTCAGGCTCATCGCGCAAGGGCAGCGCGGACCGCTCTGGGTGGCCGATGGCAGAGTGGTCCACGCGGCAGGCGGGTCAGAAGCCCAGGAACTCGCCTTCGCGCTCGGGTCGGCGCTCGCCTATGTGCGGGCGCTGGAGGCCGGCGGCGTCCCCCTGGACACTGCGAGCCGCGTGGTCGGCTTCCGCCTCGCGGCAGATGCCGACGAGTTATTGACCATTGCCAAGCTCCGCGCCCTGCGGCGTCTGTGGGCTCGCATCGAGGACGCGTGCGGACTTTCGCCGCGGCCGATCCACATTCACGCCGAGACCGCCTGGCGCATGATGACGCGCCGCGACCCCTGGGTGAACCTGCTGCGCGCCACGGTTGCGACCTTCTGCGCGGCGCTCGGCGGGGCGGATGCCATCAGCGTGCAGCCCTTTACCCAGGCGCTCGGCCTCCCGGATGCCTTCGCCCGCCGTCTCGCCCGCAACACCCCGCTGATCCTTGCCGAAGAAGGCCATCTCGACAAGGTGGCGGATCCCGCGGCCGGCAGCGGCGCGTTCGAGGCGCTGACCGACGAGCTCGCCAAGGTCGCCTGGGCGCTCTTCCAGGACATCGAGCGGATGGGAGGGATCTGGCCGGGGCTGACCGAGGGAGCTTTCCAGGCCAAGGTCGAGGCCGTGCGGGACACGCGTGTACGGAACGTGGCTCATCGCCGTGACCCGATCACCGGCACCAGCGAATTTCCGGATCTGGCGGAGCTCCCGGTGGATGTCATGAGCCCGCTTCCCGGCGCAGCGCGGCCCTTGCCTCGGACTGATGCGGCGATCGCGTTTCCGCCGCTGGCCGCCATGCGCGTTGCCGAGCCTTTCGAGCTGTTGCGCGATCGATTCAACGTAGAGCTCGCCCGCACCGGCGCGCGCCCAAAAGTGTTCCTGGCCAATCTCGGGCGGCGAGCGGATTTTTCGGCACGCGCGAGCTTCCCCACGGGCTTTTTCGCGGCGGGCGGCATCGAAGTCGTCTCGGTCGATTCTCTGGGAACCGCCAACGAGGTTGCCGCGGCGTTCAAGAGGTCAGGCGCAAGTTTTGCCTGCCTCGGCGCGAGCGATGCGGTCTATGGCGAACGGGCGGCCGATGCCATCCGGGCGCTTCGTGCCGCGGGAGCAGGCGGCGTGTACCTCGTTGGAGAGCCCGGCGAGCGCGCAGCGCCGTTGCGTGAAGCGGGCGCCACCGAGTTCATCCACGCGGGCTGCGACGTCGTCGAGGTGCTGTCGCGCCTGCTGGCCTGATGAGGGGTTGGGCGACGGAGGCGGTCAGCTCAAGTACCTCCGTCCAAAATTTTTTCCCCAGAGTCTCGGCGCTCGTGGAGCACGCGGATATCTCAGCGCGCGTCTAGTCCTTGGCATAGTCCTTGGTGTGCTCTGCGCGAGCCGGTTTGATAACGTCCCTTGCATCGACCTACTCGCCGGGCCCGGTGTCGAGTTCGCGAATGCCGATCCAGCTCGATGCGAAGCTGCTCCAGCCTTTCGACGCGTCCCAGCATCTCGCGCCCGATCTGTTCCTGCGCCGCCGTTGCGCCTGTGCTCATGGGTCATCGTACCCGTTTTGAGGCCACAATGAATTACTCGGCCCTCCAGACCGGAGGACTGACAACTGCCAACACAAGCCCTAGCCGGCGGATATTTGGGAGCTGAGGTGGCATGGTCATGAATGCATATTGGGATTTCAAACCTCTGGCCAGCCGAGGAGTGCCGGCCGGGTGAATCCGACAAGGTCCCGTTTACTATCTGAGCATCGGGTGCGTCGACGGTAGGTGCGACGGTTCCATTATCCTAATACGTGTGTGTCGCGTCTATTGCAATCTGCAGTAGACTGCCGGTATGTTCGTCATTGTCACGTCTCAGCGATTGGGGAGCCTCCAAAATGAGAACGATCACGCGGATAGTGGTCCTTACCCTCGGACTTGGATCAATCGGGCTGGCCGGCGATGCTGCGGCAAAATCGAAGAATAACCCGTGGGACGGCGCGTGGAGTGGGTCCTGGGACGGTATGGCCGCGACGAAAATCATCGTTTCTGGGGGCAGAGTCATCGAATACGATTACAAGGGTGCGCCCCAAAAGAATCTCGGAAGGACAAAAATATCCGGCGATACGCTTACCTTCGGAACTCCGCCCAGCTTTGTAGTCACGCTCACGAGTTCCGGCCCCGGCAAGGCATCTGCGCACTATCATGGCCCCGGCGGCGAATCGAATGCCGACCTGACCAAAGAATGACTAACCGTAGGCTCAGGCATCATCTTCCTCCGCCTCGTGCTTCGGCGTCCCGATTTCCGGGATGCCGATTGCGAGTCATTGCGGCAGCTCGCTCGGGTGGATGGCAGGACAAGCCCGGCTGTAGCCGTTGGGCCTTCAATTTGTTTTCTGCCCTGGCGCCCAAGGAGTCGGCGGGCCTGCTCGTTGCGCCCCTCGTCGAGGGGCGCGACTCCTATTCCGATGGCGATGCCAGGGGAGCGCTGTCGGCAGGGACAATGGTCTCAAGCGCCCGCTGGCCGAGGCTCCGCGGCCGGTTGACGAGCGCCACCAGCGCGTAGCTGATGATGAGCAGCAGGAACCAGGAGCTCAGCTTGCCGAGCGTCACCAGCGACCAGCCATGCAGTTGATTGGGATAGAGCCAGGTGCGGGTGAACGTTCCGATGTTCTCGGCAAACCAGATGAACAGCGCCACAAGACCCCACCCGAGAAGGAGCGGCATCGAGCGATAGACGCGCCAGATGCGGTAGTGGATCATCGTTCGGCCGAACATCAGCCCCGTCACGCCGAAGAGACCGAGCCTGAGATCCGGCCCATAATGGTGCCAGTAGAAATTGAGGTAGATCGCGCCGCAGAGCGCCATCACGCTCCACATCGGCGGATGATGGGTGAATCGGAAATCGAAAAGCCGCCAGGCGCGCGCCAGATAGCTGCCGATCGAGGCGTACATGAAGCCGGAAAACAAGGGCACGCCGGCGATGCGCAAGATGCTCGGCTCGGGGTAGATCCATGAACCGACCGAGGTCTTGAAGACCTCCATGAGCGTGCCGACGACATGGAACAGAAGGATGACTTTCGCCTCCTCGAACGTCTCGAGTTTCCGGGCGACCAGTGCGATCTGCACCGCGAGCGCTGCGAGGACGAGGAAATCGTAGCGGGCAAGCGGCGCGTCCGCCGGGTACCACAGGTGCGTGGCGACAAGCAGTGCCAGCATGCCGAAGAGGCAGGCCCAGGCCTGCTTCACGCCAAAGCGCAGGAACTCGTAGGCGATCGCCGTGGAGCGATGGCGCTGCGCCAGCGCGCCAAGGCGTGCCTCGCCGGCGATGAAGTGGCGCAGAGGCGCCCATAGCGCGGCCGCGCTGCGGCGCTCGACATCCTCCGGTTGCTGCATGCCCCCTTGAGCCCCCAACATGGCAACCCGGACCGAAAAGCGTATATTGACGGCAGGCCGAAATTGCCGGCCATGTTGGAATCGAAGATCGGACGAGATCATGACCGCGATCCCCGATTTTTCCGAGATCGCCTTTGCCAACGCCACGAATCCGGCGGCGGCATCAACGCCAGGCGGCTTCTGGCTCACGCCGGAAGGCATCTCGGTAAAGCCGATCTACGGACCGGATGATCTCGCCGGCCTCGATTTCATCGACTCCTTTCCGGGTCTGCCGCCCTACCTGCGCGGTCCCTATCCGACCATGTACGTCAATCAGCCCTGGACGATCCGCCAATATGCTGGATTTTCAACGGCGGAGGATTCCAACGCCTTCTATCGGCGCAATCTTGCCGCCGGCCAGAAGGGGCTGTCGGTTGCCTTCGACCTTCCGACCCATCGCGGCTATGACAGCGACCATCCCCGCGTTGCGGGCGACGTCGGCATGGCGGGCGTGGCCATCGATTCCATCTACGACATGCGCACGCTCTTTGCCGGCATCCCGCTCGCCGAGACGAGCGTCTCGATGACCATGAACGGCGCCGTGCTGCCGGTCTTGGCGCTGTTCATTGTCGCCGCCGAAGAGCAGGGGGTGCCGGCCGCGCACCTTTCGGGGACGATCCAGAACGACATCCTCAAAGAATTCATGGTGCGCAACACCTACATCTATCCGCCGAAAGCCTCGATACGGATCGTCTGCGACATCTTCGCCTTCGCCGCGAGCCACATGCCGAAATTCAATTCGATCTCGATTTCCGGCTATCACATGCAGGAAGCGGGGGCGACGCAGGACCTCGAACTCGCCTACACGCTCGCCGACGGAGTGGAATACATCCGCGCCGGCCTTGCGGCTGGCCTCGGCATCGATCAATTCGCGCCCCGGCTTTCGTTCTTCTGGGCGATCGGCATGAATTTCTTCATGGAGGTCGCCAAGCTGAGGGCAGCGCGCCTTCTGTGGGCGAAGCTCGTCAAGGGCTTCAATCCGCGCTCGGAAAAGTCGCTGGCGCTGCGCACCCATTGTCAGACCTCCGGCTGGTCGCTGACGGCGCAGGACATCTTCAACAATGTGATGCGCACCTGCCTCGAAGCGATGGCGGCAACGCAGGGCCACACCCAGTCGCTCCACACCAATGCGTTCGATGAGGCGCTGGCGCTGCCCACCGACTTTTCCGCCCGGATCGCACGCAACACGCAGCTCGTGCTGCAGCAGGAAAGCGGCACGACGCGCATCATCGATCCATGGGGCGGCTCCTACTATGTCGAGCGGCTCACCGCCGATCTTGCCCGACGCGCCTTGATCCACATCGATGAGGTGGAACGCCTCGGCGGCATGGCGAAGGCGATCGAGGCAGGGATCCCGAAGCTGCGGGTCGAGGAGGCGGCCGCGAAGGCCCAGGCCCGCATCGACTCTGGAGCCCAGTCCGTTATCGGCGTCAATCGCTTTCGGCCGGTTGACGAGCGGCCGGCGCAGGTGCTGCGGGTCGACAATTCTGCCGTCCGCGCCCGGCAGATCGAAAAGCTCGAAAAGCTGCGCGCTGAGCGCGATGGGACAGCGGTCGAGGCGACACTGCGGGCCCTGACCGAGGGCGCCAAGTCAAACGCCAACCTCCTCGCCCTGTCGATCGAAGCGGCGCGGGCGCAGGCGACGGTCGGCGAGATCTCGTTGGCCCTCGAGCGGGCCTTTGGGCGGCATCGCGCCGAGATTCGGGCGATTTCCGGTGTCTATCAGAGGGAGGCCGGCGTGGGCTCCGAGACATTCGACCGGGTGCTGCGGCTCGTCGCGGCTTTCGAAGAGAACGATGGCCGGCGCCCGCGCATTCTGGTCGCCAAGCTGGGCCAAGACGGCCACGATCGCGGCCAGAAGGTGATTGCCTCGGCGTTTGCCGATCTCGGTTTCGATGTCGACATCGGGTCGCTCTTCGCCACGCCGAACGAAGTCGCCAGGCAGGCGGTCGAGAACGACGTCCATATTGTCGGCGTTTCCTCGCTCGCGGCGGGGCATCTGACGCTGGTGCCCGAATTGCGGCGCGCCCTCATGGAGGAGGGCAGGCCCGACATTCTGGTCGTCGTCGGCGGGGTCATCCCGCAGCAGGACTACGATGCGCTCTATGCGGCCGGGGCGGTCGCGATCTTCCCGCCCGGTACGGTGATCCCGGAAGCTGCCGAACGGCTGATCGAAGAATTGAACCAGCGGCTTGGCTACGTGCAGCGGGCAGCGGAGTGAGCTCGCCGCGCTGGGCGACGTCAGATATCGCAGAGCCTCACCGAAAATTCAGGCGCAGCCGGGTGGGTCAGCACGTCATCGGCCTTCCTGACCTCGACCTTCGTCCATTTTCCATCGACAGGATCGCGATGCACGTGGGTTTCTAGGCGGTTCGCGTCGATGACCCACAATTCACGCACGCCGTATTTGGCACAGACCGAAGCCTTCAAGCCCCGGTCCTTGGTGAGGGTCGCGTTGGCCACTTCGATGGCGAGCAAGATGTCCGGGAGAGCGCAGCTTCGTCAGACGGACGGTCTGAGCCGCCGCTTCTCTACTCTATACGCGTGCCGCACGCGGGCCATGCGCCGTGTTGCTACGACGAAGAGGGGTGCCGTTGCGGTTGTCGGGTGATTGCATCTAAAAGCGTGCCAAAAGGAACCTCCAGCTCGGGAGCGCCACCATGACTGCAAAGCATCGCATCATGACCATTGCGGCCACCTGCATGTTGGCCGCGGGTCTCCCGGCCGCCGCGCCTGCGCGCGCGGATGAGCCGAGGCTGGTCATCGCAGACAACGACTACACGGGTCCCGGCGGAACCGATCTACAGTCCATTCTCCTGTTTCTCGACGCCCCTGACATCAGGCTTCTGGGGGTGACGGTCGTCACGGGCGATCAGTGGGAGAAGGAGGAGGTTCAGCGTGCCCTGCGCTTTCTGGAGATCGCCAACGTCAAGGACGTGCCCGTCGTGCCGGGGGCCGAGGTGCCGCTCATCAACACCAAGGCGCGACTGAACGCCTGGGAGCGGACCTACGGACGGCTCCCTTGGAAAGGCGCCTGGAACGACCCGAAGCCGGGCAGCTCCTCGGTCCACGGCCCTGACGATATTCCGCCCTTCGAGGAAGGCGCGCCGACCACCCAACCATCGCCGCAACGAGCCGCCGATTTCCTGATCGAACAGGTCCACAAATACCCGCACCAGGTCTCGATCTACGAGGGCGGGCCGATGACCAACCTCGCGCTCGCCGTTCGCCTTGACCCACAATTCGCCAGCCTTGCCAAGGAGCTGGTGTTCATGGGCGGGATCATCGATGCCAACCTGCTGCAGGTCACGGTCAACGCCGACAACTACACCGACTTCAACCTTCTTTTCGATCCCGAGGCGGCGCACATCGTGCTGACCGCGCCCTGGGCGAAGATCACCTCGGTGGGCAACGTCACCAACGACGCGGTGATGACGCCCGATCTCCTGAACGAGATCGCCAAGAAGAAGTCGCCCCTGACCGACTACATCGTGAAATACGCCTGGAAGAACGTCCCTCTATGGGACGAGATGGCCGCCGCGGTGCTGGTCGATCCCTCGCTCGTAACCAAAGAGACCACCGCGCTCATGGACGTCGACCTCGCCCGCGGCGTCGACTACGGACGCATTCATGTCTGGCCGCAGGAATATGCCCCCAAGCTCGATGAGCGCCCGGTCAACATCGTGGAGAAAGTCGACGTCGAGCGGTTCCTGAAACTCTTCGTGCGTGCCGCTCAGTTCGAACCACGACAGCAGTGAGGCCGGGCCGGCCTCGATGGAAAACCCGATTCTTGTGGAGGTTCTGCGCGGTTCGCAGATCGAGAGCCGCCATCGCGGCGCGTTGGCCGTATCCGATCCTGACGGCAAACTCGTGCTGGCGTTGGGCGACGTGGAAGGGCGCGTTTTCCCCCGCTCGGCGGTCAAAGGCCTCCAGGCGATCCCGCTTGTTGAAAGTGGCATCGCCGATCGCCTTGGTCTCACCGAAGCCGAGCTGGCGCTCGCCTGCGCCTCCCATTCCGGCGAACCGGTGCATGTGGCGGCCGCGGCCGCCATGCTGGGCAAGGCCGGACGGGACAGCGGCTGCCTCGAATGCGGCTCGCACTGGCCGCTCAACGAAGCTGCCGCGCACAGCCTTGCGGCGGGCGGCGGGACGCCTTCGGCCCTGCACAACAATTGCTCCGGCAAGCATGCCGGATTCATCTGCCTTTCCTGTGGCCTCGGCGCCGATCCCAAGCGCTACGTGCAGCCGGATCACATCGTGCAGCGCGAGGTCACGGCGGCCCTCGAGTCCTTGGTGGGCATGACGCTTGCCGACGACGTGCGGGCAATCGATGGCTGCTCGATTCCGACCTATGCCGTGCCGCTCGCGGCCCTTGCACATGCTTTTGCCCGATTTGCGACGGGGGAGGGGCTCGCGCCGAAACGTGCGGCAGCAGCGCGGCGCTTGCGCGCCGCCGTGGCGGCCCACCCCCACATGGTCGCAGGCACTGGCCGGTTCGATACGGCGGTCATGGAGGTTCTCCGAGAACGCGCCTTCACCAAGACGGGAGCCGAGGGCGTATTTTGCGCTGCCCTGCCGCAGTCCAGGCTCGGCGTCGCGATCAAATGCGAGGATGGCGCCGGCCGGGCCGCGGAGGCGGTGATGGCAGCCGTGCTCAAGCGGTTCGTCACCCTGTCGGGGGAGGACGAGGAAAGGCTCGCGCCTCGCCTCGCGCCTCGCCTCAAGAACTGGAACGGCCTCGAAGTCGGGCGGGTACGGGTCACACCGGTCCTTACCGCGCCTGATTGCCGCTGATGGCAAGCTGCGGGGGCGGGCTGGCGGTTCGCGCGAGATCCCCGGTTGCCGCCTGATCCCACTTCATCCCGAGGATCGCGCCCAAGTTGGCGCCCGAAATCAGGTTGCCTGTGATGGCGGCCCCCCCGGCGCCGTCGGCGACCGAAACGGCAATGCCGATCGGGGCATCGCGGATGATGTTGCCGCTGACCAAGACGTCACGCAGGGACGGACCCCAGCCGACCAGGATGCCGACCCAGGGCGCGCCCTCGATGACGTTGCCGGAAATTGCGACATCAGCTTCGGCCTTGATGCCGCACTCGTAGCCCCATTCGTGGCCGGAATGGGCCTGCGTCGGGTGCAGGTTGCGGATGATATTGCCGGAGCAGACGGCGGCGTGGCCGTTCTGGTCGGCGAAATTGACCATCTGGATTCCGGCGCTTGCCCCGTCAATGGAATTGTTGGCAATGACGCAACCCTGGAATTCGAACTCGGCGAAGATCGCCGTCTCGCCAAGTTCGGCGCAATTGTTGTTGCTGATGACGACGTTCGCCCCACCGTTGTTGCGTACGGCGGAATAGGCGCAACGGCGGATGATGTTGTCGCTCACCGTCACGCCGCCGGCGCGGAAGATCGATATGCCGTTGCCGTATTGGCCGGTGCCGCCCGAGGTGTTGCCGATGTCGGTGACGCGATTGGCCGACACGCGCGTGCCGTCGTCGCCGCCGCTCGCCCGCCAGACCTGGATGCCGTTGTCGCCGCAGCGCTCGACGCTGTTGTCGTCGATGACGAGGCCAGTGGCGTGGCTCGAGAAAATTCCGCCGCGGGCGATGTCGCGTACCCGGTTGCGCTCGATCCAGCCGCCGCAGGTGCGCAGCCGCAGGCCGACGCCACCGCACCGTTCGATCACGCAGTCGGAGATGGCAAGATCGGCAACACCTGAACAGTCGACGAGGCCGTGGTCGCTTTCGAGGGGACGGGCGGCGCCGTCAAAGACGATTCCGGAGATCGTCATGCGGGCTGCGCCCTCGGCAACAATGAGCGGCCCGTCGCCCGCCAGCACGAGGCGCGATCCGCCGCGGACGCCGATAAGGCGGGCGCCTTCGGCGAGCCGCAGCCCGGTCACATAGAGCGGCCCTGCCGGCACGGCGAAGGGCCGGCCGGCCCGGGTCGCGGCGTCGATCTCGCGTTGCAGCTCGGTCGTGACGTCGCTGCCGGCGACGGGCTGGGCAAGAGCCCGGCCCACGGTACGGAATCCGGCACCCGCAGCAAGTCCGCTCGCGATGAGCCAGCGCCGATCGACGTTCATGATGGCTCCGCCGCAGTGAATCGCGCCATGGCATTCAAACCCGCATGTATTCCGCCCAAAGCCCGGGTCTGGCAAGGATGCGGGCGCTTAATGTCCCTTCCACACACAGACGCCGATCGCGTTTGCCGGCGGTGCGCCTGGAGCTGATATGGCCACGGGAGCCCGACTCGGCAGGGAGCCATGCCGTTCGCGTGCCTTCCGTCAGATCCGAGCGCTGAGAGGCTATGGTTCCGGTCGCACTAAGTTAAGCTTTTTGCATGACTATTCGGGTGCTCAATCCAGTCCTGCGGGTGCCTGATGCGTCAAAAAAACGACGACGCCGTGATGGGTCGGTCGAACGGCTACCGCGACGACGCCGAGATGTTCGATCTGGCGCCGGTCTCGCTGTGGCTCGAAGACTACAGTGGTGTGAAGGCGCTTTTCGACGAATGGCGCGGCGCCGGTGCCACGTTGTTACGCGACCACCTGCACGGTCATCCGGAGCGCGTCAAGGCATGCTCCGAGCGCATTCGTGTCATCAAGGTGAACCGCAAGACGCTGTCTCTGTTCGAGGCCGGCGACCTGGATGAGCTCGTTGCCGGTCTCGGCAATATTTTCCGTGACGACATGTTCCGCTCTCACGTCGAGGAACTGACGCAATTGTGGGACGGAGACGCGGAGTTCTTCAGCAACACCGTCAACTACACCCTTTCAGGCCGGCGGCTCGATATTCAGCTGAAGGGCAGCATCCTGCCGGGGTATGAGGAGAGCTGGGCGCGC
>JAFAME010000129.1 GCA_019233695.1 Methylobacteriaceae bacterium
CTCGGCGACGGGCTCGGTTGCGGCGCGACGGGGCGCCCTGGCGCGAAGACGGCCCCGCGGGGGCTCGCCCGGCTCAATCTCGCCGCGCCGGTCGATTGCCGCGTCCGGGTAGATCGACGTGCCAAGCTGGCCCAATCTTGGATCGGCCGGACGCGGATCGCCATAGGGATTCCAGTCCGGGCTCGGTACATAGGCGTTGATGTGAAGGCCATAGATCACGCGAAGCAGCTTGGCTTCGCTCGCATCCGGCTCGCAGAGACGCAACCGAATGGCGATCGTGCCGCGGCGCGGGAACAGGGAGGCCTTCTCGGGACCGCGAATGCGCTGCCAGGCATAGAGGCATAGATCAGTGCCGGCCGCGCGGCCGAGCGCGTAGCCGAACGGACCGTAGGCGTTCTGGGCGAAATTGTCCGAGATGCGCATGTCGATGCCGGGCAGCGCCTTTTCGAGCTCGGCGCCGATGTCGGTGTAGGCGAGCGGCGCGTCCGGCAATCGCGCTTCGGGCGCAGCCGTGCTGTCGGCCGGCAGATAGAGCGCGACATGCAGTATATTCTGCCCGGTCGACCGTCCGGAACCTGAAAGAATGATGTCCTGCGAGGTGGCGTTGGCATAGGCGTGCTCGGTCACCTCGACGATCGCAGGGCCTCCGGGCGGCGGCGTTGCAAAGGCCCGCTCGGAAGCGACGCCCTCGATCGAAGCGAGGATGCGCACATCCGTGCTCTGCGCGGCGCAACCGACCAGCGCCGCAGAGATCGCCGCCATCAAGGCAGTTGGGCGGAGGGGGCGGCGGGAGCCGGCGATGAGCCTTGCTTCACGAGCAGGATCACCAACCCGCCTGCGGTGAGCCGCACCAAGCGCCGGTCTGCAGAATGGCAAGCGCCGTTCCCCGCCAGTTCGCCAGCAATCGGCGCCAAACGACGGCCGAATCAGGCAAAGACCACGTCCTTTGGTACAGCCGCGGGCGGGCGATCAAAGCGGCGCGGACTTGTCCTTCAACAGCTTAGTGAAAGCCGGAGAGGCGGCGTCCCGCCGCCCTGCACGCGCGACGCGCACCCTCCGCTTCGGCATCTTCTTCCCTTTGGGGAGAGGGTTGGTGCCCAGGGGCGGAATTGAACCACCGACACGCGGATTTTCAGTCCGCTGCTCTACCAACTGAGCTACCTGGGCACTTCACGGCAGGCGCGCCGGAAAGGCCCGCGTTTATAAGAAGGCACCGCGGCCTTGTCCAGGCTTGGGGCGAACATCGGCGCGACGCTATTCGCGCTCGCTCTCCTCGGGCGGAGCTCCCTTGTCTTCCGGCGCGTCGTCCTCCTCGCGGGCTGCAATCACGTAGCGGCCGCCAAGCCAGCGGTGGAGATCGACATCGGCGCAGCGCTTCGAGCAGAACGGCCGATATCTGGGGCTGCGCGGCTTGCCGCAGATCGGGCAGGGGGCCGGCGCGCTCTCGACGCGGCGGTTGTCATCTGCGGGTGCGTTGGCCACGGCATTCATGTCTCGGCGCTGCGGAACCAGAAAAAATGGGCAGGAAACCCTTCTCCCGCAAGGAGCGCCATGGTCTCGTTGAGCGGCAGGCCGACGACCGACGTGTAAGACCCGATGAGCTTCACCACGAAGCAGCCGGCAAGTCCCTGGATGGCATAGCCGCCGGCCTTGCCGCGCCATTCGCCCGAGGCAAGATAGGCCTCAAGCTCACTGCCCGACAGGCGCTTGAAACGCACGCGCGTATCGACGAGCCGCCGGCGCGCGGCGCCCTTCGGCGTGAGGAGCGTGACGCCCGTGTAGACGCGGTGCGCGCGGCCCGACAGAAGCCGCAGGCAGGCGCCGGCGTCTTCGACCAAGTCGCATTTCGGCAGGATGCGACGGCCGACCGCCACGACGGTGTCGGCGGCAATGGTGTAGCTGCCGGCAAGTTCGGGCCGGCTCGCCGCCACCTTGGCGGCGACCGCCGCTTTTTGTGCCGCCAGCCGCGCGGCAAGCAGGCGCGGCAGCTCGCCCTTGTGCGGCGCTTCATCGATGTCGGCCGGAATCAGCGCATCGGGCTCGATGCCGATCTGCTGCATCAACGCCAGCCGGCGCGGAGAGCCGGACGCCAGCACGAGTTTTGGGCGCGGCGCAGGGTCTCTCGCCATCAATGACCCGCTCTCGTGGCGGCCTCAGGCATTGGCTCGCGCAACCCTATTTGAACCGATAGGTGATGCGGCCCTTGGTGAGATCGTAAGGCGTCATTTCGACCAGGACGCGGTCGCCAGCGAGTACCCTTATCCGGTTCTTGCGCATTTTGCCGGCTGTGTGAGCGATGATCTCGTGCTCGTTTTCGAGCTTGACGCGGAACATCGCATTGGGGAGAAGTTCGGTCACAACCCCTGGAAATTCCAGTAGTTCTTCTTTCGGCATCGCATCCTGTCTTTCGCGCCCGGGCATTGGCGTCATGGCCCGCGCCGCATTTGCGGCGCCGCCGAACGCTGCCGGGTTTGGCTGAGGCGTGCGGAACCTAATCGAGATTGCGCGATTTGTGAACCGATGCGGGCACCGAGGCCGCGCTCGGCTCAGACGGCCGGCGTCTCGCGGGCCGATCCCTGAGGCGAGGTGCGCGCAAGCGCGCGATAATATCTGACGCCGAAGGGAATGGTGCAGAGGTAGGCAAGCGTCATCGCAACGAGCATCTCCATCGGAAATGTCGCGACCAGAAGGATGATCGCGGCCACCGCGAACAGGACCAGCAGCACCATCTCGCGCGGCACGCGTCCGATGTGCTTGCCGGAAAAGTGCGGAATGCGGCTCGCCATCAGGAAGGCGACGAACAGGACGTAGGCCGTTTCGATCGGCACGAAGGCGCGATCGTAGGGCAGGCCAAGACCGTGGACGTAAATGGGCAGGAGCCCGACCACGGCGCCCGCGGGCGCCGGCATGCCGACGAAGAAGTTCGCCATCCAGGAGGGTCGGCTCGCGTCATCGATGGCGACATTGAAGCGGGCAAGGCGCAACGCCGCCGCAACCGCAAATACCATCGCCGCGAACCAGCCGAGGCTTTTGATCTGGTAGAGGCTCGCAGTATAGAGCACGAAGGCCGGCGCGACTCCGAAGTCGACGAAATCAGCGAGCGAATCGAGCTCGGCGCCGAAGCGTGACGTGCCCTTCAGCGCCCGCGCCAGGCGACCGTCGAGGCCGTCGAGGACGGCCGAAATCACGATGGCGATGACGGCCGTCTCGAAGCGCCCTTCAAGGGCAAACCGCATGGCCGTCAGCCCCAGGCAGAGCGCAAGCAGCGTCAGGAGGTTGGGCAAGAGGATGCGCATCGGCACGGGCGGGAAGCGCGATTGGATGGGGAGCGGAGCAGGGCGCGGGGCACTGCGGGCGCCCTCCGCGGGAGGCGGATCAGGGGAGAGCGTGTCCATCATTGTGGAGCGTCCCGTCCGATCAGGAGCGCCGGATGGTGGCGATCTCGGGACCGATGGAACCCGCCCCGTTTCGAACAGAGCCGCTCACATCTTGAGGACACGAACGCCGTGGGCACTCTCTCCCAACTCTGCGGATTTCTCCTTGCGAACCTAGCCCGCCTTGAACGTGCGTTGCAACTCGGTCGACTTCAGATCGGCAAGGACGGTTTCGCCGGCGATGGTGCGCGATCCGTGGCCGACCAGAACGCGGGTGCCTTCGGGCATATAGACATCGACCCGCGAGCCGAAGCGGATGAGTCCGAAACGGTCGCCCATGCCGATCGTCTGGCCTTCGCGCACGAAGGTCACGATGCGTCGCGCCACCAGCCCTGCAATCTGGACCACGCCGAAACGCGCCTGCGCGCTCTCGATGACGAGCCCGTTGCGCTCGTTGTCCTCGCTCGCCTTGTCGAGATCGGCGTTGAGGAAAAGGCCGGGCTTATAGGCGATGCGGACGATCCGGCCAGTCACCGGCGCGCGGTTCACGTGGCAATCGAAGATGCTCATGAACACCGAGACCCGCTGCATCGGCCGGTCGCCGAGGCCGAGCTCGGGCGGCGGGACGTAGAACCCGACCGAGGACACGATGCCGTCGGCCGGAGCGATGACGAGTCCCTCGCGTACCGGCGTCACGCGTGACGGGTCGCGGAAGAAATAGACGCACCAGAGCGTCGCGATGGCGCCGATCCAGCCGAGCGGGGTCCACAGCCAGTCGAGGAAGAGCGCCACGACCGCAAATCCGACAATGAAGATATAGCCCTCCGGATGGACGGGCACGATCTGCCTCCGCAAGCTCTGAATGATTGCCATCGACGCCTTCCAGCATGGTAACCCCTCGCCAGCCGCGGGTGGCGTCACCTTTTCCCAGGGGGAGAAGGACGTCCGCTCACCCGGCAATGGCGATATGGATAGTGCGCCCTTCCGCCTCCGCGGCGCGGCGCAAGGCATCCTTGGCTGCATCGACCTCGCGCTGGCGGTTCCAGAGCGCCGCGTAGGTGCCGCCCGCAACGAGCAGTTCCTGGTGGGTCCCGCGCTCGACGATGGTGCCGTTGTCGAGCACGATGATCTCGTCGGCATTGACGACCGTCGACAGGCGGTGCGCGATGACGAGCGTCGTGCGCCCGCGCGACACGCGATCGAGCGCGTCCTGGATCTCGCGTTCGGTGAAACTGTCGAGAGCGGACGTGGCCTCGTCGAGCACCAGGATCGGCGGGGCCTTCAGGATGGTGCGGGCGATGGCGACACGCTGCTTCTCGCCTCCCGACAACTTCAGGCCGCGCTCGCCGACCTGCGCCTCGTAGCCGCCCGGCACAAGGCGGATGAAGCTGTCGATCTGGGCGAGGCGCGCAGCCTCTTCGACGTCTTCCTGCGGGGCGTCCCAGCGGCCGTAGCGGACATTGTAGGCGATGGTGTCGTTGAAGAGGACCGTGTCCTGCGGCACCATGCCGATCGCCTGGCGCAGCGAGCTTTGCGTGACCGCCGCGATATCCTGGCCGTCGATCGTAATGCGGCCGGCCGAGGGCTCGTAGAAGCGGAACAGCAGGCGCGAGATCGTCGACTTTCCCGCCCCCGACGGCCCGACGATGGCGACCGTCTTGCCCGCCGGCACCTCGAACGACACGCCGCGAAGAATCTGGCGCGCCGGCTCGTAGTGGAAATGGACGTCGTCGAAGACCACGTTGCCGGCGGAGACGACAAGCGGCAGGGCGCCGGGGCGGTCCTTGATCTCGGGGTTCTGCGCCAGGATCACGAACATCGCCTCGATGTCGATCATCGCCTGCTTGAACTCGCGATAGACCATGCCCATGAAGTTCAGCGGCTGATAGAGCTGGATCATCATCGCATTGATGAGTACGAAGTCGCCGACGGTGTTGCGGCCGGCGCGGATCCCGATCACGCACATCACCATCACCGCGGTCAGTCCGGCGGTGAAGATTGCCGCCTGGCCGAGGTTGAGGATCGCCAGCGACGTGTAGGTGCGGATGCTCGCCCGCTCATAGCGCGCCATCGAGCGGTCGTAGCGGCTAGCCTCGCGCGCCTCGGCGCCGAAGTATTTCACGGTCTCATAATTGAGCAGGCTGTCGACGGCCTTGGTGTTGGCGTCCGCGTCGCTGTCGTTCATCGTGCGGCGCAGCGCAATACGCCAGTCCGATGCCTTGGCGGTGAACCACATGTAGAGGACGACCATCATCGTGACTGCAAGCACATAGCGCCAGTCGAAAGAGAACATGAACACGCCGATGATCAGCACGAACTCGACGGCGGTCGGCACCGCCGTGAGCATGGTCATGCGCACCAGCGTCTCGATGGCGTTGCGCCCGCGCTCGAGGACGCGTGTGAGACCGCCCGTCTTGCGCTCCAGATGAAAGCGCAGCGACAGCTCGTGCATGTGGACGAAGACATCGTTGGCAAGCCGCCGCACGGCATTCATGGCGACAGCGGCAAAGAGGCCATCGCGCAACTGCGTGAACAGGGCCATCAGGACCCGCAGGACGCCGTAGAGGATGGTCAGCGAGATCGCGCCGAGAAGAAACGAGGGCAGGGGGACGTGTTCGAGCGCCCCGCCGCCGTGAAGTGCATCCGTCGCCCATTTGAAGCTGTAGGGGACCGCGATCGTCACGAACTTGGCGACCAGGAGCAGCGCCAGCGCACCGAAGACGCGAAGCTTCAGGTCGAAGCGATCGGAAGGCCAAAGGTAGGGCCACAAGTGCCGGGTCGTGACCGCAAGCGATTCGTTCCGGCGCACAGACGGACTGCGTTCCGCGGCGGCGGGCACGACGGCAATGGTTTGGTGGGACATCTGGAAAGGTATCCGGATCGGCGATGACGGGTCGAGGTCCATATAATACAGGGCAGGCGCGACCGCACCGGCCTTACGGCCAGTCGACCTTTCCGGTCTCTTTGCTTCGCTGTTCGCGAAGGGGTCCGCCGACGTGGAGTTCAGTTCGTTCGGCCTGGCATCACGAACACCTGGCCCGGATAGATGCGCTCCGGGTTGAAGATGCGCCGGGCATTTGCCCGGTAGATGTCAAGGAACCGCATCCCGTCCCCGTAGAGCTTTTGGCCGATGCGCCACAGGCTGTCGCCCGGGTGCACCTGCATGGTGCGCGGATCCGGCGTGGGCCTTGCGGCCGTCGGACGCGACACCTTCGCCAGCGGACGTGTCGTTGCTGCCGGCGCGGCTCTCCGCCAGGCCGGCGCGGCGCTATGTGCGGCAGGCAGCACGGTAACCGGCCTTGCGGCCGGTGGTGGGGCATCGGGAGCCTTCGAGGCCGGGAGCTCCGCCGGACTCGTCAGTTCCGGCGGGCCGGGCTGATCGGGGAGCGGGAGCGACGAAACAATGTCGTCAGGATCCTCGCCGACTGTCGGCGGCGGTCCCGCGAGCGCGTGGCCCTCCGGCGACGTGGGCGATGCCACATTTGACGGCGCAGGCGGGGGAGCAGCCCGCGACGGGGAGGTCGGCCCGCCTGCCGGAAGCGGAGTCGCAGGCGCCGCTGCCGGGATGCTCGCCGTCGCGTCGTTCTGGTCGACGGGCGCTTCACGCGAGGAGCGCTTGCCTCGCGATGCGTCGGCCGGTGCACTGGGCTCGACGAAGTCGATGAGGACTATGCCCTTGCCGCTGCCGGGCACCGCGACCCTGACCTTGCGTACGGACAGGCTGGAACCTTTGTCATCGGCGCTTTGCAGCTGCAGAACGTGGTCTCCCGTCGAAAGCAAGGGCGGCACGAAGACAAACTGACCCGATGCGTCGCTCATCGTCGTGGCTACCTCCCGTTCCCGGTCCAGCAACGCGACTTTGACGCCGGCTGTGGCACGGCCGGCAATCACCGCTTCGCCCGAAGGCTCGACCCGCACGACGTCGAACTCGGGCGCCCCCATTGCGGGGGTCGCCGCCGGTGCTTGACCGGGCGTAGACGCACTCCTTGCCGGGTCCGGGGTTTGAACTGCGGTCGCCGCCGGCCCCGCCGCGCCGGCTGTCGGGCTTACCGGCTGCAAGCTCGGGGAAAGGCTGGGCTGCGCTCCTGGAAGCGGCGTCCGGGGGCCGGCCTCGCGGCTCTGCGAAGCCGCAGGCGTCATCAGCGGCGCCGAACCGATGCTGCTCGCCGTCAAACCGGTCGCCGGTGCGACGGATGACGCCGCCAGGTGCAGCTTGCTGCTTTCGACCAGGAGAAGCCCGCCGACGCCCGCGACGCTGGCTACCGCCGTCGCGACAACGCCGGCGATCCACGTCCTGCCCCGCTTGAAAATGGCCGCCATGGCGGCGTGCTCCGTGATTCGCGTCCAATCGGCCGCGCCCTTCGTACGCAATTCGGTGCGGGCCGATCAAATGCGTCCCAAATCCGGCAATCTGGGGGCAGGGGCTTCGTCCGATTTTGGCTTGGCAATCGCCCGGGCGTGGCTCAGATTTGCCCGTGGCAACCACGCGGGACAAGCCCGCGAGGCTGTGCCGCAGGCCGTCACGGACCGAGAGCTTCATGAAGCCCAAAACCAGCGAGATCCTGGCCGAGCTCGAACGCAAGGTCCTGTGGCTCGCGAGCTGGACGATCCACCACGCCAATCACATCCGCCAGAGCAGCGACGGACTGAAGGTCGGCGGCCACCAGGCCTCGTGCGCCTCTCTCGCCACCATCATGACGGCGCTCTATTTCGCGGTGCTGCGGCCGCAGGATCGCGTCGCCGTCAAGCCGCACGCAAGCCCTGTCTATCACGCCATCCAGTATCTTCTCGGCCGACAATCGCTTGAAAAGCTCGAAGGCTTTCGGGCCTACAAGGGGGCGCAGAGCTATCCCTCGCGCACCAAGGACGCCGATGACATCGATTTCTCGACAGGCTCCGTCGGCCTTGGCGTTGCCCAAACGCTGTTTTCGTCGCTGACCCAGGACTACGTGCGCGCCCACGGCTGGGGTCTCGACGAACCGGAAGGCCGCATGATCGCCCTAGTCGGCGACGCCGAGCTCGACGAAGGCAATATCTTCGAGGCCATCCTCGAAGGCTGGAAACAGGGCCTGCGCA
>JAFAME010000210.1 GCA_019233695.1 Methylobacteriaceae bacterium
CTGCCCGGGGCGAATGCCATGGAAGGCCTGCGCCGCGCGAAGGCCGAAGGCCTCGCATTGCATCCTGGGATCCTGGAGAACCTGGCGCCGTGGGGACGCAAGTTGGACGTCGCCGTCCCGAAGCCTGGCCCGCACGGGTGCTCCCCCGCTTGCGGGGGAGCTATCGGCGCAGCCACTAAGGGGCACTAGGCGCGCCTCCCCTGGCTCGATAGCGCGCCTTCCCTGGCTCAATTGCAAGGTGCCCCTTCACCATGCTGCGCATGGCCCCGTCCCCCCGCGATGCTCGCGGGGGGACGATTCTGTCGTTATTCGATCACCTCGATCACCCGACGTGTGCGGGGTTCGACCAGCACCGGGCGGTCGTTGATGATGGCGTATCGGTAGGTCCTCACCCCGAACTGGCGGGGCACGGCGTAGTAGCGAACCCTCGGCGGCAGGACCGTGCCGACGGCGAGATCACCCTCGTATCGGAACGAGGGGCGATGTTCGCGCACAACATACTCACGGAAGCGGGGCTCATCGTCAGGGGCAAGACCGCTGCCGACTGCCGCGCCCGTTACTGCGCCAACCGCCGCTCCGACAGGCCCGCCCGTCGCCGCGCCGGCCGCAGCGCCGCCGACCGCGCCAGCCGCTCCGCCTACCGGGTCTTGGGCGTGCGCCGTCAGCGGCATCGCCAGCGCGCCAAGAACAGTGCCTCCCAATAAAATTCGTCGCATGGCATAAACTCCATCGCAATCTGACGGCACCAGCCGTCGCGTGATGCCGCGTGCATCACTGTCGGAAAACCTGGAATGCGCTGAAAGGTTCCAAGCAACGGTGGCGCTTGTCACAAGCTTTGCCGGGACGTCACGTCAGTAAGTGAATGTGTTCTATGTTGTACTTATTTCTTCCGGGAACTGATCCATCATGAAAACGTGTGTTGCGGCATTCACAGCCTGACCCCTACGTTCTTGATCTGCAGGTAGTTGCGCACACCCGGCAGGCCGCGCTCGCGGCCGATGCCGGAGTCCTTGATGCCGCCGGTCGGCGCCTGCTGGCCGCCGATGAACCAGCCGTTGATCCATACCGAGCCGGTTTCGAGCCGGCGCGCCAGCTTCAACGCCCGTGAAATGTCGCGCGTGTAGATGCCGGCAACGAGGCCATAGCCGAGGCTGTTGGCGATGGAGAGGGCATCCTCTTCCCGGTCGAAGGCGGTGATCGCCAGGACTGGTCCGAACACTTCCTCGCGCGCGATGCGCCAGCCCGGATCGACATCGGCAAAGACCGTCGGCTCGACGAAGAAGCCGCGCTGCAGGTGCACCGGCCGGCGGCCGCCGACAAGGAGCCTTCCGCCTGCGCGCCTCGCATCCTCGATGTGGTCCATCACCTTGGAGTGCTGCTCGACGGAAACGAGCGGCCCAATGTCGCGATCTTCGAGCCCGGGCCCGACCGTGATGCGGGCGGCCCGCGCCGCCAGCCGTTCGCCGATCTCCTGGGCGATGCGCGGCGCGACGAGGATGCGCGAGCACGCAGAGCACACCTGGCCCGAATTGCCGAAGGCGGCGTCCGCCATGTCCTCGGCGAGGCGGTCGAGATCGGCATCCTCGAAGACGAGAAGCGCGTTCTTGCCGCCGAGTTCGAGCACCACGGGCTTTGGCCCGCTTGCGGCCGCGGCCATGATGCGGCGCCCGGTCTCGACCGAGCCCGTAAAGCTGATCGAGCGCACGAGCGGGTGCCTGGTCAGCGCCTCGCCCGCTTCCTCGCCATAGCCCGTGACGACGTTGATCACCCCTTTCGGCACGCCGACTGCTTCGGCAATCTCCGCGAGCTTGAGGGCCGAGAGCGGCGATTGCTCGGCAGGCTTCAGCACTGCCGTGCATCCTGCCGCAAGCGCCGGCGCGAGCGAACGGATTGCCATGCCGAGAGGGAAATTCCACGGTACGATGTGGGCAGTGACGCCGACGGGCTCCATCAGCGTGAAATCGATGAACCCGGGGCCGAGGGGGATGGTCGCGCCTTCCATCTTGTCGGCGGCGCCGGCATTGTAGACGAGCGTCGCGACGACCCCGTCGACATCGCCCCGCGATTCCTTGAGCGGCTTGCCGACATCGACCGTCTCGAGCCGGGCGATTTCTTCCTTGGCCTCGCCTATGGCGGCGGCGAGCTTACAGAGCAGGCTGCCGCGTTCGGCCGGCGCGAGCTCGGCCCACGGCCCGTGCATGGCGCGGTCGGCCGCTCGCACGGCCCGATCGATATCGGCGGCATCGCCGCGGCCAACCTCGCAAATGGGCTCTTCGGTCGAAGGATCGATGGTAACGAAAGTGCGCCCCGAAGCGGGCCTCACCCATTCGCCATCGATGAAATGTTCTGCCCGCACGCTCCCTACCCTTTCAGTCCGCCGGCCGTGATGCCCTGGATGAAATAGCGCTGCAGCAACAGGAACAGGGTGACGGACGGGATGCACAGCAGCGTCACCGCGGCCATACCGACGGCAAAACCTTCCATCTGGGTGTGCGTGCCGATCACCGGCGCGAAGGCCGCAATGCCGACCGGCAGCGTCTTCATGTCTTCATCGAAGATGATGAGGAGCGGCCACAGGAAATTGTTCCAGTTGAGCGTGAAGACGATGACGGTGGCGGCAATGAGCGGGCTCCGCGCCAGCGGCAGCGCGATGCGGAAGAAGATGCCGAAGGCGCCGGCCCCGTCGACGATGGCTGCGTCTTCGAGCTCGCGCGGAAAGGACAGGAAGAACTGGCGGAAGATGTAGACGCTGAGCACGTTGGCGACGGTCGGCAGGATCAGCGCCTGGTAGGTCGAGGCCCAGCCGAGCTGCAGCATGGCGATGAACAGCGGCACGACGCCAACCTCGGGCGGGATCATCATCGAGCCGATGAAAACGAGGAAGACGAGGTCGCGCCCCGGGAAACGCATGCGCGCCAGCGCATAGCCGGCCATGGCGCCGAAGAGAACGCACATGGCCGTCGAAGCTGCCGCCACGATGAGGCTGTTCAGCGCCCACCGGCCCACCGGATATTGCGTCAGCACCTTGATGTAGTTGGCAAGCGTCCATTCGCGCGGGACCCACTCGATGTCCTGCGTCAGGACCTGCGACGGCGGCTTGAAGGA
>JAFAME010000357.1 GCA_019233695.1 Methylobacteriaceae bacterium
AGGGCGTTGTTGGTTTCGCGCCGTCCGTGGCAGGCGCACGCAAGAGGTAGCCTACGAACCCGCCAGCCGCGCCACCCAAAATCAGCACACCCAATAGGACAGGAAGGCAGTTCGTCATGGGGGCCACTCAAATCAGTTCGGCATGAATCTCAACAGAAGATGCCGACAGTCGATCACAACCCAGTGTATGCGGCAAGAGCAATCTGCTACCTGGGGAGGCGGCCAACAGAGGGACCAGCGCCTCAATCCCCAAGGGGGTTGAGTAAAGAGCTTTCGCTCAGTGGAACTCGCGCGAAGCGTGCGGCTTCCTCCCTGCAGCCGTCGCAACATCGCCACGTCAGTTGCCGAGCGCGGCGACGTGATGGCGCGCAGAGTCCTCCGAGAAGCAGCAGAAGACCACGCGTTCGATCTTCGAGCCGCCGATGGCGTCAGCCACCGTGCCGACCGCGATTCTTGCCGCCTCGTCGGGCGGAAACCGGTAGACCCCTGTGGAGATGGCCGGGAAGGCAATCGACGCGAGTTCATGTTGCGCCGCGATGTCGAGCGAGCGGCGATAGCACGAGGCGAGAAGCTCGGGCTCGCTTCTGCCGCCGCCGTTCCACACCGGCCCTACCGTGTGGATGACATGCCTTGCGGGGAGCCGGTAGCCTTTGGTGATCTTGGCATCGCCGGTCGCGCAGCCGCCAAGCTGCCGGCATTCAGCGAGGAGCTCCGGACCGGCCGCGCGATGGATGGCGCCGTCCACCCCTCCGCCGCCGAGAAGCGACGTGTTGGCCGCATTGACGATCGCGTCGACGGCGAGCGTGGTGATGTCGCCCACGAAAACCTCGAGCGTCGTGCCTCCGACCCTCTTTATGTGCAGCGATTCCGCCATCTAGGCGTCCATCTTCAGGGCGGCGATGAACGCCGCCTGCGGGATTTCCACCTTGCCGAACTGGCGCATCCGTTTCTTGCCCTCCTTCTGCTTTTCCAGGAGCTTGCGCTTGCGAGTCACGTCGCCGCCATAGCACTTGGCGGTCACGTCCTTGCGCAGCGCCCTGATCGTCTCGCGTGCGATGATCTTGGCGCCGATGGCGGCCTGCACAGGAATCTGGAACATGTGAGGGGGGATGAGGTCCTTGAGCTTCTCGCACATCGCCCGCCCGCGCCCCTCCGCCCGCGCGCGATGGACCAGCATCGAAAGCGCATCGACCGGCTCGCCGTTGACGAGGATCTGCATCTTGACGAGATCGGCTTCGCGGTAGTCGGTCAGGTGATAGTCGAAGGAGGCATAGCCCTTCGACACCGATTTCAGCCGATCGTAGAAATCGAACACCACCTCGTTGAGCGGCAGATCGTAGGTGACCATCGCCCGCTTGCCGACATAGTTGAGGTCGATCTGCACGCCGCGCCTGTCCTGGCATAGCTTCAGCACCGCGCCGAGATAGTCATCGGGGGTGAGGATCGTCGCCTGGATCCACGGCTCGCGGATCAGCTCGATGCGCGTCGGATCCGGCATGTCGACCGGATTGTGCAGGTCGATCTCGGTGCCGTCGCGCAATCTGATCTTGTAAATGACGGAGGGCGCAGTAGCGATGAGGTCGAGGTTGAACTCGCGTTCCAGCCGCTCCTGGATGATCTCGAGATGGAGCAGGCCAAGGAACCCGCACCGGAAACCGAATCCGAGGGCAGCCGACGTCTCCATCTCGTAGGAAAAGCTCGCATCATTCAGGCGCAGCCGGCCGACGGCGGCGCGCAGGTCCTCGAACTCGGCCGCATCGACGGGAAACAGCCCGCAGAACACGACCGGCTGGGCCGGTTTGAAGCCTGGCAGGGGCGCCGCCGTCGGGCGCTTCTCGTCGGTGATCGTGTCGCCGACGCGCGTATCGGCGACCTGCTTGATCTGCGCAGTGATGAAGCCGATCTCGCCGGGCCCGAGGGCGCCGACGTCCATCATCTTCGGCGTGAAGACGCCGATGCGGTCGACCTCGTGGTGGGCGTCGGTGGCCATCAGCTTGATGCGCTGGTGCTTCTTGAGCACGCCGTCGACCACCCGCACGAGCACGACGACGCCGAGATAGGCGTCATACCAACTGTCGACGAGCAGCGCCTTCAGGGGCGCGGCCTCGTCGCCCTTCGGCGGCGGCAGCCGCGCGACGACGGCTTCGAGCACGAGGTCGATGTTGAGCCCGGTCTTGGCCGAGATCGGCACGGCCTGCGAGGCATCAAGGCCGATCACGTCCTCGATCTGCTCCTTGATCCTTTCCGGCTCCGCCGCCGGCAAGTCGATCTTGTTGAGGATCGGCACGATTTCGTGGTTGGCATCGAGCGCCTGGTACACATTGGCAAGCGTCTGCGCCTCGACGCCCTGCGAGGCATCGACCACCAGGAGCGAGCCCTCGCAGGCGGCGAGCGAGCGCGACACTTCGTAGGCGAAGTCCACATGGCCGGGCGTATCCATCAGGTTGAGGACGTAGTCGCGCCCGTCCTTCGCCCGATAGCCGAGACGCACGGTCTGCGCCTTGATCGTAATGCCCCGCTCGCGCTCGATATCCATCGAGTCGAGCACCTGCTCGACCATGTCGCGCTCGGCGAGGCCACCGGTCGTCTGGATCAGCCGGTCGGCAAGGGTCGACTTGCCGTGGTCGATGTGGGCGACAATGGCAAAGTTGCGGATATTGTCGATGGCATGCGTGGTCATTGACGGGAGATAGCAGCGGGGCGGGCGATCGCCAAGCATGCGGCGCCCGGGGTCAGCCTCCGGCCTTGGATCGAAAGCAAGCCGCGTCGCTTTGGGCAGGAGGGATTGACCTGTCCAATATATGAGATATATTGTCTATTATAATGGATCAGTCAACCGATCGCCTCGACCGCCAGATCGGCTGTCGCGTGCGCGATGAACGCCGGCGCCAGGAATTGTCCCTGGCGGGCCTCGCGCAGCGCTCCGGCGTCAGCCGGGCGATGATCTCGAAAATCGAACGCGGCGAGGCGAGCGCCACGGCTGCGCTGCTCGGTCGATTGTGCGCCGGGCTCGGCATCAATCTCACGGCGCTCTTTGCGCCCGACGCCGCAGCCAGCGGTCCGCTGGTGCGCCACGCCGACCAGCCGGTCTGGCGCGACCCGGGGAGCGGCTATCTGCGCCGCACCGTTTCCCCGCAAGGCGTCGGCTCTTCGATCGAAATCACCGAGGTCCTGTTTCCTCCGAAAGCGCGCGTCGCCTTCGAAGTGCCGTGGCTGATTCGTGGCATCGACCAGCAGGTCTGGGTGCTCGACGGCGTGTTGGAACTGACCATCGGTGAGGAGGTCTTCCGCCTCGAGACGGGCGACTGCGTGCACAAGAGGCTCGATCGGCCGATCGTCTACCACAATCCGACCGACGCGACGGTCCGCTATGCGGTGATCCTGACCATGGAGGAGCGCAAGCCTTGAGCGGGGAACGGACGGCTCGCGGCGTGGAGGTGCGGTCGCTGACTGGGGGCGAGGTGTTGGAGCATGCCGACGCACTTGGCGCCGTTCTCGCTGATTGCGTCGCCGGCGGCGCCTCGGTGAGCTTCATGCTGCCGTTCTCGCCCGCCGACGGCGCCGCCTTCTTTCGCATTGTCGCGGAGGAGACGGCGGCTGGCCGGACCATCCTTCTGGCGGCGTTCGGCAGTGAGCGCGTGGTCGGCACCGTCCAGGTCCGCCTTGCGATGCCGCCCAACCAGCCGCATCGGGGCGAACTCGCCAAGATGCTGGTCCATCGCGCCGCGCGCCGCCGCGGCGTCGGGGCGGCGCTCCTGCGGGCGGCCGAACAAGAGGCGGCGCGCGCCGGCAAGACCCTTTTATGCCTCGACACCGTGGTCGGCGGGGATGCCGAGCGGCTCTACCGGGCCAACGCGTGGAGCGAATGCGGCATCATCCCCGACTACGCGTTGTGGCCGGACGGCGGCTTTTGTGCCACCCGGGTCTTCTACAAGCGCCTCGAAAGGCTGCCCACATGACGATCGTGGTCCGCGATTGCGCCGAGACCGATCTTCCCGCCATCCTCGACATCCACAACGACGCGGTGCGGCAGTCGACCGCGATCTGGACTTATGGCGAGGCTGACCTCGCCAACCGCCTCACCCTTCTCGCCGAGCGACGCGCCAAGAACTACCCTTACATCGTCGCCGAGGAGGCCGGCGCAGTGGTCGGCTATGCCTATTTCAGCGATTTCCGTTCCGGCGAGGGCTATCACCGCACGGTCGAGCACTCGGTCTATGTCCGCCAGGACCGCCGGGGTCGGGGAATTGCCAAGCTTCTGCTGCCGCGGCTGATCGCGGCGGGCAAGGAGCTCGGCAAGCATGTCATGATCGGCGGCATCGAGGCGACGAACGCCGCATCGATCCGGCTGCACCAGACGTTCGGCTTCGTGGAGACCGGACGATTGCGTGAGGTTGGATTCAAATTCGACCGCTATCTCGATCTCGTCTTCATGCAGAAGATCCTGCAGTGACGGTACGCGGGTGGCTTGGCGGCCGCTCGCTTCGCATTCGTTCGCACCGCGTTGACACCGCGGCCCCACACGACCTAACAATGTGGTGTTCGATGGTCCCTCTGCTGAGGGTAACAAGGGAATGGTGGTGCGGCCGACACGGCCCAAGCCACAGCTGCCCCCGCAACTGTATGTGGTAGTCGAGCGCCACTCGCCACTGGAACCCTCCGTCGCAATGGCCGGCGGGGACCGGGAAGGCGGCGCAAGGCACTGATCCACGAGCCAGGAGACCTGCCGTCGAACTCTGCATGCGCCGGGCGGGGTGCCTCGACGCAGTCCGGCGCCGAGGCCTTCTCGACATGACCGGATGCCGGCGTTGCGTGCCGGCTGCAAGCACCCGAGCGGCGCCGCCGCGCGAGGAGTCCGGGTGCACATGTCTGACCCCAGCGTCAAAGGCGCAGCCGGCACGATGCAGGTGTATGTGTGCGTCACCTGCCGGCGAGAGAATGAGCCTTTGGAGCCGCGCGAGGCGCGTTCTGGCGCACGCCTGTTCGCCGCATTCTCAAAGGTCCCTTCGCCGACCGGCGTGCAAATCATCCCCGTCGAGTGCCTGAGCGTGTGCAGGCGCCCCTGCACCATCGCCTTCGCCGCGCCGGGCAAATGGACCTATGTCTACGGCGACTTTTTCCCCGAGGCGTCGGTCGACATCATCTTCGCCGGCGCACAGCTATATGCGGAAGCGCCCGACGGGGTCATCCCCTGGCGCACCCGGCCCCTGGAGCTTAGGCGCGGCGTGGTGGCGCGCATCCCGCCTCTGCGGTTGCGGCCCGGCGCTGCGGAGAGCAAAGCATGAACGATCTCGCAAAACTCCCGGTCACCATCATCACGGGCTTCCTTGGCGCCGGCAAAACGACGCTCATCCGTCACGTTCTCGAAACGGCACACGGGCGGCGGCTGGCCTTGATCGTCAACGAGTTCGGCGACGTCGGCGTCGACGGCGACATCCTGAAGACCTGCGGCATCGCCTCCTGTCCGGAAGAAAACATCGTGGAGCTTGCCAACGGCTGCATCTGCTGCACGGTCGCCGACGATTTCGTGCCGGCGATCGAAAGGTTGCTCGCTCGCGCGCCGCGCCCGGAGCACATCATTATCGAGACCTCCGGGCTCGCCTTGCCCAAGCCGCTTGTGAAGGCCTTCGACTGGCCGACGATCCGCTCGCGCCTGACCGTCGATGGGGTCATCGCGGTCGTCGACGGGGCCGCCGTCGCCGCCGGCCGCTTCGCCGATGATCCGAAGAAGATCGCCCAGCAGCGCGCCCAGGATCCCGCGGTCGATCACGACAACCCGCTGGAAGAGGTCTACGAAGATCAGCTGAAATGCGCCGACCTCGTCATTCTCAACAAGACGGATCTTCTCGATGCGACATCGAACGCGCGTGTCGTTGGCGACATCGAGCGGACGGTTCCGCGTGCGGTGAAGGTCGTGGCGACCCGCGAGGGCCGCGTCGATGCGGCGGTACTCCTCGGGCTCGGAGCGGCCGCGGAGGACGATCTCGCTGCCCGACCCTCGCACCACGACGGCGAGGCAGAGCACGATCACGACGACTTCGACAGTTTCACCGTCGAAATGGCGCCCGTCGAGGACGTCGAGACCCTGATCCCCCATCTTGCCGATGTGGCGCAGCGGCATGACATTTTGCGTATGAAGGGCTTTGTCGAGGTGCGCGGCAAGCCCATGCGCTTGCTTGTGCAAGGCGTCGGGAACCGCTTCCGGCAACAGTTCGACAGGCCGTGGTCGCCCGGGGAGAAGCGGGTCAGCCGGCTCGTCGTGATCGGCGAGAAGGGCATGGATCGGGCGGCGATCGCTGCCGCCCTCGAATAAGGTTCCGGCTGATGCACCTCCTGCGCACGCAGGCAAGATCCCTCGACGAGACCGTCAAAGCGGTCGACCTCGATCAGACCACGGCTGACGTCGTCTTCCTGTCCTTCACCGACGCCGACCTCTCGGTCGTGGCCGCTGCCTGGCGACACTCGGCCGATCACCTCCCAAGCCTGCGCCTTGCCTCGCTCGCGCAGCTCAAGCACCCCTTCTCGGTCGATCTCTACGTCGAGAAGGTCGCGGCACAGGCGCGCTTCGTCCTGGTGCGGCTTCTGGGTGGCCTCGACTACTGGCGCTACGGCGTCGAAGAACTTGCGGCGGCCGCGCGCACCAACGGCTTTGTCCTTGCTGTCGTTCCCGGCGACCACATGGCCGACGGGCGGCTCGATGCCGCCTCGACGCTCGCACCACAAGATCTCGCCCGCATTTGGGGGTATTTTCAGGAAGGTGGCCCGGACAATATCGGCGATTGCCTCAATCTGATTGCCACTCTCCTGGGCTCGCCGCGACCGCATGGCGCCCCCCGCATCATCGCGCCCTTCGGTCTCTACGAGGCCGGACGGCGATCGGCATCGCCCGCGGCGCCCTGCGCGCTCATCATCTTTTATCGATCCGCTCTGCTGGCCGCCGATACGGCCCCGATCCTGGCGCTGGCCGATGCCCTGGCGGCGCAAGGCTTTCGTGTCGCATCAGCCTGCGTGACGAGCCTCAAGGACGCGGCTGCCTGTGAAGGCCTCGGCGCATGGCTCAAGCAGGAACGCCCGGACGTCATCTTGAACACGACGGCCTTCTCCGCGCGACAGGACCGGGACGGCAGCGTTCTCGATGCAGCCGACGTCCCCGTCTTTCAGGTCATCCTCGCCGGGGCGACGAAAGAGCAATGGCAGGATGGGACGCGCGGCCTCGGCGCTGGCGACCTTGCCATGAACGTCGTTCTGCCGGAGATCGACGGACGGATCGTCTCCTCAGCCATCTCCTTCAAGGGCGAGGCGGAGCGCCATGACGCGCTCGAGTTCACGCGTTTCGTCCACCGCCCGGAGCCCTCACGCGTCGACTTCGTCGCGCGCCTGACGAGGGCCTGGGCCGAACTGAGGCAGGCGCCGCGCCATTCGCGGCGCATCGCCTGCATTCTCTCCGACTACCCGGCGAAGGGCGGACGGACAGGCTATGCCGTCGGTCTCGATACGCCAAGCAGCGTGCTTGCGATTGCCGAGCGCCTGCGCGCGGATGGATTCGACCTCGGAGCATTGCCGCCGGCGGCGGTCCTGATGGAAGCATTTAGGCCGGGGACCGGGCAGGCGCTTATGCCGCTCGCCGAGTATGAGCGCCTTCTGGAGGGCCTGCCGCAGTCTTTTGCCGCGGCCGTGCGGGCCGCGTGGGGCTTTCCAGCCGACGATCCGGCCGCGAGCGCCGGCGCTTTCCGCTTCCGCATCGTGCGCAGCGGCAAATTCGTCATCTGCGTTCAGCCAGACCGCGGCCACGCGGAGACGCGCAAGAGCGACTATCACGATCCCGTTCTGCCGCCGCGCCACGCCTATGTAGCCTTCTATTTGTGGCTGCGGGAACGCGAGCGGGTACACGCCATCATCCATTGCGGCACGCACGGCACGCTGGAATGGCTGCCCGGCAAGGCAGTCGCGCTGTCGCGGGAGTGTGCGCCCGAGGCGGTGCTCGGCGCGGTGCCGGTGATCTATCCGTTCATCGTCAACAATCCGGGCGAGGCAGCACAGGCAAAACGGCGCATTGCCGCCGTTACCATTGGTCACCTTACCCCGCCCCTGACCGCCGCCGGCAGTCATGGCGCCGCGGCCGAACTCGAAGCGCTGTTCGATGAATATGCGCAAGCCGAGGGGCTCGATGCCCGCCGCGCCCGCATGCTGGCGCAACTCATTCTCGACCGCGCACGCGAGGTGGCCCTTCTGGAAGATGCTGGAATTGCCGAAAGCGATCCGCGCGACGCGCTGCTTCGGCTCGACGCCTGGCTGTGCGACCTCAAACAGATGCGCATCGCCGATGGGCTGCACGTCTTCGGAACGGCGCCCGAGCCATCGCGCCGACAAGCGATGCTTGACGCCGTCGCGCCGGCCGGCGGGACAGCGCGCACGGATGACGTTGCCCGGCGCATCGAGAACTGCGCATCGGGCGAGATGGAGGGCCTTCTGCGTGCGCTCGATGGTCGATTCGTCGCGCCAGGACCGGCCGGCGCCCCTTCGCGCGGGCGTCTCGACGTGCTGCCCACGGGCCGCAACCTCTTCACCATCGATCCGCGTGCGGTTCCGACCCGCACCGCCTGGGAGATCGGCAGGCGCAACGCCGACGAGGTTGTCAGGCGCTACGTGCAGGATCATGGCGAATGGCCGCGGCGGATCGTGCTCGATCTTTGGGGCAGCGCGACCATGCGCACAGGCGGGGATGATCTTGCCCAGGCCCTGGCGCTCCTCGGGGTCCGCCCGGTTTGGGATGACGGATCTACTCGCGTGTCCGGCTTCGCGCTTCTGCCGCTTGCAAGCCTCGGGCGCCCACGGGTCGACGTGACCCTGCGCCTTTCCGGCCTCTTCCGCGACGTGTTTCCGGCACAGATCGCGCTCCTCGACGAGGCGGTGCGGGCCGTGGCAGGACTTGACGAACCGGGCGAGGAAAATCCGCTTGCGGGCGCCACGCGCAGTCTCGACCCTGCTGGCGGGGCGCGCCCGCGCCGCATCTTCGGCGGCGCTCCTGGACAATACGGCATCGGCCTGACGCGCCGCATTGCGGGCGGGGAATGGAGTGACCGCGATCAGCTTGGCGAGGCCTATCTTCAGGCGACCTCCCATGCCTATGGCGCCGGCTCCGATGCCAGCCCTGCGGCTCCGGAATTTCGCGAGCGCGTCGCGGCGGCAGACGCCTTCGTCCATGTCCAGGACATGAGCGAGCAGGATGTGCTCGATGCCGATGCCTTTGCGGAGCACGAGGGCGGCTTTGCCGCTGCCGCGGCCCTGCTCGGCGGCCGGCCGACCCTCTACCACGCCGACGGCACGCGTCCGGATGCTCTGACTGTTCGGCAGCTGCCGCAGGAGATCGCCCGTGTGTTGCGCGCCCGAGCGACCAATCCGCGCTGGATCGAAGGGCAGATGCGCCACGGCCATCGCGGGGCGGCGGAAATTGCCGAGACCCTGGACAATCTCTTCGCCTTCGCCGCACTGACCGACGCCGTGCCCAGCCGGCATTTCGAGCTGTTGTTCGACGCAACCTGCGGGAACGAGCGGGTGCGCGATTTTCTTCTTGATGCCAATCGCGAGGCGGCGTGGGCGATGGCAGAGCGCTTTGCCGAGGCCATCCGGCGGGGCCTGTGGACCCCGCGCCGAAACTCTGTCGCGGCCATCCTCGCCGACATGGGCGAGGTGGCGCGATGAGCGCCCCTGCCCTCTTGCGCAAAGGCTGGTGCCCCGGCGCGCTGAGGCCCATGCAGACCGGCGACGGTCTCCTGGTCCGCCTGCGCCCGACCGGCGGAATCCTCTCCTTCGAAGCGGCGAGGGCCATTGCCGAATGCGCGCGCCAGTTCGGCAACGGGCTCATCGATCTTACCACCCGCGCCAACCTGCAATTGCGCGGCCTGACCCAGATGACGCTCGGTCCTCTTGCCGAAAGGCTGAGCGAACAGGGCCTCATCGACGGAGATCCGGCGGCGGAGGCGGTCCGCAACGTCATCGCCAGCCCGCTGGCCGGACTCGATGCTTCCGCCTGCCTCGACATTCGCCCCGCCGTTGCCGCACTCGAGAAGCGCCTGACCGACGATCCGTCGCTGCATCGGCTGCCGGCCAGGTTTCTGTTCCTGATCGATGACGGCGGCGGGCTGCCTCTTGGCGACGTCGATGCCGACGTAAGATTCGACGCGGTCTCGACCACAGATGGCCCACGGTTTGTCGTATCCCTCGCCGGCCACGACGAGACGGTCTGTGTCTGCGCTTCGTGGGCCGTGCCCGAGGTTGCAGCGGCGATCGCCGAGGCGTTTCTGAGCTTGGGAGGAGGCGCGAAGGCCCCCCAGCGCGTGCGCGACCTGTCGCGTCCGCTTTGCGCTCACTGGGCCGAGATTTTCGCCCGGCGCGAGGCCGCGGCTGCTGAATCTGGTGCTTTCAGTCTCGGGGTCCCGCCTCAAGAACAGAGCGCCGGTCTTAGGCGCGTTAAGCGCACGGCGCCGGGGGCCGAGGAGCTTCTCGGCACCCATTCCTTTGGCGCCGGATGCCGTGTTGGTGCCGCCGCCCCGTTCGGCCGCCTCACGGCCGGCGACCTCGATCGATTGGCCGGCATTGCTGCGCGCTCCGGTGCGCGGGACCTGCGCGTCACGCCCTGGCGCGCAATCCTCGTGACCGGGTTGTCAGAGAGTTCGGCACAAGCGCTCTTGGCTGGCCTGAGCGAGACCGACCTGATCCTCGACCCCGTCGATGCACGGCTTCTGGCAAGTGCCTGTCCCGGCGCCCCGGCTTGCGCGAGCGCCACTATGGCAAGCCGCCGGGATGCCACGCGGCTTGCCCCCCTGTTGCGCCGCATGGCGTGTGATGGCCCGGTTCTGCACGTGTCGGGCTGCGCCAAGGGTTGCGGCCAGTCGCGGCCAGCCCCCATCACCCTTGTCGGCAACGCCGGCTGTTATGACCTCGTTCGCGACGCGACGGCGCGAGACGTGCCGGTCGCTGCCGGTCTCAGCCTGAACGCGGTCGAGGTGCTGCTGCGCCGCCTCCTCGAAAACCCGGCGGAGAAGCTCGTTGTCGGCGCGCGCTGACTACCTCCGCGACGGGGCGGAAATCTACCGACGCTCCTTCGCCCTTATCCGGCAAGAGGCGGACCTCGCCCGCTTTGCCGCCGCGGAGGAAAAGGTCGCCGTGCGCATCATCCACGCCTGCGGCATGGTCGAGGTCGCAGCCGACATCTCCTTCTCCGACGGTGCGGTCGAGCGGGCGAGTGAAGCCCTTCGTCGAGGCGCCCCGATTTTTTGCGATTCGAAAATGGCGGCAAACGGCGTGACAAGATCACGCCTGCCGGCCGACAATTCCGTCATCTGCACACTTGACGATCCGGCCATTCCGACGTTGGCCGAGCGGCTCCAGACGACGCGGACCGCCGCCGCGATGGAATTGTGGCGCGATCAGCTCGGCGGTGCGGTCGTGGTCATCGGCAACGCGCCGACGGCCTTGTTCCGGCTGCTTGAACTGCTGGACGAGGGCGCCGCCCTGCCCGCCGCGGTCATCGGCATGCCGGTCGGCTTCATCGGAGCGGCGGAATCGAAGGAAGTGCTGATCGCCGACCAGCGCTGTCCGCATATCGTCGTGCGCGGTCGGAAGGGCGGGAGCGCCATGGCCGCCGCCACGGTCAACGCGCTCGCGAGCCCAAGCGAATGACCGAAAGCGCTGCACCCGGACGGCTGCACGGCATCGGGGTTGGTCCCGGTGATCCCGAATTGATGACGGTCAAGGCAGTCCGCACGTTGCAGGGCGCGCCAATCGTTGCCTATTTCGCCAAGGACGGGCAGCGAAGCCACGCGCGCAGGATCGTCGAGCGATGGATCGACGGGGCCTGCGAGGAAATGCCGCTCGCCTATCCCCTGACCACCGAAATCGCCCTTGCCGATCCGCGCTATGGCCCGACCCTGTGCTCCTTCTACGATGCCGCCGCGGCCGCAATAGCGGCGCGGCTCTGCGGCGGGCAGGATGTCGCCCTGCTGTGCGAGGGCGATCCGCTGTTCTACGGCTCGTTCATGCACATCTATGTGCGTTTGAAGGATCGGTTCGCGGTCTCCGTGTGCCCGGGCGTCACCGGCATGGCGGGGTGCTGGGCGGCAGCGAGCCAGCCGATGGTGTGGGGCGACGATGTCCTCACCGTCCTACCCGGCACGCTCCCCGGCGCCATCCTCGCCGAACGGCTGGCGGCAAGCGACGCGGCCGTGATCATGAAGCTCGGCAAGAACCTGGCCAAGGTGCGATCGGCCGTTGCCGCGGCAGGGCTCACCCAGCGGGCCATCTACGTCGAGCGAGGCACGACGGCCGAGGAGGTCATCCTCCCCTTGCGCGACAAACACGACGACGAAGCGCCCTATTTCGCGCTCGTTCTCGTCCCGGCCCGTGGCGGACGCCGGTCATGATGCACGCGGCAGGATCCCTCGCCATCGTAGGCCTTGGGCCGGGTGCAGCAGAATGGATCACGCCCGAGGCGACGCAGGCGCTCGCCAAGGCAACCGACATCGTCGGCTACGGCGGATATCTGGACCGCGTCCCTTGCCGCGATGGCCAGAGACGCCATGCCAGCGACAACCGCCAGGAACTCGACCGCGCGCGGCAGGCCCTTCGGCTCGCCTGCAACGGACGCGACGTGGCGGTCGTCTCCGGGGGCGATCCTGGCGTGTTCGCCATGGCAGCAGCGGTATTCGAAGCGGTGGAGAGCGGCGAGCAACCCTGGCGCGATCTCGATATCCGCGTGGTCCCCGGAATCTCGGCGATGCAGGCCGCCGCGGCCCGGCTCGGCGCGCCGCTCGGTCACGACTTCTGCGCCATCTCGCTCTCCGACAATCTCAAGCCTTGGGAGGCTATCGCGCGGCGTCTTGTAGCTGCGATCGAGGGCGATTTCGTCATCGCCATCTACAATCCCGCCTCGAAGGCTCGGCCGCGGCAGATACACGATGCCTTCGCGCTGCTGCGCAAGCGCAAGTCTGTGACGACGCCTGTCGCCTTTGCACGCGCCGTCGGACGCCCTGACGAGCGCCTTGTGGTGACCACGCTCGGCGAGGCCGACCCGGACCTTGCCGACATGAGCACCCTCATCGTCATCGGATCGAGCACGACCCGCCTCGTGGTACATGGATCGGCATCTCCGTGGATGGTGACGCCGCGCGGCTACGGGGACGGCCGATGAGCCTCGATCCAGTCGACTACGGCGGCAAGGTCCGTATGCTCGGTGACGCTTATCGCCGGCGGTCGATCGATCATCACAACCGGCAGATGGAGGCGACGCGCCGCTTCGATCTTGGGATAGGTCGCAGCGCCGCCGCTGTTCTTGCTCACCAGGACCTCGATGCGTTGGCTCTGCATGAGCGTCAGCTCGTCCTCGACCGAAAAGGGTCCCCGCGCGAGGATCGACCGGTGCGTCGGCAAGGCCTCGATCCCTGCGGGCGGATCGATGGTGCGCACGAGATAGTCGTGCTGCGGGGCGGCGGCAAAGGCGCCGAGCCTCAGACGCCCGACCGTCAGGAAGACGCGACGCGCGACAACGCCGATGGCGTCTGCAGCCGCCTCGACATGATCGACGGTTGTCCAGCGATCGCCCTCGACGGCGGACCACTGCGGGCGGGTGAACGCGAGGAGCGGAATCTTCGCGACTGCACAGGCCTCGACCGCGCTCGCCGAGATTTGGCGCGCGAAGGCATGCGTTGCATCGACGACCGCCGCGATCCTCTCGCTGCGCAAAAAAGCAACAAGCCCGGCCACCCCGCCAAAACCCCCGGTCCGCGCGGGGATCGGTGCCACAGCCGGCCGTTCGGTCCGTCCGGCAAGCGACAGGGTCGCCTCGACGTCCGGCATGTCGCGGACGCGCCGGGCAAGCGCGCTTGCTTCACTCGTTCCGCCGAGAATCAGAATGCGCATTCCTGGCGCTCACCGGGTCGGGCCCAATGACGCCGGCAGCCCCGCTCCGGCGCTGGCTATCGATCGTCGGCCTTGGGGAGGACGGTCTCGACGGCCTCTCTCCTGCCGCATGCCGGCTCCTGACACAAGCGGAGCTCGTTGTCGGCGGCCGGCGGCATTTGGCGCTGGTCGGCGACGTGACCGGCGAGCGGCTCGCTTGGCCCTCCCCGCCGGCGAGCGCCTTTCCCGAGATCCTGGCGCGCCGCGGTACACCCGTATGCGTGCTGGCGAGCGGCGACCCGTTCTTCTACGGCATCGGCTCGTCGCTGGTCTCCCATCTCGATCACGACGAGTTCCTGTGCATCCCCGGCGCCTCGGCCTTCAGCCTTGCGGCGGGGCGGCTCGGCTGGGCGCTGCAAGACTGCACACTGGTTTCGTTGCATGGCCGCGTGCTCGAGCGGATCGTGCCCTATCTGCAGCACGGAGCAAGGATCCTGGCGCTCTCCTGGGACGGCGCAACGCCGGGGAAGCTTGCCGCGCTGTTGCGCGACCGCGGGCTCGGCGATTCGCGCCTGACAATCTGTCAGGCGATGGGCGGAGCCCGCGAGCGGCTCCAGATCACGACCGCCGAATCGTTCGGCCTGACAGACATCGATCCATTGAACACGACTGCCGTCGAGGTTGTTGCCGCCCCCGGTTCTCGGGTTTTGCCCCTCACGCCCGGCCTGCCGGATGATTGGTTCGAGCACGACGGCCAGATCACCAAGCGCGAGGTTCGCGCGATCACCCTGGCTGCCCTCGCGCCCCGACAAGGGGAGGTACTGTGGGACATAGGGGCGGGGTCCGGCTCGATCGGCATCGAATGGATGCTGCGCAACGCCGCAAACCGCGCCATCGCAGTGGAGGCCCGCAAGGACCGCGCCGCACGCATCGCCCGCAACGCCGCCGCACTCGGCGTCCCCGATCTGGAAATCATCGAGGGCGAGGCGCCGGCCGCGCTCGCAGGCCTTCGGCCTCCTGACGCGGTGTTCGTCGGGGGCGGGGCAACCGACGAGGGCGTTCTCGACGCGAGCTGGGCGAGGTTGCGCAAGGGCGGCCGCCTCGTCGTGAACGCGGTGACGCTCGAAACTCAGGCCGAAATCACCCGCCGGTTCAATGCGACAGGTGGTGACCTGAGCTGCATTCAGGTCGCCCATGCGGCTCCTGTCGGCGGATTTCACGCCTGGCGCCCTGCCCTGCCGGTCGTGCAATGGGTGGCAGTAAAACCGTGAGCAGGCCTGCAGCGATTGCAATCGGCCTCGGCTGCAGGCGAGGCGTGCCGGGCGAGGCCATCACTGCGCTGGTGAAACAGGCGATTGCCGCCTGGCCGCCGCGCGTCGCCTGGCCGCCGCAAGCCAAGCTCTTCACGATCGAGGACAAGCGCGATGAGGCAGGCATGCAGCAGGCAGCGCAGGCGCTCGGCCTTGAACTCGTTTTCCTGCCACGAGATGTCCTCGGCAAGGCAACTGCCGGCGTGAAAACGCACTCGCCACGTGCATTCGCCCGCTTCGGCATCAGCTCGGTCGCCGAGGCCGCCGCGCTTGCCGGCGCCGGGCCGCGAGCCGCGCTCGTCGTGCCGCGAATCAGCGCGAGGGGCGTGACCTGCGCCATCGCTGCCGAGGCGACCGCGATGTGGGAACGCACCCCATGACGGTGCACTTCATCGGCGCCGGCCCCGGCGCGCCGGATCTCATGACGCTGCGGGGTCGCGACCTTCTGGCGCGCTGTCCGGTTTGCCTTTACGCGGGCTCGCTCGTCGCCCCCGCGCTTCTTCAGCATTGCCCGAAGCATGCCCGCATCATCGATACCGCGCCAATGACGCTCGACGAAATCGCGGCTGAATTCGAGGCGGCGCACGGGCGCTGCGAGGACGTGGCGCGCCTCCATTCCGGTGATCTCTCGATCTACAGCGCAATGGGCGAGCAGTTGCGCCGGCTCGACGCGCTCGGCATTCCTTACACGATCACGCCCGGCGTCCCGGCCTTTGCCGCCGCCGCGGCCGCTCTCGGCCGTGAGCTCACCCTTCCCGAAGTGGCGCAGTCCGTTGTCCTGACGCGCATCTCTGGCCGGGCCTCCGCAATGCCTCCACACGAAACGCTGGAGGCGTTTGCCACGACCCTCGCGACCCTTGTGTTGCATTTGTCGATCCACGCGCTCGACAGGGTCGTGGCAGCGCTCATTCCTTCCTATGGCCGCGATTGCCCTGTTGCGGTCGTCTACCGCGCCTCGTGGCCCGATGAACGAATCGTCCGCGGCACGCTGGCCGACATCGGTGAGGCGGTGCGCCGCGAGCCCGTGGAGCGCACGGCCGTGATCCTGGTCGGGCGGGTGATCGATGCGGTCGGATTTCGCGACAGCGCGCTCTATGATCCCGATTATCGACGGCGCTTCCGCGACCGCGATCCCGCAGCGCCGAAACGATGAGCGCCGGCCCTCCGCCCGGGCTCGTGATCGCGGCGCCGCGATCCGGCAGCGGCAAGACCACACTGGCGCTCGGTCTCCTTCGCGCCTTCGCCAAGCGTGGCCTTCGGGTTGCCGGGGCGAAGTGCGGGCCGGACTACATCGATCCCGCCTTCCATGCGGCCGCCAGCGGACGCCCCAGCTTCAACCTCGACAGCTGGGCAATGGAACCGGACCTCATTGCCGCTCTCGCCCGACGGGCCGGAGCCGAGGCCGAACTCATTCTCTGCGAAGGCTCGATGGGCCTGTTCGACGGCGTGCCCGCGGAGCGGGGTCGCGCCGGCACATCCGCAGATATCGCTGCGGCGACCGGGTGGCCGCTGCTCCTCGTTCTCGACGTGAGCGGCCAAGCGCAATCGGCGGCAGCTGTCGTGAAGGGCTGTGCAACCTACGATTCCCGCCTCACGATCGCAGGGGTGGTGCTCAATCGTGTCGGCAGCGTCCGGCATCGCCGGCTGGTCGGCGAGGCGATCGAGGATGTCGGCATCGCCATCCTCGGCGCGTTGCCGCGCAGCGGCACGCTCGTGTTGCCGGAGCGCCATCTTGGCTTGGTGCAGGCGAGCGAAACCGAGAATCTCGATGGCCTGCTGAATCAGCTGGCCGATTTCGTTGCCGACTATGTCGATCTCGGCGCGATTCAGGCGCGGGCGGCGTCAACAATTGCTGCTGAACCGGCAACGATCGGCATTTGCGGGCTGGACCCGCCGGCTCAGCACATCGCGCTTGCACGTGACCCGGCGTTCTCGTTCATCTACCCGCATCTCATTGAGGGCTGGCGCGGACGCGGCGCCGAGATCTGCTGCTTCTCACCCCTGGCCGACGAGGCCCCGCCGCGAGACTGCGAGGTCTGCTGGCTGCCTGGGGGATATCCGGAGCTCCATGCCGGCCGGCTGGCCGCCTGCGGCAAGTTCCTCGATGGATTGCGGCGCTTTGCCGACACAAAGCCCATGCACGGCGAGTGCGGCGGCTACATGGTGTTGGGCGAAGCGCTGACCGATGCCTCCGGGGCAACCCATCGCATGGCCGGCCTCCTCGGCATTGAAACGACCTTTGCCGTCCGCAAGCTTCATCTCGGCTATCGAACGGCGCGCCTGGCGGCGCCCGGATCGCTCGGGGACGCCGATACTCGGCTGCGAGGACACGAGTTTCACTACGCGACGACGGTGGGTAGGCCCTGCGACCCGCCCTTTGCCTTCGTGACGGATGCTTACGGTACCGAGGCCTCACCGGCAGGCAGCCGCCGCGGCCTCGTAACCGGAAGCTTCTTTCACATCATCGCGCCAAGCTCGTGAACGGCCTGGTCCGCGCCGGCTGGTCGGGCGATCAGCTCAGCCTACCAGCCCGGGCCGTGCAGGCCGTGCAGCCCGCTCTCCTCGCGAATGCCGGCGCTCGTCGTCGGCGCCGCAGTCGGCTGGGTGCCGTAAAAGCTACCCCGGAAACGCGGATCATAGCATCCTTGATATGATGAGCTCGTCGAGCAATGGCTCCGGTTGGACATCGCCGAACCTGGCGCGCCGAATGCCACGACGGCTCCGAGGATCGTCAGGCTGGCGAGTGTGATTTTCGCAAACTGATTCATGGACCGCTCCTCCAGGACTGTGTTCGAATCGCAACACCCAGTGCTGGTGCTCGCTCCCCAAGGGCAAAACGGAGCTGCCCAAGATCGGTTCGAGCCCTCACCCAAGTGTGATCTGCGGCTGAGAAAATCGAACTTGGCGGTCGCCGTACCACCTGCCGGCGGCTACCGGACTGAGCGTCAGAAGCGGCACCAGACGGCGGCGAGCCCGCCCCGCTCGCGCGGCGTATTGGCGCCTGCAATCGTCGTCAGCACGCCGAGCTGCAGCGACCAGACATTGAGATCGTAGACGATGCTCGCCTGCAGCTTGTTCTGTCGATACCTGGTGAACGGCGGCAATCCCCTGCCATCGGAGATCGTGTTGAACGATTGCAGCAAGATAAGCAACATCGGCAATGGGCGCGTCCCCAAGGTCAGATCGCCGCGCCATTCGCTTGGCGGGTTTCCCACATGCCAGCGATAGCCGAAGTCGAGATCGACGAACGACGGCCATGAGCCGATCCGGAATCCGTAGCCGACGAGGGCCCGCATGTCGGCCCCTCCGCTCGCATCCGTCAGCAATGCCGTGTTGTGGTCGAGATTGAGGCTGGGCAATACGCCGTCGGCCTGCAGGGCAAATGTCAGGTCGTTCCAGGTTGCAAGGCGCACGCGGCCGCCGATCTCCGAACCGGTCGAGTTCGCCTGGACCATGCTGCTGCCTGACGGGAAGGTCGCGTCGGTGATCGAAGGTTTGATGACCGCCGTGAACCAGTCCGTGACGCCGATCTCCGCATAGGCGGTCGCCTCCAGCTTACGGAATTGGGCGGTAGGGATGAACTTCCCTGACCGGTCGAACTGGCCGCCGGCCTGGGTGAAGGTTGTCGTGACGATGATCTGCCCCTGGCCCGCCGGGTAAGCGCCTGCGTAGGTCCTGGTGCAGGCGACAGCACAAAGGCCGATCGCCCCCAAAAGGGCGCGAGCGCTGCGCGAGGCCCCCCGGCCCCGTCTGAACAAAGAGCCCCCCACTCGGCAATCTGCTTCGGCAAAATCCGCAAAGTACGGCCAGTGGCAACGCGGCCGATGCGCCATGGTCTATGTTTGGTTAACAGCTTGACCGAAGCCGCAGGTCTTGTCGAGTCCTCCCGGGCAGCGTGGAGCGGATCGCGGGCCGCCTCCAGCTGGCGCCCTCAGTCCTCATGCGGCCCGGCGCCGCGACGTCGCTTGATCGCGGCGCGACGCGATTTGCCCTCGAGGCGGCGCTCTTGCGAGGCTTTGGTCGGCCGCGTCGGCCGACGTGGCATAGGCGCCGCGGCAGCCCGGCGCACGAGTTCGACCAAGCGGTCCAGCGCGTCCGCGCGGTTGCGCTCCTGCGTGCGAAAGCGCTGCGCGTCGATGACGATCACCCCATCCCTGGTCAGCCGCCGCCCCGCGAGCCGTTCAAGCCTGGCGCGCACGTCTTCCGGCAGGCTTGGCGAACGCCGCACATCGAAGCGGATCTGCACCGCGCTTGCGACCTTGTTGACGTTCTGGCCGCCCGGGCCCGACGCGCGCACAAAGGTCTCGGCGATCTCGTTCTCATCGAGGCTGATCTTGTCGCTGATGTGGATCATTCTTGTCCTCGACGGCTGCGCCAAGAACCGGAATTTGCGATGTCATCCCGGTCGAAGCACCGCCGAGCTGCGCGCAGGGCGGGCGATAGGGAACATGCACCTTTTCAGGCTTGTCGCCGGATCCTGGATGGCGCTTCGCGCTTGCGGGATGAACGTCACTCGGCCGCGGCCGGCACTCGCACCATGCGCCGATACTGATACTCGACCTCTCCGGCGGAGGCGGGATTCCCGAGCGCGGCCTCGATTGCCGAATGATGCGGCGAGAGATGACAGACGGGATCGGCTTGGCGCGGGTCGCCGGTCATCGCCATGGCCTGACAGCGGCAGCCGCCGAAGTCGATCTCCTTGCGGGGGCAGGAACGGCAGGGCTCACGCATCCATTCGGTGCCGCGAAAGGCATTGAAGGCAGGGGATGACGCCCAGATTTCCGCCAGCGAATGCTCCTTGACGTTCCAGAATTCGAGGCCCGGTATCGTCTCGGCCGCATGACACGGCAGCACCCGGCCGGTCGGCGTCACGTTCAGGGTACGGCGCGCCCATCCGCCCATGCAGGCCTTCGGGTAGCGGGCGTGATAGTCCGGAATGACGTGGTCGATGACGATCCTGCCTTCGTGGAGCTTGCGCAGCCGCTCGACCTCCTCGATCGCCGCCTGCGCCTCGGCGCGTGAGGGCAGCAGGGCGGCCCGATTGACCATCGCCCAGCCGTAATATTGCGTGTGGGCGACTTCGACGCGCCGGGCGCCGAGCGCAATGGCAAGCTCGACCATCGCGCCCGCCCGCGCGACATTGGCGCGATGGATCACGGCATTGACCGTGAGCGGCAGGCCGGCGCCTGTCACCAGACCCGCGACCTCCCGCTTCCTGGCGAATCCGCCAGCATAGCCGGCGATCTTGTCCGCCGAGACGGGGTCCGCGTCCTGGATGGACAGCTGGACATGGTCGAGCCCCGCTTCGCTCAGCCGGGCCATCACGGCTGGAGTAATGCCGATGCCCGAGGTGATCAGGTTGGTGTAGAGGCCAACCTTGGCGCAATGCGCCACGATCTCCACGAGGTCGCGCCGGGAGGCGGGCTCGCCACCCGACAGATGGGCGTGAAGCACGCCTGCGGCGGCCGCTTCCGAAAAGACACGCTTCCAGGTCTCGGCGTCGAGCTCCTCGACGCGCGGATCAAGAGCGAGAGGGTTCGAGCAATAGGGACAGCCGAGCGGACAGCGATGCGTCAGTTCGGCAAGGATTCCGATCGGGGCGGCAAGCTTCGCCGGCGCGTTCATAGATCGACCATGCGCTTGGCAACGAGCTGCGCCAGGAGCGCGCGCACGTCGGTGTCGACCCGGGCTCGATCGGCGCCATACGCGGCCGTCAATTCGTCGACGATCTCCCGCAGCGTCTTCTCACCGGTACAGCGCTTAAGGATCTCGACGGCGATGCGGTCGGCCTTCAGCACGCGCTCAGGGGCAAGCAGCGTCCACTCGCGGCGCGTCTCGTCATGACGCAGCCGTACGCCGCGCGGAAGGCGGGGCCTCACCTCCTCCGCAATGGCAATCGTCTCGGCGCTCACGCCGCATCCTCCGCGCGTGCCCCCTCATCGGGCTGCCAAGCGCCAGGTGGCACCGCGCCCTCGACATAGGCGCTCCACAGCGCATCGAGTTGAACCCAAAGCACGTCGCATTTGAACTCGAGGGCGGCAATGGCGGCCTGTTGCTCGATGCCTGTCTTGGCGTTGGTCTTCACATAGTCGAGCGCGAAATCGCTGTCGCGCTGCGCCTGCACGGGGCGCGCGGTGAAATAGGCAAGCGTTTCGCGGCTGACGAACGGATAATGGGCGAGCATGCCGGAGACCCGCTCACTGATGATCTGAGGCGAAAACAGCTCCGTCAGCGAGGAGGCGACAGCTTCGAGCAAGCTGCGCGTTCTGCAGAAGTTGACATAGGCCTCGACCGCAAAGCGCGTCGCCGGCAGGATGCCGCGCGTCGAAGTCACGTAGTCGCGGGCAAGGCCGAGACCGTCGGTCAGCCGTAGCCATCGTTCGATCCCGCCTGCGCTGTCGCCCTGCCCGTCATGGTCTTCGATCCGCTTTCGCCATTCGCGGCGCAGTGCCGGGTCATCCATTCGCGTCAGGATCGTTGCATCCTTGATCGGGATCATCGACTGATAATAGTAGCGGTTGAGTGCCCAGGCCCGAACTTCGGGCAGCGAGCATTTGCCGCCATGCAGGCGCTGATGGAAGCGGTGGAGGTTGTGGTAGCGCGTCGCCCCGACCTGGCGCAGCGCCGTTTCGAGGTCCTGAGGCGACACCGGCTTTGCGGGCCCTTCCCGCGTCATAGGACGATCTCCATCCCGTCATAGGCGATTTCCCAACCCGCCGCCTCGACCTTCCGACGCTCGGGCGAGCCGGCGACGAGGACCGGGTTGGTGTTGTTGATATGGATATAGACTTTCCGACCGATTTGCACCTTCGCCAAACGTTCGAGCGAACCGCGCGGGCCATCGATCGCGAGATGACCCATGCGGGCTGCTGTCTTCGGCGAGAGGCCAAGCCTCACCATTTCATCGTCGGTGAACGTCGTTCCATCGAAGAACAGGAGATCGGCGCCCGACAGCCTGGCGACGAGGCCGGCATTGAGGTCGGCGCAGCCCGGAACATAGACGAGGCGTTTGCCGCCTGCCGCGATTTCGAGGCCGACCGTCGTTTCGGTCTCCGCGATTTCCACGGTCTCGCCTTCGAGAAAGAGCGGCACCTTGCCGGGCACGGCGAACGGTCTCAGCGTCAGGCCCGCCTGCGGTCCGATGATCTGATCAATTCCGACCGGAATCTGCTTGACGACACGCGGATCGAGCACGCCGAAAATAGAGCCCTTGGCAATCAGGGATAGGGTGGTCTGGGACCCGTAGAGCGTGAACGGCTGCTGCTCGCGCAAGCTCAACAGCCCGCCGATATGGTCGACATCCCCGTTGGTGAGAAAGACGCCGGCGATCGGCGTGCTCCTCGCCTCGCCTTTCGGCTGAAGCGCCGGAGTGGACATGATTTGCTGACGCAGGTCGGGCGACCCGTTGAGAAGAAGCCATGCCTTCCCGTCGGCGCTCACCGCAAGGCTCGATTGCGTCCGTGCCGTGACCCGCGGGTCGCCGGCCCACGCCAGACAACAGATCGGGCAGCGGCAATTCCACTGGGGAAAGCCGCCGCCCGCCGCGGATCCGAGAACCAGGACCCTCAGTCGTGCCACAACTTCCCCGCCCGAAGACGCATGCGAAGAAATTGGCTTACGCTACCACCCTCCGGCCAAAGCACGGTACCGATGTGTGAGGAAGCTGACCTGTGCCGTCATCCCGGCCGAAGCACCGCGAAGCGGTGCGCAGAGCCGGGTCCGGAACATGCGTCATTCATGAGTTGTCTCCGGGTCCCGGATGGCGCTTCGCGCTTCCGGGATGACAACTGCGATTTCTTCACATGCTCCAGCGGCAGGATCAGATTTCGGCCGATTCGTAGCTCGTTACTTCCATGCCGACACAGACTTCGACGACGACAGGTGTGGTCCACGACATGATTCACTCCCTTCGTTGGATTTGGCGCGGCTCAATGGCCTACAGCCGTCAGATAGCACCTGTATCAGCGGGCGGCCAGACTGCCGACGATCCCGGCCAGTTCACGTGGCCGTGAGCATCAAAGCAGGAGGTTTGGGCGCAAACCAAGGCTGGGCCCGAGGGCGCTTTCAGTGGATTTCCGGCTCCGGCAGCGGCTCGCCGCGCTGCAGGAAATCGAAATCGCAGCCGGTGTCGGCCTGCTGGATATGGGCCGCAAACATCGCGCCATACCCGCGCGACAACCGCGGCGGCGGTTTGACCCACAGGGCTTTGCGGCGCGACATCTCCTCCTCGGCCACCACGAGGTTGATCGAGCGGCGCGCCACATCGACCTCGATCTGATCCCCGCTTTGGACGAAAGCGAGCGGACCGCCAATGAAGGCTTCCGGCGCGACATGCAGCACGCAGGCCCCATAGCTCGTTCCGCTCATGCGGGCATCGGAGAGCCGCAGCATGTCCCGTACGCCGTCGCGCACCAGCTTCTTGGGGATCGGCAGCATGCCCCACTCGGGCATTCCCGGCCCACCCTCCGGCCCGGCGTTCTTGAGGACGAGAACATGGTCGGGCGTGACGTCGAGATCGTCGCGATCGATCGCGGCGGCCATGGCGTCATAGCTGTCGAAGGCGAGCGCCGGCCCGCGATGGCGCAGGAAGCGCTCTTCGGCGGCCGACGGCTTCATTACGCAGCCGCGCGGCGCCAGGTTGCCGGTCAGGATCGCAAGGCCTTCATGCGATGAGACGGGCGATTCGAGGCGCCTGATCACATCGGGCAGGTGTACCTGGGCTCCAGCGCTCGCCTCGCCGAGTGTGACGCCGGCAACGGTCCGCTGCGACAGGTCGAGCCGGGCGTCAAGTCGGGCGATGAAGGCACGCAATCCCCCGGCGTAGTAAAAGTCCTCCATCAGGAAGGCCCCGGCGGGGCGAATGTTGGCAATCACCGGCACTTCGCGAGCCCGCGCGTCGAAGCGATCAAGCGTGAGGTCGATGCCAGCGCGCCGCGCCATGGCGATGAGATGGATGACGGCATTGGTCGAGCCGCCGAGCGCCATGAGCGCGGTGACCGCATTGTCGAATGCGCCTTCGGTGAGGATGTTGGAGGGACGCAGGTCCTCCCAGATCATCTCCGTGACGCGACGGCCGGAGGCCGCCGCCATGCGCGAATGGCTGGAATCGGCTGCCGGAATCGATGAAGCTCCCGGCAGCGTCAGGCCGAGCACTTCGGCGAGGGCCGTCATGGTGGCGGCCGTTCCCATCGTCATGCAGACGCCGTAACTGCGCGCGATCCCGGATTCCATTTCGGCCCAGGCTTCTTCCGAGATCGCGCCTGCCCGCTTCTCGTCCCAGAACTTCCAGACGTCGCTGCCGCTGCCGAGCGCGCGGCCCTGAAAATTGCCGCGCAGCATCGGACCGGCGGGCACGAATATGGTCGGCAGTTCGGCGCTGATGGCGCCCATGATCAAAGCCGGCGTGGTCTTGTCGCATCCGCCCATCAGCACGACGCCGTCGATCGGGTTGGCACGGATCAGTTCCTCGGTCTCCATGGCAAGGAAATTGCGGTAGAGCATCGTCGTGGGCTTCAGAAAATTCTCGGCGAGCGCCATCGCCGGGAATTCGAGCGGAAAGCCGCCCGCCTGCAGCACGCCGCGCTTGACGTCCTCGACCCGCTGCTTGAAGTGCGCGTGGCAGGGGTTGAGATCGCTCCAGGTATTGATGACGCCAACGACCGGCTTGCCGCCAAAGTCGATCGAATCGT
>JAFAME010000437.1 GCA_019233695.1 Methylobacteriaceae bacterium
CGATGTCTCCCAGGGTTCGTCGGCCAACGCGCCGAGAAGCGGCTCGGGTCGGTGAGCCGCAGGAAGGTGCAGCATTTCAGCGCAACGATCTGTGACCTGGAACACAGAACGAAAAGACGGGCCAAATGCCGTCCCAAGTATCGATGGTCTGGAAGCACCCGGAGAAACGCCGATGTCAAAGCTGACCGCGCGCGACCACTGGGACGAGGTTTATCGAAGCAAGCAGGAGAACGAGGTCAGCTGGTTTGAGGCCTCCCCCGACGTTTCGCTCGGCCTGATCGAGGCAACCGGCGCCGGCCGGGCGGCGCCAATCCTCCACGGCTGTGACCGCGCTTGCCTCACCGCCGGTTGGCGGCACGCAGACGACATCGCGAGGCAGCGAAGGCGGCGCCCCGGTCCTCGCCACGTGCGTTCGGCTCGTGGCATCCCCTCACCATAGCCGTCCAACGCCATACGTATCGAAGACTTGCTCGTTCGAGACGAGGACAAGCCGTTCCACCGTTGCCTGAGCGATCAGCATCCGATCAAAGGGGTCACCATGCGGTCCGGGAAGAGCCCCTCCTGTCTGTCCGTGCCGAATGTTGACCGGCAGCCCGATGAAATTCTGAGCGGCGATTGTCGCGTCGAGATCGGTGACGATGGCGGCGACACCAGGGAGCTTGCCCAGGCGGTGCTTTGTAGCAATCTCCCAAGCGGAGACAGCGCTGACGAAAACGTCATTGCCTTCGTCGGCGATCGCCGTTCGCGCTGCGACGGAGAGCGCCGTATCGCCAGCCAGCCACCAAAGGAAGGTATGCGTGTCGAGGAGCAGGCGCACCGCTACTCCCAAGTTGCCAGTTCTGGCTCCGGCAGAGGCTCGAAGAATTCAGGACCGACGCTGACGGTTCCCCGCAGGGTCCCAAAACGCCGCCCGGCCTGCGGGGCGCGGAACGGCACCAACTTGGCGATCGGATGCTTGCCACGGGCGAGGACGATTTCCTCCCCGGCTTCGACCCGTGCGAGAAGCTGCGACAAATTGGTCTTCGCTGCATGGATTGTGACGACTTTCATTGCATCCTCCTTAGCTAGGTAACCTAGCTAGGATGTACAACCTTGTCCATCATCGTGACGATCCTGCATGAGCGGATGCACCAGATCGATCGTTTCCGGGAGGATTTCGGATAAATCAGGCCGTGCTCGGGTTTCTCGGACTGGCCGTCTCGCGGAAGACCAAGCGTGCGGCCTGACGATCGTGTCCAGTGTACCAGCGGGTTGACCACCGTGGGATGGCGCGAAGGCGGCTACGCCCGGCGTTCGCGGTTCCGTTCCGGACTGGCGGAGGGAGAGGAACAGAAATCCAACATTCTCTGATGAAATTTCATTGAAATCGCGCACTCAACGAGTCGCGGCCAATCGCGACTTGCCGGTCATCCTGCACGAGACGATGCCGAATGATCCCCGCTCCGGCCGAGCAAGCGGGACGGAACACGCGCACTGCGCCGGAGCCGGTCGGACGGCCGCGAGAACCCGCTCGCCTCATCTTTTGTGGATCGGGTCGATCCAGGCAACCGCCTCGGGTTTTTCGACCGGCTCGATGTCGAGGTTTACCACGACGGCCTCCCCGTCGCTGCGCACGAGCACGCATTCGAGCGTCTCGTCACGGCTGGCGTTGATCTCCTGATGCGGAACGAAGGGCGGCACGTAGATGAAATCGCCGGGTCCCGCTTCGGCCACGAATTCGAGCCGGTCGCCCCAGCGCATCCGGGCGCGGCCGCGCACGACATAGATCACGCTCTCGAGTGGGCCATGGTGATGGGCGCCGGTCTTGGCATTGGCGTGGATGGTCACCGTCCCCGCCCAGAGCTTTTGCGCGCCGGTTCGGGCGTAGGTGATCGCCGCCCGGCGGTCCATGCCAGCGGTCTGGGCCGTATTGGCGTCGAGCTGGTTGCCAGGAATGACCTGAACGCCGTCTCTTTTCCAGCGCGGCTCGGCATGGCCGTGCGAGCCGGCGGGATGGCCCTTCTCGTCAGGAGTGTGCACGGCGGCCTCCTTGGCTGACTGGGAACCCTTGCTGTCGGCCGATCATTGACGGAACCGGCGCTCCGAGGCCAGTTCCAGGGCGCGCGTCAAGTCGGCGATCATGGCGGCGGTGACCGGGGTCTTGGCTTCGAACAGCCTCTCGACTTCGGCAGATATCTGCTGATAGCGCAACTGGCGCGCCACGGCGGGCAGGCCTTGCACGGCGGCCTCGATGGAATCATAAATCTCGTCGGTCCACAGACGATGATGGCGATCGCGTGCGGGCCCGAAGGAAAAGGCCGGAAGCGGCCGCTCGCCGCGTTCGCTGCGCAGCTTTTGCCGCCGCGCGAGAGACGCCGCTGCGTCAAGCTTGCCGCTCTCATCGACGATGACGCCATAGTTCCGGGCCGCGACCCCGCGCGAAACGAGGCCGTTGGCGACATCGTATGCGACCTGCTCGGCCGGACGGTCGAGCGGATCGCCGAAACCACCGCCGCCCTGGGTGCCGATGAGCAGCCGGTCGCCGGGCTGCATCTGAACGACATCGATCTTGCCGATATCGTGCTCGCCCCCGCCGGCCGGCCGGCTCAGCGTGTAGCCGGTCGCGCCCGGCAGGCCGCCCATTCGACCGGGCGGCGGGAAGATGTAGCGCTCCATGCATCGCGACGTAACGGTGGTGTAGGCTGCCGCCGTCTCGAACTCGATCTCGATTCCGGTGCCGCCGCGGAAGCGGCCGGCGCCGCCTGAATCCGGACGCAGGCCATAATGACGGATGAGGATCTCCGGCATCTCGCGCTCGAACACTTCCGTCGGGATGTTCTTGAGGAAGTTCAGGATCACCATCGTGCCATCGACGCCGTCCTCGCTCGGGCGGCCGCCGGAGCCGCCGACGATCGGCTGGATCACACTGACCTTGGTGCCTCCCGAGACGAGGTCCGGCACCGAGACGAGGAGGATGGAGCCCTGACCCGAATCCGTCGCGGGCAGTTCGAACGGCACCGCTTGGGCGAGCGCGCCGATGACCACGTCGCCTGCCTTGTGCGAGGTCGCATAGCGTGCGCCATAGGCAGCACCCGGCTCGGGATTGAGCAGCGTGCCCGCCGGCACCTTGATCTTGAAGGGCCGGGTCAGCCCGGCATTGTAGGCGATGGTCGGGTCGTTGGTGCAGAGCCAGCTCACCAGCGGGGTGATCAGCATCCAATGCCCGTTGCGCGAGAAGCTCGGCAGGTTCAAGGCGGCGCGCACCTGCGGCGCCGTGCCTGAAAAATCCAGCAGAAACTCGCCGCCCGTCACCGTCAGCGTGAGGTTGATGCGCACCAGGCCGAGACCGACCATGTCGGCTTCGATGAAGTCGCTGAACCCGTAGACGCCGTCCGGCACATGCGAGATGATCCGGCGCGATTGCTGCTCGGCATAGTCCAGAACCTGCGGGATGCCGTCCCGGATCGTTTCGAAGCCGTAGCGGGCGATCAGGTCGCGCAGGCGCTGCTCGGCGGTCGCCAATCCGGCGAGGCATGCCTTCATGTCGCCCCAGTTCTGCTGCGGGGTGCGCGTGTTGCACAGAAACAAGTCGAGGAAAGCCTGATCCAATCGGCCCTGGTGGTAGAGCTTGCGGGGCGGGACGCGGATGCCCTCCTGAAAGATCTCATGGCTCGAGGGAGCGATGCTGCCCGGAACGCGGCCGCCGACATCGGACATGTGGATGAACGTCCAGGCGTGACAGACGATCTCGCCGCCGTGGAACACCGGCTTCCACAGGAAGACGTCGGAGAGATGCGTCGACATCCCCATGGTCGACTCGGGGTCGTTGGCAATGAAGATGTCGCCGTCGCGGACTTCTGCGCCCATCCGGCGGATCGCTTCCGCCATGGGCATTCCGATCATGTTGGTGACGCCGTAGCGGCGCGGCGCCGCGAAGATCTCGCCCGTGGGGCTCACGAGCACCGTGCCGTAGTCCTGCGTCTCCTTCACGAAGACCGTGTGGGCGGTGCGGAACACGACATGCGCCATCTCATCGACGACCGCCTGGAAGCGGCTGCACAGGATCTCGAGCTGGACCTTGGAGGCAGCGCTCACGCCCGCTCTCCGATGAGGTTCAGTCGCGGATCGACCGTTATTCGGAAACCGGCCGGCACATAGCAGGTCGTGTCGTACTGCTCGATGACGACCGGCCCGTCGAGGCGGAGGCCCGGAGCCAGTGCCTGGCGCTGAACGACCTGGGCAGAAAGGCGCTCGCCGCGGTCGAATATCTCGCGCCGTTCCGGCCGCGGCATTGATGCTGCCGCCGGCCGCGCCGACATGACGCCGATGTCAGGCTTGCGCATCGCGCCGACGATCTGGGTACGCGTCTCGAGGAGACGCACCGGCGCGGCCGGGTCCGCGTGGCCGTAGACGGCCCGATGCCGGTCGTGGAAAAAGCCGGCGAGCTGCGCCACCGTGACGGGCGCCCCATCATCGGGCAGCGGCACATTCAGCTCGAACGATTGGCCGACGTAGCAGAGGTCGGCCGAGCGCCGCTGGGTCAGCGTCTCGACGGTCACCGCCTCGCGCGCAAGCCAGCCTTGCGCCTCCGCATCGAGACCGATGTAGAGATGCTGCAGCTCGCGGTCGGTCATCTCGGCAAGATCGCTCCACACCGTCGCGACGAAGTCGGCCCGCAAATCCGCGACGAGGCAGCCGAGCGCGCAAAGCAGGCCCGGCGTCGCGGGCACGATCACGCGTCGAAAGCCGATCTCGCGGGCCACCATGAAGCTGTGGGTCGGCCCGGCCGCGCCGTAGGGCATGAGGGAGAAGTCCGAGGCATCGACCCCGCGGCGAGCAATCTGCGGGATGAGACCGGCGTAGATGTTGGCGGTCGCGATCTGCAAGATCGCATCGGCCGTCTCCAAGAGCCCGAGACCAAGACGCTTGGCGAGCCGGCCGACGGCCGCGTGAGCCCTCTCGGGATAGATCTGCATCTGGCCGCCGAGAAAGCCCGAGGGGCTGCAGATGCCGACGGTCAGATACGCATCGGTGACGGTCGCTTCCTCGCCGCCGCGCCCGTAGCACGCCGGCCCAGGGACCGCACCGGCGCTGCGCGGCCCGACCTTCAGCGCCCCCTCGGGATTGATCCAGGCAATCGAACCGCCGCCGGCGCCGACGGCCGAGACATCGACTGCAGGCATGATCACCGGGAAATCGCCGACGGTGTTCTCGGTCGCATAGGGAATGGCGCCGTCGATGATCGCGACGTCGGCGCTGGTGCCCCCCATGTCGAGGGTGATCAGCTTGTCCTCGCCGATCAGCCGCCCGACGGCATTGGCGCCGATGACGCCGGAAGCGGGACCCGACAGCAGCGTCTGCACCGGCCGTTCGGCCGCCGCGGCGAGCCCCATCACCCCGCCGTTCGATTTCGTCGAAAACGTGTGCGCCCGCATGCCGATCGCCTCGGCCTTCTGCCGCAGCGTCGCGAAATAGCGCTTCATGCCGGCGCCGATGTAGCCGTTGATCACGCTGATCAGGAACCGCTCGTACTCGCGCTGTTGCGGCCAGATCTCGGCCGACGTGCAAACGTAGACATCGGGCAGCAGCGCCTCGATCCACGTCCGCGCCTGGCGCTCGTGGGCATCGTTGCGATAGGCGTGGAGAAAGCAGATGGCGATGGTTCGTATGCCCTCGGCATGGAGCTGGCGGGCGCGGTCCTCCACATCCTGTCGGGCGAGCGGCACAAGAACGCTGCCGTCGGCAAGCAGCCGTTCGTTGATTTCCAGCACATGGCGTCGCGGCACGAGCGACAGCGGCTTGGCGACGAAGAAATCGTTGGTCTTGGGAAGCCGCAGGCGGCGCAGTTCGAGCGTGTCGCGAAAACCCTTGGTGATGAGCACGCCGACGTTGTCGCCGTTGCGCTGGAGCAGGGTGTTCACCCCGAGCGTCGTGCCATGCGAGAAATAGCCGATCTCGGCCGGGTCGATGCCGTGGCTCCTCTGCAGCTCCAGGATGCCCTCGATGACGGCGTCTTCAGGGGCCAGCGTCGAGGGGGTCTTGAAACCGATGAGGCGACCTTCGACTTCATCCATCAACAGGAGATCGGTGAAAGTCCCGCCGATGTCGACGCCCAGCCGGTATCGGCCGGGGCCGCGGGCATCGCGGCGATCGAGGGTCGCGGGAGCGTCCATCCGAGCCCGCCTTAGCCTCCGCCGCGACGGCCGAGCAGCCGATA
>JAFAME010000024.1 GCA_019233695.1 Methylobacteriaceae bacterium
CCGGGCGGCCTGCACGCAGTTCCGCGATGGCGCGCTCGACCGACAACAGGGACGTTTCAGCCGTTGATTGGAACATGCCACCCGCCCGTGCTTCATATCGCCTGAACACCCGCCAGGTTCATATTATTCGGCAACACGACAACGATCTGAAGGCCCCACGGGTCCCGCTGATGTCCCGTGGCGAGGAACGGTCGCCTGTACGTCCCGATGCCGCTTCCGCTGGCCTTCGCTTTCAGCCCAGCCCAAGGTGCTGCGGTTTATACGGTGCCAACGTGACAGGGGTCGCGGAAATGGCGGGTGATGACGCAATTGTGAAGAGCATTTTCGCTCCCTTCCTTGCAGCGGCGCCATCGAGGCCCTTTGTCGTCGCCCAGCTGGGCCAGTCGCTCGACGGGCGCATAGCCACCGCCGGCGGCGCTGCACAGACCGTCAACGGACCGGCGGGGCTCGATCATCTGCACCGGCTCAGGGCGCATGTGGATGCGGTGGTCGTCGGGGTTGGCACCATCATCGCCGACGATCCACAACTGACGGTGCGCCGTGTTGCCGGCCCCAACCCGGCGCGCGTCGTGATCGACGCCTCCGGGCGGCTGCCCCCGCAGGCACGTTGTCTAGACCCGGCGAGCGGCGGCTGTTTCGTCATCTGCACGGAGCGAACGCGCGTCCCGGCTGCGGCAAGCGCGATCGAGATCAAAGCCGTGGATGGCACGATCCCCCCTCGTGCCATCATCGACACGCTGTTCGCATCGGGCTTCCGACGGCTCCTCGTAGAGGGGGGCGCGCGAACCATTTCGCGCTTCATCGACGCGCGATGCATCGATCGATTGCATGTCACGGTCGCACCCCTGATCATCGGATCCGGTCAGTCCGGGCTCGAGTTGCGGCCCATCGCGGATCTGGCGCAGGCCCTGCGTCCCGCCGCACGGGTAGTCATCCTGGACGACGGTAATGTCCTCTTCGATTGTGATCTTCGTTCACCGGTGCGTGCATTTGAGGAATAATCCGGCCGCGAGGCTCGTCTGAACTCGCGGATCTACCCTGATCGCGCGTGATGACAGGGGGCATTGCATGACCGCTGCAGCAGACGGACGTGAGCCCGGCACACGGCCCGCCGCCTATTCGGCGGCGCAGAAATCCCTGCACTGGATCATGGCGGCCGTCGTTCTCTTCATGATTCCCGTCGGCCTCGTGATGGTCCGCATTCCAGAGGGACCTGCGCAGGGGAAGCTCTTCGATCTGCATCGCTCCTTCGGCCTCGTCGTGCTCGCTCTTGCGGTCGTCCGCGCCGCGGTTCGCACTGCTCATGGCGCTCCGGCGGACTATCCCGGGCTGACGCAGTTCGAGCGCCTCGCCTCGAATGCGGCGCACCGAACCCTCTACGTCCTGATCTTCCTGATGCCGCTCCTGGGCTGGGCCGGCGAATCGGCGTTCGGAGCCAGCTGGACCTTCTTCGGACTATTCCTGGTCCCGCACATCCTGCCCGACAATCACGCGCTCTCCGATCTGCTGCTCGGCGCCCACCGGTGGGCAGGCTATCTCATGGCCGCAATTCTTGCCGCCCACATCGGCGGCGCGCTGATACATGCCGTCATCAAGCGCGACGGCGTGCTGACGCGCATGCTGCCCGGAGGATGATACGAATGGCAGTGTCATGCCGACCGGGGCGAAGCGCCGGGATCCGGCGCAGGACGCCACCGCGTCGGCGCTCCGGATCCCGGATAGCCGCAGGAGCGGCTTCCGGGATGACGGCCCGGGGCTCGTCCGCGGAAGGATCAGTCAGGCGGGTCGGCCACCCCACGCAAGACGGCCGCAATGCGGGCGGTCGTCTCGTCCCAGGTCGGCAATCGCTGGCCCGCTGACCAGGACCCCTCGCCGAGACGCGTACGCAACTGCCGGTCGGCAATGATGCGGTCGAGTGCTGTCCGCAGGGCGAGGATATCGCCGGGCGGTACCTTCAGTCCGGCGCCGGCGGGCACGGTCTCGCCTGCCGCGCCGCCGGTTGTTGCCACGATCGGCAGCCCTCGCGCCGTCGCTTCGCCAAGCACCATGCCATAGCCCTCGTAGAGCGAGGGCGAGACGAAGAGGTCGGCGCGGTCGTAGGCCGCGGCCAGTTCGGCCTCGCTCACCTCGCCATGGAGTCGGATGCGATCGCCGAGGCCCGCCGCGGCGATCTGCGCTTCCAGGGCGCGGCTCGCGCCTCTATCGCGGTCGAGGCTGCCGATGATGTCGAGCCGCCATGCCTGGTCGGCGAGCCCTGCAAGGGCGGCCACGAGGACGTCACAGGCTTTGCGAGGGACGATGGTGCCAACCGCCAGCAAGCGGACCGGCGCGCCGGCGGGCGAGCCACGGGCGCGGGGCGCCGGATCGGTGCCGGGCTCGGCAATCGCCAGGCGCGCCTCAGGCACACCGAAATCCGACGCCAAGGTTCGCGCCGTCGTCGAGCTCGTGACGATGACGCGGCAGGCGCGCGCCAATGCGGCGCGCTCGCAGGCGATGAGCCGCTCGCGGCTGGCGGCATCGAGCCCGCTCTCCAATCCCAGCGGGTGATGGACGAGAGCGACGATGCGCCGATCGACGCGGCCGACGAGATCCGCCGGCAGCGCACCGTAGGCGAGACCGTCGGCGAGCACGATCGCCTGCGGCGGTGCGTTCTTCAGAAGCCGCTCCGTCTCGATGAGATCGGCCGCGCCCGGGCAGGGAAAAGCGGCAGGCAGCTCCAGGCGCTGCATGGCAAGCCCATGGGCCGAGGCGTGCTGAAGCACGCGCCGAGCGTAGGCATAGCCGCCCGTCCGGGTGTCGATGCGGCCTGGAATGGCGAAGGCGACCTCGATCGGCGCGCCGTTCAAGCCGCAATCGCTCCCTCATACCAGCCACGCGCCACATGCGATTCGTGCAGCGTGACGCGGATGCGGGCGATGCCTTCGCCCCCCGGGCCGAGCCGTCCTTCGCGCGCCGCCTTCGCCATCGCATCGAAGATGTGCTTGGCGAGGAATTCGGTGGTGGTCTGCGCGCCGGCAAACTGCGGCACGGCGTCGAGATTCTGGTAGTTCAACGGCGCGAGGGTCGCCTTGAGGGCCTCGTGCGCACGCCCGATATCGATGACCACGTTGTCCGTCGTCAACGTCTCGCGAAAGAAGGCGACGTCGATGACGAAGGTCGCCCCGTGCAGCTTCTGGGCGGGGCCGAAGAGGTTCCCCTTGAAACTATGGGCGACCATGATGTGATCGCGAACTTCGACGGCATACATGGGCGATCCTCAGCTCTCGGGATAGCGCACGGCCGTGACGAGGCCGGGCGCGTTGGGGGCGAGAAGGCGGGGAAGCGACTGGTGGAGTTCGCCAAAGGCGACCTCTTGCGTGATGAGCCCGTCGAGCCGCTCGTCGTCAAGGAGGGCGAGCGCTGCGGCAAGGCGACGCCGATGCGTCCAGCGCGGGCGCCGGGACGGAGCCACCTCGCCGACCTGCGAGGCGATCAGCTTCAGCCGCCGGCTGTGAAAGGCGCCCCCGAGCGGGAGGCCCGGCTTGGCATCGCCATACCAGCTCATCTCGACGACGTTCGCCTCGAGCCCCGCCAGTTCGAGCGACAGGGCAAGGCCGGCCTCAGTGGCGCTCGCGTGAAAGACGACGTCGGCATCGCGAGGCAGCGCCGAATCTGATGACGGCACTCGCAGGAAGCGGGCGCCCAACCGCTCGACCAGCGGACGACGCTCTTCGGCGAGATCGATCAGCGTCACCTCGGCGCCGGGAAGGCGTGCGGCAAGCGCGCCGATGAGCATGCCGAGAACTCCGGCGCCGACGACGACGATGCGATCGCCCGGACCGCAGCCCGAATCCCACAAGCCGTTCAGGGCTGTCTCCTGGTTGGCGGCAAGGATGGCCCGCCTCGGCGGGATCGCCGGCGGAACGGGGGTGAGCGATGCGACGGGGAGAACGAAAAAATCCTGGTGCGGGTAGAGCGCGAACACCGTCCGCCCCTCCCAGCCCGCAGGGCCGTCTTCCACCGTGCCCACCGAGCAATAGCCGTACTTGACAGGAAACGGGAAATCGCCCTCCTGCAGCGGCGCGCGCATCCGCATGTGCTCCGAGACGGGCACGCGCCCCGAGAACACAAGCCGCTCGGTGCCGCGGCTGAGACCGCTCCACAGCGTGCGCACCAGCGCTTCATCTGCCGCGGGGCGCGGCGTGAGGCTCTCGCGAATCTCGGCCCGGCCGGG
>JAFAME010000103.1 GCA_019233695.1 Methylobacteriaceae bacterium
TCGCCGAGGCCCCGCCGCCCCCCCAGAACATGCCGCCGGCACCCGCCGTCGCTATCCCGCAACCGCCCGCAACGGCGATCCCCGCTCCTCCCAACGCCCCGGTCAACCCCAAGGTGATCGTCCCGCCCCCGCCCGCTGCCGCGGCAGCGCCGGCGCCCATCGCGCTGGCGCCTGTGCCGCCCGGACCGGCCGTGCCGTCGCCGCCGGCGGGACCGCCCGCCCAGCCGGCGCCGTCTCCTTAAGGGAGCGGAGGGTGCGCGTCCCGCGCACCTAGGGGCGGCGGGACGCCGCCCTCCACGGCAAAGCGTTGTACGCCGATATCGCTAAAATGCGAGATAAGGCAAACCGATTTGAAATCTTTTGTTGCCCATAGTCTTGCCTCAGTGCGCTTGTGCGGAACACGACCCAAGGCCCGAGTGTTGCGCGCCGTGCGGGAGTTGGATCGCTCTGCGAGCCTGAGTGATGTGGAAGATCTGTGCGTTAGTTCTGTGGGCGAGCATATCGGCGGTCGTGATCTTCCTGATTACGCTGCCGATCAGCTTGCAGACGCATCTGATCGCCGGGACGGCGGTCGTCGCCGCCATGATGCTCCTGAAATGGGTCAAGCCGCATGGCATCTGGCGGCTGATCGCACTGGCGCTCGGCACCTCGATCGTCCTCCGCTACGTCTATTGGCGCACGACCAGCACCCTTCCGCCGGTCAACCAACCCGAAGACTTCCTCCCGGGACTGCTCGTCTACCTCGCCGAAATGTACAGCGTGATGATGCTGGCGCTGAGTCTCTTTGTCGTGGCAACGCCGCACCCCTCGCGCCGCGCCCCGCGCCGGCCGGAGCAGGAGTTGCCGACGGTCGACGTGTTCGTCCCGACCTACAACGAGGATCCGGATCTCTTGGCAAGGACCCTCGCGGCGGCCAAGGGGATGGACTATCCCGCTGAAAAATTCACCGTTTGGCTGCTTGACGACGGCGGCACCGAGCAGAAGCGCAATTCCGAGAAGATCGAGGAAGCGCTGGCCGCCCAGCGGCGCCATGTCGAGCTGCAGGAGCTTTGCGCCTCGCTCGACGTCAACTACCTGACCCGCGCACGCAACGTCAGCGCCAAGGCCGGCAACCTCAACAACGGCATGGCGCAATCGACCGGCGAGCTGATCGCCGTCTTCGACGCCGACCACGCGCCGGCGCGCGATTTCCTGACCTCAACCGTGGGTTTCTTCGGCGAGGATCCGCGCCTGTTTCTCGTGCAGACGCCGCATTTCTTCCTCAACCCGGACCCGATCGAGCGGAACCTGCGCACGTTCGAAAAGATGCCGTCGGAGAACGAGATGTTCTACGGCATCATCCAGCGCGGGCTCGACAAATGGGACGCCGCGTTCTTCTGCGGTTCGGCCGCGCTCTTGCGCCGCGCGGCACTGCAGGAGACCGACGGCTTCAGCGGGCGCAGCATCACCGAGGACTGCGAGACCGCCGTCGAGCTGCACTCGCGCGGCTGGCACAGCGTCTATGTCGACAAGCCGCTGATCGCCGGACTGCAACCGGCGACGTTCGCGAGCTTCATCGGGCAGCGCAGCCGCTGGGCGCAGGGCATGATGCAGATCCTGCGCTTCCGCTTCCCGCCGCTCAAGCGCGGTCTCAGCCTGGCGCAGCGCCTGTGCTACATGTCGAGCACGCTGTTCTGGCTGTTTCCGCTGCCGCGGACGATCTTTCTGCTGGCGCCCCTGTGCTATTTGTTCTTCGATTTGGAGATATTCACGGCATCCGGCTCCGAGTTCCTTGCCTATACTTTGTCCTACATGCTCGTCAACCTGATGATGCAGAACTACCTCTATGGCGCCTATCGGTGGCCGTGGATTTCCGAGCTCTACGAATATGCCCAATCGATCTATCTGCTGCCCGCGCTCGTCTCCGTGATCCTGCACCCGACGAAGCCGACGTTCCGGGTCACCGCCAAGAGCGAATCGATTGCAACCGACCGTGTCTCCGAGATCGGCCTGCCTTTCTTCATTCTTTTCGCCGTGCTGCTTGCCGGCGTGGCGATGACGATCTTCCGGTTCGTGACCCAGCCCTACAAGCTCGATGTGACGCTGGTTGTCGGCGGCTGGAACCTGATGAACGTGCTCTTTGCCGGGTGCGCGCTCGGCGTCGTCGCCGAACGCCGGGAACCGCGCTCGAGCCGCCGGGTGTCCGTGCGCCGCAGGGCCGAATTCCTGATCGGCGATGTCTGCCTTCCCGCCGAGATCGAAGACGTCTCGGCGAACGGCGCCCTGATCAAGATCATCGGCGCGGAAACAGCAGCGCTGGTTCCAGGGAGCGTCGGGGTCGTCCGGTTCAAGCCTCTCGGCGACCTGCCGACGGGCAATCTGCCGGTCGCGGTCCGCAACATCACCCGCGAGGCGAGCGGGGCCGTGGCCGGCTGCCGGTTTGCCGTCAGCCAGGCCAACCACCACCGGCTCGTCGCCGACCTGCTCTTCGCCAATTCCGACCAGTGGACGCAATTCCAGGAATCGCGGCGCGTCAACATCGGCCTGTTGCGCGGGACGGCGTGGTTCTACGGCCTTGCCCTCTATCAGACGGCGCGCGGCCTCACCTATCTCTTCCGGTCCCTGCGGCGCGAGCTGCGCGCGGCACGCGGTGCCCAGGCGGCCGCGGGCGGCCGCCGATGAGGGGGGCGCCGGCGCGGCTCTTCGCAGCACTTCTCGCGCTTTTGTGCCTCAGTGTTCCCGCCGTCGCACAAAGCGCCGCACCGTTCGACATGACGCCGGAGGGCGCGGCCCCCGGCGCGCCGGGGCTCGACGCGATGCCCGGTCGTCCGCCCCCGCCAACGGCACCATCCGCACCGCCCTTCTCGCTCGGCATCGCGCCAGACGCCGAGCCGCCTGCCCCCTCGCGTCCCACTGTCACCACGGATGCCTCGCCGGCCAGCGGGTTTGACCGACCCATCGTGCCCTACGACAAGCTGCGCCTCGAAGGAGAGATCGATGAGCGGTCGTGGAGCGTCTATCTGACGGCGGAGCAGGCGGCAGACCAGGCGGTTCTGAACATCGGCTATGCTAACGCCGTCGTGGTTGCGCCTGAGACCTCGCAGCTGCGCGTCTTCATCAACGACCGCCTTGTCGTCGAGCGGCCGATCGCGGCACCAGAGGGGGTCGCCCGGATCTCGGCGCCGGTCCCGGCAGGCCTCCTCCAGCCGGGCGCCAACGTCCTGCGGTTCCAGGCCGCGGCGCGCCATCGCACCGATTGTTCCGTCGCCTCGACTTACGAGCTCTGGACGGAAATCAAGGGCGGCCTCACGTCCCTCTCCTTCGCTTCGCCCGACAGCGGCCGGCTGAGACGCATCAACGACATGCGCGCCATCGGCGTCGACGAGCACGGGGCGACCAACATCCGCATCATCGCTCCGGGCGCGAGCGACTCATCGCTTGCCGGTCCGCTTCTTCGCCTTGTCCAGGCGACCGCCCTCTACCTCGGCACGCCGGACCAGACCGTGACGATCGCGGATGATGCAAGTGCCGCCGCCGGCCCCGGCACACTGACCATCGCGTTCGGGACGGCCGATGATCTGCGCAAGATGATCCAGGGCGTGCCGCCCGAGGCCGACAGGGGCCCGCTCGCGAGTTTCATCGACGACCAGCGCCTCGGCGCATCCATCCTCGTGGTGAGCGGGCCGTCAGGGCAAGCGGTTGCGACCGCCGCCGACGAGGTTGCGCGGCCAGTCGATCGCCCGCGGGGCTCCGCGCGCACCACGCTGAATACGCAGTCGTGGCTCTATCCCGATGTGCCCTTGCTGCTCGGCGAAAGCTATCGCCGCCTGAGCGACCTCGGCTTCTGGACCCAGGAATTCAGCGGTCGCTGGTTCAAGACCAGCTTTGCCGTCGGCGTTCCTTCCGACTTCTACGCGGAGGCCTACGGGCAGGCGACGCTGCTGCTCGATGCCGCCTATTCGGCGGAAGTGCGGCCCGGGAGCCATATCGACGTCTATGTGAACGGCAATATTGCCGCCACGACGCCGATCACCACGGCGGGCGGCGGCATCTTCCGTCACTTTCCGATCCGAATTCCGCTTCGTCACATGCGCCCCGGTCCGAACATCGTGGGGGTCGAGGCGCAGCTCCTCACCGCCTCCGACGATCAGTGCCTTCCCGGTGCCCAGAGCCCGACGGCAAGCCGTTTCGTCATGTTCGACACCAGCGAATTCGCCTTGGACGACTTCGCGCGCATTGCCCAGGTGCCCAATCTCGGGGCGTTGATGGGCACAGGCTTTCCTTACAACAATTCGGAGGCACCCACTGCCCTTCTTGTCAATCAGGGCGACCCCGAGGTGCTCTCCGCCGCCGCGACGCTGATCGGCCGAATGGCGATGGTCGCCGGCCGCGTCATCGATGTCGAGCCTGCCTCGACGGTAGCGGCGATCGCCGGCCGCAACGCGCTCCTCGTCGGCACCGTGGCGCAGATGGCGCCCGCCGTCCTCCAGCAGCTCGGCATCGCCGAGAGCGTCCGAACGAATTGGCGCGACCCGGTTCAAACGCCGCCGGTGACGCGGGCAGACGCACCGAAGGTCGCGGGCGAGGCGGCCGCGGATCCGCCGCCAGGCGCCGCCGGCCCGGCCGAGGTCGACAACGGCGCCACCCTGGAACGATGGCGCCAGAACCTTGCCGGAAGCGGCGGCTGGCGAGGGCAGGTCAGCGCGTTCCAGGACTGGCTGCAGCGCACGTTCGAAATCTCGTTTACGACGTTGCGCCTGCGCCCAAGCGCCGACGAGGCCTACGAGCCGCCGCGCGGGGCAACACTCCTGCTCGCCCAGGAATCCGGCCCCGCCGAGGCGGGAACCTGGACACTCCTGACGGCACCTTCGGCCCAATCGCTCGGCGAGGGCGTTCGGGCTCTCGTTGATCAGCCGCAATGGTCGCGGCTTGCCGGACACATCGTGACCTACAATGCACGAACCGGCGATCTGCAGAGCGTGCCGGTTGCAACCTACACTTTCATTGCAACACAGCCCGTCTCCCTGCAAAATTTCAGGTTGATCGCGGCCAATTGGCTCTCAGAGAATATCCTCTCCTACTCCGTCCTTCTGGTAGTCTCCTGCATGGTTCTGGGCTTGGGAACCGCCGGTTTCCTTGCCTCGATCGGCAGGCGAGGGTGATGTGACGTCCAGATTGCTTTGGTCTCGGCTTTGGTTGGCTGTTGCGCTTGCTCTTATGTCGACAGCCGGCGTCCAGGCGGCCTCGCCTGCGCCGGAGCCCTCGTCGCCGGGCACCATCACGCGCGAGCAATGGGAGCTCTACCGGCAGCGCTTCGTGGACCGCAGCGGCCGAATCATCGACGATGCCAACAAGGGAATCAGCCACAGCGAGGGGCAGGGCTTCGGCCTCCTCCTTGCGTATCTGGCTGGCGACCGATCAGCGTTCATGCAGATTTGGACGTTCACGCGCATCGAATTGCTCCTGCGGGACGATGGGCTTGTCGCCTGGCGCTGGGATCCGGATGCCAAGCCCCATGTAACCGACATCAACGACGCCAGCGACGGCGACCTGCTCATTGCCTACGCGCTCGCCCTGGCAGGCAAGAACTGGGACAATCCGCAGTTCACGGTGGCGGCAAAGGATCTCGCGGGCGCGATAGGCAAGCGGCTCGTCGTCGAGCGCGACGATCGCAACCTTCTGATGCCTGGCGCGGCCGGCTTCGGCGAGCCGGACCGGCCCGACGGGCCGGTAGTCAATCTCTCCTATTGGGTCTACGAGGCCCTCCCCGTCATGGCCGAGCTTGCCCCGGGCACCGATTGGGAGAAGCTCTCGACAAGCGGGCGGGCACTCCTGGCACAGGCGCGGTTCGGTCCGGCGGGCCTGCCGGCGGACTGGGTGTCGGCTCGCTCGGAGCGGCTGGAACCTGCCAAGGGCTTTCCACAGCAATTCGGCTATGACGGCCTGCGCATTCCGCTCTATCTGCTGCGTGCCGGCTATGCCGACCGCGCCCTGTTGGCACCTTTCGCGCAGGTCTGGGGCGGCGAAAGCGGCCGCGTGGCTGTCGTGGCGCTGAGCGACGGCCAGCCGATCGAGAACCTGGCCGACCCCGGCTACCAGATGCTGGCGGCGACCCTTGCCTGCGTCCTCGATCGCAAGCCCATTCCGACCGCGCTCCGGGTGTTCCGCCCAACATCCTACTATCCCTCGACCATCCACCTCCTTGCCTTGTCGCTGGTGGCGCAGCGGCACCGTGAATGCCTATGAGGAAAGCGGCCGTCCCGCTTTTGCTCATTGCCGTGGTCGTGGAGTCCTTCGCCCTGTTGCTGGGCGGCTTTCGCGAGCACCGCGTCGTCATCGTGACGGAGCGATCGGGCCCGGTTCCACCCGACCCCCTGGCAGGCGCGAGGGCCGCTCTCAAGGGCTCCCGGCCGGTGTGGATCTCAGGAGGCGCGGTGATTGCGCCCGCGGCTGCCGAACCTGTGCCAAGCCCCCCCCAAGCCCGCACGCCGGCTGCGCCCGTCCCGGCCGGACCGAGCGCAACGCCGCCGGCCGGCCCCTCGCCGAACACCGCGCCGGGACCGGGAAGTGCTCCCGCCGCGACCGGGGCAACGCCGCCGAGCTCCGCCCCCGCGGCTCCAGCAGCGCCGGAAAGCGGGCCGGCCGCAGGAGGCGTGCTGCCCCCCGGTCCGCCTGCTCCCAGCGGGCCGCAACCGGCGGTGGATACGACCGCGCTGCGCTATTTTGCGCGGATCGGCGACACGCGCCGGCTCGAGGCTGAGCTCGCCCGGCTGCGAGCGCTCTATCCCAACTGGACGCCGCCGACAGACCTGCGCGCCGCCCCGCCGGTTGCCGATCCGCAGCTCGACCGCATGTGGCAGCTCTATGCGCAGGGCCAGTTCGGCGAGGCCCGCAAGGTGATCGCCGACCGAATGCAGGCCGAATCCGGCTGGATGCCGCCCGCCGATCTCCTCGATCGATTGAGGGTGGCCGAGTCGCGCGAGCGGCTGATCAACGCGTCGGATGCCAAGCAATACGAGACCGTCGTCAGGATTGCCGCCGCAACGCCGAGCCTGCTCACATGCAGCGAGGTGGATGTGCTGTGGCGGGTCGGAGAGGCCTTCGCCAGGACCAAGCGCCCGGCGCGGGCGCGGGACGATTATCAGTACATTCTGAAGAACTGCGACAAGCCCGAGGAGCGGCTGGCGACCATGCAGAAGGCCGCTTCCCTTTTGCCGCGGGCTGACCTTGACGCGCTCTTTGCGCTGGAGCGCCGCGACCCCGGCGGGGCCGGCGAATTCGATCCGGTCCGCGGCGACCTTGCCCGCGCCAGCGTGGCGGCCGCCGGCAAGGACGCGACACTGACGGCAACCGCCTCTGATCTTGCAATTCTCGAAGGCCTGGCGCGCACCGGCGCGGCCGCCAACGACCCGCTGCTGCTGGGCTGGTACTATCTCGTTCACGCAGAGCCTGAGAAGGCCGAACAATGGTTCCGCCTGTCGCGCGATCGGCAGAATGCGGCGGAGCCGTCCGAAGGCCTCGCCCTTGCGCTCGTGGCGCTGAAGCGACCCAACGACGCGGAGGCCGTCGCCTATGAGTGGCGCAAGGCATCCGATAACCTGCGCAAGGTCTATCTCGCCGCCGTTGCAAACCTTCTCGCCGAAGAGCCCCCTGCCGACATCAGCCAGGAGAGGCTCGCGCGCATGATCGCGGTCGTCGCGGAGGCGCATGATCCGGCGGCAGGCCAGCAGATCGGCTGGTATGCGCGGGCGCTCGGACAACAGGAGACCGCGGCGCAGTGGTTCACTACGGTGCTGTCGTGGAAGCCCGACGATGAGCCGTCGGCCTACGGACTGGCGCTGGCGCGCCAAAGCCTGGGCGAGCGCGATGCGTTTCTGGCGATCGTGCGGGCCTGGAGCAGCCGCTCTGCCCGGATTGCTCAGCTCCTCAATCCCGTACGTCCAAAGTCGGCCCCGGAAGTGGCTGGATCGCCGCCCGCTGCCCCTTCAGCTCCTGCTCCCCTGCCCCCGGAGCTGGTCGTCGAGCCGCGCGCCGGCGCGCCGCCGCAAGCCGACGCATACCTCCCCGCACGAAGCAGACTGCGCCGCGGCTGCACGACGGAAGCCCCGGTTGCCAGCCTGCCTGCCGACCTGGCACTGGCGCGTGGATGGTGCCTGATGCAGCTCAATCGGCCGGCCGAAGCGGCAGTCGCCTTCGACAGAGCATTGGCGAGCGCAGCCTCCCGTACGCGGGAAGATGCTGCCTATGGCCTGTCGTTGGCCAATCTGCGCCTGGGTCTCACAAGCCGCGCCGCGGTGGCAGCGACCGAGGCGCCGATGTCAGGCAGCCGCGTCACCGAGCTCAATGCCGCCATCCTCGCCCAGCGCGCCACCTCGGCCTTCGATGCCGGACGCTACGTGGAGGCCCTGCTTGCTCTCGATCAGCGCAGCCGGGTCGCCTCAGAGCCGCTCGACCTGATGACGATGCGCGGCTGGTCCTATTACCATCTCGGCCGCTGGAGCGATGCCCAACAGGTGTTCTCCGCCGCGGCGGCGGCCGGCTACCGCGATGCGGCAAAAGGCCTCGCCACGGTCGAGTCCGCAATGAATCCCCGATTGCACTGAGATTCTTACGGCTGCGATGCCGGGTGCCGGCTTGCGGCCGTACATTCAGACCTTGCGGGATTGAGTGGCGCCATTCAGGAAGTCATTCACCGGCTTTCGCTAAGAGCCGCAAGCCCCTTGGCTGCGCTTCCGAGTTTTTGATGCACTTGATCGGCGACCTGGGTCACAGCGCGATCCTTCTTCCCGCGTCGCTGGTGTTGATCCTCCTGCTTGTGCAGGCGCGTCGCCGCCAGGATGCCTTGGCCTTCATCGTGGCGCTTGCCGGCTGTCTGATCGGGACGCTCGTCGGAAAGCTCGCCATTCATGCCTGCCAGGCGCAGGTTCTGGCGATTGCCGTCGCGAGCCCGAGCGGCCATGCAAGCTTCAGCACCGCGTTCTACGGATGCTTGGCGCTGATCCTCGCAGCTGGGCGGGAGGATTGGCAGAGAGCGGCCATCTACGTCGGCACCGGCGCGCTGGCAATTTCGATCGGTTTGAGTCGGGTTCTGGTGGTGGCGCATACTTGGCCCGACGTTGCGATCGGTCTCTCGATCGGCGCCCTCTCGGTGCTCGTCTTCCAGCTGCTGCGCGGACCTCCTCGCCCGGTCGCGATGTCGGCTCGGGCACTGGCCGTCGGCCTGCCGGTTGGCGCTCTTCTGATCGTCGGCATCCTCCTTGCGGCGCGCCAGTGGACGCCGGAGCCGCTCATCGAACGCGCGGCACTGCGTCTTGACACTTTCCTGAGCCTGTGCGTGTAAGGGCTGCCTGTTTCGCGCAACCGCTGGCGCGGCTTACGCGATGACATCTCCCGTGAGGCACTGAACTCCCAGGCCGGACAGGCTGCGGCGGGTGGCTGCCATCGAGCCCTCGACGTCAATGCCCCGGCAGGCGTCCTCGATCACGAGAACGGCAAACCCGAGGCGCACGGCGTCCTCGGCGCTGAAACGCACGCAGAAATCGAAGGCGAGCCCGGCGAGAAACAGACGGCCGATGCCCCGTTCCCGCAGATAGCCGGCAAGCCCTGTGGGAGTTTTGCGGTCATTCTCATAAAAGGCCGAATAGGAATCGATTGCGGCCCGGAAACCCTTGCGCAAAACGAGTTCGGCGCGCGGCACCTGCAGCGCGCTGTGAAAATCCGCGCCGGAAGTGCCCTGGACGCAATGGTCGGGCCACAGGATCTGGATGCCATAGTCGAGCTCGGCCGTGTCGAACGGTCGCTTGCCGGGATGCGAGGACGCAAAGGACTGGTGGCCGGCCGGATGCCAGTCCTGCGTCAGCACCACATGCGCGAACCGGCCGGCGATGCGATTGATATGCGCCACGACTTCGTCACCATGCGGGACGGCAAGGTTTCCGCCCGGGCAGAAATCGTTCTGGACATCGATCACCAGCAACAGGTCGGTACCCGCGAATGTGATCTTGTCGTTCATCTCAGGCTTTGTCCAGCGATCGCCAGCATAGCTGCGTGCAGAAATCACCCGTAACCGAAGGCTCGAGCGCGACACCATTGGCCCGACCATTCAGGCGCATTCGGAACATCGAGAGAACTCGCTCGTTATCTCAGGGGAAGCAAGGTGGGGCTGGTCCAGGTTCCAGGTTACTGCAATGCCACATATGACCTCTCGGCTGTCCGAACGGGACAGAGGTGATCTCGACGACCTTCTGAACGAAGGCCTCGAAGAGACTTTTCCGGCGAGCGATCCACCTGCCCTGACCCAGCCGCGTCGCGGCGGCGACTTCGGCCCGCAGGAGCGGGAACCGCTGTTGTGGACCCCGCCGCAGGTGTTCGGGAGAATGGAAGGATCAGAGAACGGCGAGATGTTCGAAGCCCCCGGGCGACGATTGATTTTTGTTGCCTGTCTTGCCGGTTGCGCCATTCTGATCATCGCAATCTGGATGTCTCTGGCCGCCTGATCTGGTGCGGGCGGGGGGACTCGAACCCCCACGGGCGATTGCCCTACGGATTTTCTTACCACTACGGCTTTCGCCGCCGCCCGGGGGCGTTTGTGGTCTGGACTATCCCTTCACCCTAGCATCTGTTGCCTTAGGTGCTGCCCGTCTAGTCTCTACACCTTCCCTTGCGGGCTTGGCTCGGGATTGCCATGTGACAGGTTTCCCCGAATTTGGGCAGTTCTGCATCCGCGGTTTCCCGCTGAGCACTCAAAATTGTTCAAGTCCGATGCGTCTACCAATTCCGCCACGTCCGCGCGGCTTCCAGCTATAGCCCGCCGGCCCGCGGCTGCCAAACCGCGGCTCGCACAAGGCCGATGCGCCGGAGGCGTAGATCACCCCGTGGTCTCCTTGGCAATCGGCGGCTGGAAGGCGAGGCCCGTGTCCCAGGGAAAATAGATCCACGTGTCCTGGGAGACTTCGGTGATGAAGGTGTCGACCATCGGCCGGCCCTGGGGCTTGGCATACACCGTGGCGAAATGCGCCTTCGGCAGCAGATCGCGCACCGCCTTGAACGTCGCGCCGGTGTCGACGAGGTCGTCGACGACAAGAATGCCTATCCCGTCGCCCCCCTTGATCAGTTCCTGTGCGACGCCCTTGAGCACCTTCAGGCCGCCCTGGGTGGAATATTCATGATAGCTTGCGATGCACACGGTCTCGATCAGCCGCAAGCCGAGTTCGCGCGCGACGATTGCGGCAGGCACGAGGCCGCCGCGGGTGACGCAGACGATTGCGTCGAATGGACCCGATCCATTGAGCCGCCAGGCGAGCGCCCGGGCATCGCGGTGGAACTGATCCCAGGAGACCGGAAAGGCGCGTTGCGGATGCGGATCGCTCACCCCACCCCCTGTTCGCTGTTCGAGTCGATCCGCTACCCGCTCATCCCCGCGAAGGCGGTGATTCAGGGAGCTGAAGGGCTGAGACCTTCATGGCCTGGGTTCCCGCCTTTCGCGGGAGCGAGCGGTGTCGGCGCTGATACCTGCCCCACCTCAAAGCGCATTTTGCCGGGCTCTCAATTCCGCCAGCATCCCGCGGACGGCCCCTGCGGCCGCCGCCACGGCGTCCTGCGTCCGGCCCCTGACGACGATCCGGTTGCGGAAAAGGCCGTCCTGGAACAGCGGATAGGAGCCGATCGAGACGGCGGCGGCGTGAGCCTCGGCGATCGAGCCCAACGCGGCGGCGTAGGCGCCTTCCGGCAGGCCTTCCGCCTCGATCGTCTCGAACAGCATTCTGGTGCCTGTCTGGAGCAGCTTGGCGGCATTGTCGAGCATGGCGTGCATCACCGAGGGCACCCCGGCCATGACGATGACGTTGCCGAGCTTGAAGCCCGGTGCCTTGGAGACCGGATTCTCGACGAGGTCGGCGCCGACCGGGATCCGCGCCATGCGCCGGCGGGCCGGGTTGAGATCCTCGAGCTTGTATCGCTCGAGCATCAGCTTGATGGCCCGGGGGTCTTCTTCGATACCGACGCCGAAGGCCTTGGCGATGCTGTCGGCGGTGATGTCGTCGTGGGTCGGCCCGATCCCGCCCGTCGTGAAGACATAGGTGTAGCGGGCCCGCAGCGCATTCACTGCGCCGACGATTTCCGCCTCTTCGTCGGGCACGATTCGAACCTCGCGCAAGTCAATGCCGAGGTTCCCCAGAAAGTCGGCTATATAGCCGATGTTCTTGTCCTTGGTCCGGCCTGAGAGGATTTCATCGCCGATCACCAGGATCGCGGCGGTGACCGTTTCAACTTGGCTCGTCATCGATCCCCCGGATTGGTGGTGCATGCGGCCCGGGCGCCGGCGAGGCGGGGCGCGGCCATCTTCACCGCCGTTCGTAAATCATGTTCGTCCGGGTCTTGAGAAGCTCGGCATAGCCGCCGTCGCGCAGGATCTGCGGCAGGTCGACCGTCCATCGCCCCGCCCCGTATTCAACGATGATCAGGTTCGGCCAGAGACTTCGCGGAGCGCTGTCGAAGAACGGCTCGAGAATCAGATCTTCGGCCCCCTCGACGTCGAGCTTGATGGCATCGATGCGCCGAAAACCCTCATCGCGAACGAGGCTCGCCAGCGTCTTGGCCGGCACACGAATCTGGGCGCCGACCGCGTCGGAATGGACGATGCGCATCGATGTCTCGCCGCGATTGTGGGTATCGACGAAGAGCGTGATCTCGCCGTCACGATCGGCGAGCGCACAGGCAATTGCCTTGACGTTGCCGAACGGATTCTGGCGGATGTTGTAGACGAGCCGCTCGAAGATCTCCGGCTGCGGCTCGATGGCGAGAATGCGGGCCCGCGGGCCGGCATGCGCGGCGGCAAAAAGCGTGTAGCCGCCGACGTTGGCGCCCACATCGATGAAGACGAAATCCCGACCGATCCGGCTTTTTATCAGGTGACGTTCCGCCGCATCGAAATATTGGGGCGTGAACAGGATGCGCTTTTCACAAACGTTATTGTAGGGATAGAGGCGCATCTTGGCGCCGAAGGCCTCCACATCGAGCGGGCGCCCGTTCAGCGCCCGAACGGCAATGGCGCGCAGGAAAAAGGCACTGCGCTTTCCCCGCCACGAGGATGAGCAGCGTCGTGTCGCCTGCAGGATGCGGGCGATCACTCCCTTCGGCGGGTATTTGCCGAATGGCGACAGATCGTTCGCGATGGGAACCGGCATGGACAGCGGCGTCGGGAGCTCCGGGATCGGCGGCCTTGGCTCCTAGCATGCCGGGCAACGCAAGGACTAGCCCCGAGAGCGAGTGCAAGGCCCTAAGGGCGGTCTTGCGCCGGACTGGCATTGGCTTAAATGTGAGCCACCGCTACCTCCATTGCCGCCTCGGATCGCCTCGGATTGTCCATGACTTTCGTCGATGCCGCCACTGCCCCCAGCCGCAAGACCGGCCACATCAAGCTGCATGGCCCCGAGGCCTTCGCCGGCATGCGCAAGGCCGGGCGGCTGACGGCGGAGGCGCTCGATCTCCTCGTCGAGCACGTAAGGCCCGGGGTGACGACCGAGGCGCTCGATCGCCTCGTCTTCGATTTCGCCATGGCGCACGACGCCTATCCGGCCTCGCTCAACTATCGCGGCTATCGCAAATCGATCTGTACGTCGATCAACCATGTCGTCTGCCACGGCCTGCCCGAGCCGAAGCCGCTCAAGGACGGCGACGTCGTCAACATCGATGTGACCCTGATCCTGGAAGGATGGCACGGCGATTCGAGCCGCATGTACGCCGTCGGCGAGATCCCGCGCCGCTCGCAAAGGCTGGTCGACGTCACCTACGAAGCCTTGATGCGCGGCATCGCGGCCATTCGGCCCGGCGGCACGACGGGCGACATCGGGGCGGCGATCCAATCCTATGCCGAGGCGGAGCGCTGCTCGGTGGTGCGCGATTTCTGCGGCCACGGGCTCGGCCGCCTGTTCCACGACGAGCCCAACATCCTGCATTTCGGCCGGGCCGGCGAGGGAATCGTGCTGAAGCCCGGGATGCTGTTCACGGTCGAGCCGATGATCAATCTTGGGCGGCCCTATGTGAAGGTGCTGGCGGACGGCTGGACGGCGGTGACCCGGGACCGCTCGCTGTCGGCGCAATTCGAACATACGATCGGGGTCACCGAAAGCGGCGTCGAGATCTTCACGCTTTCGCCCAAGGCTTATCATCGCCCGCCCTATCTTGCCGCCCTTGCTGCATGAGCAAGCCTGACGCGCGTTCGAAGGACACCGAGGAACCGCACTACCTCGGCCATCGCGAGCGCCTGCGCGACCGCTTCCGATCATCCGACCCCGATGCCCTGCCCGACTACGAATTGCTTGAGCTGATCCTGTTCCGCGCGATGCCACGCCGCGACACCAAGCCGATCGCCAAGGCGCTCATTGCCCGCTTCGGCTCCTTTGCCGAGGCGCTCGCAGCCCCGGCGGAACGTCTGAAGGAGGTTGCCGGCGTCGGCGACAGCGTCGTGACCGATCTCAAGATCGTCGAGGCCGCAGCGAGGCGGCTGACCAAGGGCGCCGTCAAGCAGCGCCCGATCCTCAGTTCGTGGACGCAGGTTGTGGAGTATTGCCGGGCCGCCATGGGCTTTGCGCCTCGTGAAGAATTCAGGGTGCTGTTCCTCGACAAGCGCAATTTCCTGATCGCCGACGAGGTGCAGGGCCGCGGCACGATCGATCACTCGCCGGTCTATCCTCGCGAAGTGGTACGCCGCGCCCTGGAGCTCTCGGCAACCGCGCTCGTGCTCGTCCACAACCATCCGTCCGGAGATCCGGCGCCCTCGACGGCGGACGTGCGCATGACTTTGGAGCTCATCGACATCGCCAAACCCCTCGGCATCACCATCCACGACCACATCATCGTGGGCCGCCAGGGCTACGCCGGCCTGCGCAGCCTCCAATTGATCTGATGGGCGGGGCTGGCTGCCGCGGCCGCGATGTAATCAAAACGTCGGGTCAGAAAGAGGCTGGTGCATGTCCGACCATCGACTCGCCGATGGCGCCGCATTGTTGCTCGACCATCTGCACCAAGAGGCCGGTGCCGGCTTTCCGCGCGTGCGCCACATTCCCGACAGCGGCGTCATCCGATTTCTCGACTACATCGACAGCCTGGCTGACCGCGGGCCGCTGCTCGAATCCATGGCGCGGCTGCACGCGATGGGTCTCCTGTTTTCGCCGGGCTCCCACGACACGATGCTCAGGCTGATGGACGAGGATCCGGTGTGCGTCGGCTATCGGGACGCCATGCGGTCGCCCCATTTCTCCATGGGCCTGCGCTATGCTGGGCTCCGGATGATGAAAGCGATGCTGTCGGACCCGCAAAGTGCGGCGATGATGAAGCAGACGCGCGCCACTCTCGACTTCACCCCGCGCGACGACATGCCGCCCGAGCTGGTCTCCGATCCCGATCCCGCCCATCTGAAGCCCGCGAAAGCGCCGCAGCTGCGCAAGTTGATCGATGCGGCGTTGAAAGACCTGTTCGCCCCCCTCAAGGAGAAGGGTCGCGGCGGCGAGACCCTCTATACCGGCGCGCTCGAGGGCGCGACGGTCAACGTGATGATCAACTTCGCGTCGCGTGACGTCCAGCTCGTTCACCTCGTCAGCATCCCCGACGAGGCGCGCAGCGTCATGGTCGTGGGCCGCACTTACGAGCAGCTGTGGGGCGCCGGCACGGGGTGGGACTATCTCACGGAAGAGAACGCGGAGGCCTCGATCCGGCTGCTGGCGGAGAACATCCGGGAACTGGTCCGGCTGCGCAACCGGCTGAAGGCATTATAGGTCGAGCACGTTGCCCGAATGAGCGAGGCGAAATCCGGGGTGTTGCGTTGGCAGGAGAGGCCCGGATTGCGCTGCGCTCCATCCGGGCTACACCGCCCGCTCAACGGCTCTTTGGCATCTTCTGCGGGCGGGCTGGGCGGGAGGTCGTTTGCATTGTGTTCAGCGCCACGGCGCCGCGAACGAGCGTCTTCAACGCCTCCTCGTCGATCTCTTCGCCCTCGTGGATATCGATGGCGCGCCTCACATTGCCTTCGAGGCTGGAGGTGAAAAGGCCTGACGGATCATCGAGCAAGGCACCCTTGGCGAAGGTCAGCTTGACCGTGCCCTTGTAGGTCTCGCCGGTGCAGATGATGCCGTCGTGCTCCCACACCGGAACCCCCAGCATCGCGTTCGACGGCTTTCTCCATTTCACCTCCTCGACCACCTCGGGATCGGTCTCCTTGATGAGACTGCGGATCCGGGCGAGCGTCCGCCCCCGCCAGTCGCCCAGCTGCTTGATGCGGGCATCGATCAGCTGGGAGGGGGCGGTGCCCTCTTCTGCTCGCGTCGGGGCACTTGGGATCGTTTTCATGCTCGTCGGCTTCCTGATCGGGTTTCGCTTGCATCGCTTGACGGGGCCTTCCTTTTAGCCTGTCGCCACTTGTCCTCAAGAGCCAGACCGAACGATAAGAGGTGCCCTGCCAGTGCAAGCCCTCCGCCCCGGAGATATAGCCATGCCCAATACCGTTCGATTGCACCGTGTCCTGGCCGCCAAGCCCGACAAGATCTACCGCGCCTTCATCGAGGCGGACGCCATGGCGAAATGGCTGCCGCCCAACGGCTTTACCTGCACCGTGCATCATCTCGATGCGAAGGTCGGCGGCACCTTCAGAATGTCGTTCCGCAATTTCACGACCGGCATGGGCCAGTCCTTCGGTGGATCATATTTGGAGCTGGCGCCAGGCGAGCGCGTGCGCTACACGGACACGTTCGACGACCCCAATCTGCCGGGCGAAATTGCGGTGACGGTGGTGCTCAAACCGGTGTCCGTCGGCACCGAACTGAACATTGTGCAGGAAGGCATCCCCGACGCTATTCCGCTGGAGTTGTGCTACCTCGGCTGGCAGGATTCGCTGCGCAACCTCGCTAACCTCGTCGAGCCTGAAATCAAGCAATAGCGCGGGACCCGCCGCGCTGCGAGAACGCGTCATTGCGCCTTCGTCGCGTTTTCCGCGACCGCACGGGCCGCCGCTTCGATGACGCCGGCGACCGCGCCGGGCTGGGAGATATAGACGAGGTGATTGGCCTTGATCTCGGTTATCTTTGCTCCTGAGCGCTTGTACATCCAGCGCGCGAGCATGGGATTGAGCGCGCGATCTGCCGTGGCGACGATCCCGTAACTGGGCTTGTCGTGCCATGCGGCGACCGATACTGGCGCGTCGAACGCGGCCGCCGCCACCGGCGTCTGCGAGTTCGCCATGAATTCCGCCAGTGCCGGGGGCAGATCGGTCCCAACGTCGGCCGCATATTTACTAGGGTCGACGAACAGGAAGCCGTCTCTAGTCGGCTTTATGTCGCTGGCCGGCACGTCCCCTGGCATCGATGCGGCAAGCTGGTTTGTTGTTTCGCCGACGTCGGGCTGCAATGCCGCGACATAAACCAGCGCTCGCACCTTCGGATCAGCGCCGGCGACCGTGATGACGGCACCGCCATAGCTGTGCCCGACGAGCACGACCGGCCCGTCCTGCTGGTCGATGACGCGCTGCGTCGCCGCGACATCGTCCGACAGACCCGTCAGCGGTTCTTGCACGATGCTCACATGGTATCCGTCTCGCTTGAGAATCTCATAGACACCGCGCCATCCCGAGCCATCGGTGGCCGCGCCA
>JAFAME010000121.1 GCA_019233695.1 Methylobacteriaceae bacterium
CCGCATGAACGAGAGTCAGGCCTATCGGGTCATGATGACGGCTCATCGGCGTGGCGTCTGCGTCGTTGCCGTTTTCACCAAAGACATCGCCGAGACCAAGGCGACGAGGGGGACAGAGGCAGGTCGCAGCAAAGGCTATCCGTTGATGTTCACGACGGAGCCCGAGGAATAGACCGGCTCACCTCGGCTTGTTCTTTTTATCGAAATACTCGCGTGGTGCCTGTGGCCGCGACATGCGCTGAGCGGCAGGACTATTCAAGATTGGTGTGCCGCGCGCGCATCGATTCCATCGTCTCGCCAAGGCGGTCGCGCAATTTGATGACGACGAGTTCGAAAAACAGGAGCTGGGTCATTTCGAACAGGCTGCCCATGGGCAGCACGGAAGGGCTCGACCGTGCCAAGCGGCGATCGTCCGCCATGGTCTGCGCGGGCAGGAAGACGACAATGTCGGCAAGCCGCGAGGTCGGGCCCTCCGGTTGAGCCGTGACGACCGCGATCGTGGCACCGGCAGACCGGGCCCTTGCGATCAGCGCATCGTGGGTGGCAAGAGCACCCGGCCCACAGCTCACGATGAGAAGGTCTCCGTTGCCGAGCGGGGGCGTCGTCATGTCGCCGACCACATGGGCATCGAGGCCGAGATGGAATAGGCGCATGACGAAGGCACGCATCATCAGCCCTTCGCGGCCGAGACCATGCAACGCAATCCTGCCGCTTGTGAGCAGGGCGTCGGAAAGCGGTTCCTCGATGCCGTCCGGCAGCGCTGTGACGACGGCCTTGATCTCGTCAAGCGCTGACTGACCGAGAGATTTGAGCGAGACTGCCATCGGACCTGCTCAGTCGGGGCGAATTGGGCCAGGGCGCGCGGACTTGCGAAGAGAGCGCCTCTTGCGGCTCAGACGAGGTTCTCGGCGAAGAACGTCAGCGTGCGGGTGCGCGCCAGCTCTGCGCTCGCCTCGTTGTAGCTGCTGCGCTCCTCGCAATTGAACCCGTGATCCGCCGGATAGATGTAGACCGGCACCTCCGGGCGCGCGCGTTTGATCGCCTCGACGTCCGTCATCTTGATATGCTGGTCGTACTCGCCGAAATGCAGGATCAGCGGGACCTTCGGCCGCTCATCGCGCATCTTGGCGATGCCGCCGCCATAGTATCCGCAGGCCGCCGAAATGCCGCCGAGGCGACAGGCCGCGGCATAGGCCACGGTGCCGCCCCAACAATATCCGAGCACTCCGACCTTGCCGCTCTTTCCGGCGACCTCGATGGCGGCGCCGACATCGTGCAGCGCGCTATCCATCTGCGTCTTGCCGACGAGCTCCATCGCCTTAGGCCTGTCCTGCGGCCCGTAGCCGAGCTCGACGGCGCGCTCGATCCGATCGAACAACGCGGGCGCGATCGCGAGATAGCCCTCTTCCGCACAACCGTCGGCAATGCTGCGAATGTGGTGATTGACGCCGAAAATCTCCTGGCACAGCACGAGCGCGGCGCGGGGCGTGCCCTCGGGGGAGGCTCGATAGGCCGAGAGCTCGAATCCGTCCTTGGCAATCAGTTTGATCGTATCGCCCATGGACCATCCCTCGGCTGTGCGCCGCGCCACCACCGCCGCGGGCGGCGAGGCGGACCTTAGCTCAGCAACATCGCGATGGAAATCGCGACACGCCAAGCCGATTACTGACGCTCCGGAGGCAGTTGTCGCCGGCTATTGCGGCCCCCAGGGGACGAGCGTAAGCATCCGGCACCCGTTTTCTGCATCCTGCAGTTGCGCGCGCCGTCCTTTTTGAAGGTCAACGGTCATCATCTGATGCTCCAAACGGCCCAAAACCTCGCCGATGTGATGAAACGTGTCGGGCGCCGCGACCGACGGGCCTTTGCCGAGCTCTACCAGGCGACGAGCGCGAAACTCTACGGCATCGTTTTTCGTATCTTGGGTGAAAGGGCAGTGGCCGACGAAGTGTTACAGGAGGTCTATGTGAAGATTTGGGAGCGCGCGGCAGACTTTGACGCGGCCCGCGCTTCGCCCATCACCTGGATGGCGGCCATCGCCCGCAATCGCGCCCTCGACGAGGTTCGTCGCCGGAAGCCGGACGTGCCTGCATTGGGCCGCGGCTTGGACGAGATGCCCGACAACCTTGAATTCGCCGCCGCTACGGACCATCCGCTCGACGCCCGCGAGCGCAGCGAGGAGCTCGCCCGCCTGATGCTGTGCCTCGGCGGTCTCGAGCCGAACCGCCGGGAGATGCTCTTACTCGCCTACTACAGAGGCATGAGCCGCGAAGCGCTGGGCGAGCGTTTTGCCGCGCCCGTTTCGACCGTCAAGACCTGGCTGCGACGCAGCCTGGCCCAGCTCAGGGATTGTCTCAGCCGATGACCCCGTCCGATGACATCGACGCGCTGGCGGCCGAGTACGTGCTCGGCACGCTCGACGCCACCGAGCGGGCGACGGTTGCAGCACGGCGCAGCCGCGAGCCGGCGCTCGACCGGGCAATCGGCGATTGGGAGGTCCGGCTCGGACCCCTCTCGACCATGGTCCCACCGCTCGTGCCGTCCGACGGACTGTTTGCCGAGATCGAGCGCCGTCTTGACCGCGCGGCGGCCGACGCCGGCGGCTCGGCCGACACACGGCTCGTGGACTTGACGCGCCGGCTGCGGCGCTGGCGAACCGCCGCCGTCGCCTTCGGAGCGCTCGCTGCAGGGCTTGCCGTCGGCATCGGCCTGCGGGAAACCGCCATGCGCAGCGAGCCGCGAAGTTTCGTTGCCGTTCTGCAGAAGGACGCGGCCTCGCCGGCGTTCATCGTCAGTGTCGACCTCGACACCCGCTCCCTCACTGTGCGTCCGGTGGCCGCCGAGCCGCAGCCCGGCAAGAGCTACGAATTGTGGCTGATCAACGATGCGCTCGGCACGCCGCGCTCCCTTGGAGTGATCGGCCAGGAGCCCTTTACGGTTCGCCCGGCGCTGGCCAAATATGACCCGAAGGTCGTGGAGACAGCAACCTACGCGGTGACGCTCGAGCCGCAGGGCGGGTCTCCGACAGGCAAACCGACCTTGCCGCCCGTCTTCGTCGGCAAGCTCATCCAGGCGACCCCATGACCGATCGCTCAAGGCCCATCCCGATCGCGCGCCGGCCGGAGCCCGCGCGGGCGACTAGGATGGCGGAACTCGCGACGCTCCCCGTCTTCTTCAAGCTCGGCGGAAAGCGCGCTCTCGTTGCCGGAGGGACCGACGCTGCAGGCTGGAAAGCCGAGCTCCTGGCTGCTGCCGGCGCCAAAATCGATGTTTATGCGCCTGCGCCCGGCGCGGCGCTCGAAACGCTGGTGCGCGAGTCGGTTGAAGCCGTCACGTTGCACCGTCGGCCGTGGACCAAAGACGATTTTCATGGTGCCGCCATCGCCGTCGGTGATTGCGCCGATGCGGCTGAAGCGGATGCCTTCAGCCGCGCTGCACGGGCGGCGGGCGTTCCGGTCAATATTGTCGACAGACAGGCTTTCAGCGACTTCCAGTTCGGGTCGATCGTGAACCGGTCGCCGCTTGTCGTGGGGATTTCGACGGATGGCGCCGCGCCGGTCTTCGCGCAGGCGGTCAGGGCGAGGATCGAGACCATTCTGCCTGTGAGCTTTCGCCGCTGGGCGGAGGCGGCTCGGGCGTGGCGACCGATCGTGCAGTCGATGCGGCTCGGATTTCGTGCCCGTCGCAGCTTTTGGGAGCGCTTCACCCGCCTGGCGTTGGCGACGCCGGATCGCACACCTGAGGAAAGCGACCGCGAGGAGCTTGTGGCCGCAATCTCCAAGGACACGGGCGCTGAGGTCGGCTCGGTAGCCCTTGTCGGTGCCGGGCCGGGGGATCCGGAGCTGTTGACGCTCAAAGCGGTGCGTGTGCTGCAATCGGCCGATGTCGTGCTCTACGACGACCTCGTGTCGCCGCATATTGTCGAAATGGCACGCCGTGAGGCCGAACGCATCACCGTCGGCAAACGCGGCCACAAGCCCTCATGCACGCAGGAGCAGATCAGCGGCCTTCTGATCGAGCTCGCCCGGGCGGGCAAGCGGGTCGTTCGTCTGAAAGGCGGCGACCCGATGATCTTCGGCAGGGCCGGAGAGGAGATCGCGGCGCTCCAGGCAGCCGCCGTTCCGTTCGAGGTCATTGCCGGCGTCACCGCCGCCACAGGCGCTGCCGCGAGCATCGGCGTCTCCCTGACCCATCGCGATCACGCGCGACGACTGCAGTTCGTGACCGCGCACGCCAGAGGCGGGCAGTTGCCCGGCGACCTCGATTGGCGGGCGCTCGCCGATCCCGCAGCGACCACGGTCATCTATATGGGCGTCAAGACGCTGCCCGCGCTGACCGAGCGTCTGCTCCGCCAAGGTCTTGCGGCTGCAACCCCGGCAGTGCTGGTCGAGCGGGCGACGCAGCCCGATGAACGCGTGATTGTAGCGCCAGTGGGGGAACTGGCAGCGGCCGTCACGGCCTCCCGTCCAACCGGCCCCTGCATCGTCATCGTCGGAGAGGCCTTACGCGAGATTCCCGCCGCCTTCGCGCGAAAGGCGGCCGCGGTCTCGCACGCGGCGGAATAGAGAGCCCCGCCGCCGTAGCCCGGATGGAGCGAAGCGCAATCCGGGACCATGACAGCCGAAATGGAATAGAGGCGCCGCAGCAACGCAGCGATGTACCACCCCGGATTTCGCTTCGCTCCATCCGGGCTACCGTAGAATTGGTCCGCGCCGGCTCAGTCGAGATCGATGGTATGTTCGACGACGTGTTCGAACGCGGGCACATCTTTCGACGTGAGCGTCATCTTCAGCTGCAATGTCCGGCCTTTGGCTCGACCCTCGCGCACAACCCGCTCGACTTCCCGTTGGGAGGTCACGCCGACCTCCTTGAGGAACTTGCGCAACGCCATATTGAAGCGGTCTTCATCCATGTCGGCGACCCCGACTGCCCTCGCATCCCGACAATGAGAGGCGAAAATCGCCCGTCAGGCGCTCGCCGCCGCCTTCGGCCGGCCGCGCGACTTTCGGGCCGATGCTGAAGACGAGTTCGATTTCGCGGGCGGCGCAGCATCTGTCTTCTTCTGGCCGAGGCCCATCTGCTTGGCCAAAGTCGAACGCGCATTCGCATAGGCGGGGGCGACCATCGGATAGCTTCTGTTCAAGCTCCACTTCGTCCGATATTCGTCCGGATTGAGTCCATGCGCGGTTTGAAGATGCCGTTTCAGGGATTTGAACTTGCGGCCGCATTCCAGGCACACGATGAAATCGGTGCCGACAGATTTCTTGACGGGAACGACGGGCTGCTTGGCCTGCGGCTGTGGCTCCACCGCCCCTCCTGTGCCGATCTTTTCAAGCGATGCGTGCACAGCTTGCAGCAGCGCCGGGAGTTCGCCTGCCGGAAGCGAGTTGTTGCTCACGTATGCCGAGACGATCTCGGCTGCCATCTCAATGCGATTGGTCATTGATGTTGTGTCATTCATGTCCATTCTCCCTTGTGTTTCCTTCTTATCCTCCAACACTTGCTGGTTGTCATCCCCTTTTGGCCAGTATTGGGCAAATTTTTGTGGGCATGCCGGTTGGAAGGAAACAAGCATCGGACAAGGCGTGGCGAGTCGCAACGCACCGAGCATTCGTTCTCCGACCCGCGGATCGGCAAAGAAAGCTGCTCTAACGACGATTGCGGAGAGGTTGATTAAAACTCAAATCATTTCGTCGAAAGATGTTTGTTGGTAACTTTCAAGACAAACGCCCAAGCTGTATCGGGCCAATCCTGTTTACGCTTTGCGACGACGGGATTCGTAAAACATCATGTCAGCAGGGGTGCGATCAGATGCAATGGCGTGAAGCAATGTCGTGACGGCGCATGGATCAAGCCGCAGACGTGCGACAGCGCCGGTCGTTTCGTGCGGAGATCCTGACGATGTCAGGCGTCGAGCGTCGCAAGCGCGTTGCAGAGCAGCCATAGCCGCCGCAAACGCCGGCGCTCGCCTTTGGTCCGCCCGCAACGATCCTTCATCTGCGCGCTCCGGATCGATGCTGCGTCAGGCCGCGCCCACGATCGGTCCGATGCGGTCCCCGCTCCGTGGCGGTGCGGGTTCGCAAAGGCCGCGGGGTGCTCGAAAGCAAGGACTGAGGTCGCGTACATGATCTTGCTCCAACGTGTCGTCGCGAGGGTCTGAACCACTGTCCTCATCATGCAGCGTGCCGCAAAGGCCTGCTGTTAGATTTCGCACATGAGACGCATGGCAGCGAAGCGCCGGGGACGCCGTGCCGGACCCAACCGCTCGCTGCTTGACACTCGCCGTTTGCTCGGGCCTGTCGCACTGCCGTCCGCGCCAAGCGAGAAGCAATGTGACCCCCGACGCTCGTGCCCGCATTCTGTCCCTGATCGATCGCGATCACGCCGCGGCCGTCGAGTTTCTCGCTGCGCTCGTGAAGGTTCCCTCCGACAATCCGCCGGGCGATTGTGCGCCACATGCGGCGCGAGCGGCGGAGCTTTTGGAGGGCATAGGTTTTTCCGTCGAGCGGCATCGCGTTCCGGCCGAGGCGGTCCGGGCCAATGGCATGATCTCGGTCGTGAACCTGATCGTGCGATGCCACTTCGGCGAGGGTCCGACCATCGCGCTCAACGCGCATGGCGATGTCGTGCCGCCGGGCCTTGGATGGACTACCGATCCCTACGGCGCGGAAGTGCGCGACGGCGTCATGTACGGCCGTGGCGTCGCGGTGTCGAAATCCGATTTCGCGACCTACGCCTTCGCGCTGAAGGCGCTTCAGGCCTCCGGCCTGCCGCTGCGGGGCACGATCGAGTTGCACTTCACTTATGACGAGGAAGCCGGCGGGCTCTCGGGTCCCGGCTGGCTCCTCGAGCGTGGCCTGACTAAGCCGGATTACGTGATCAGCGCCGGTTTCTCCTACAACGTGGTCATTGCCCACAACGGCTGCCTGCACCTTGAAATCCGGGTTACGGGCAGGTCGGCGCACGCCGCGCGCCCCGACACCGGGTCCGATTCATTGGAGGCGGCAACGCAAGTCCTCGCCTCGCTCTACGCGTTGCGCCAGGGCTACCGGCAGATATGCTCAAAGGTTCCCGGCATCGATCATCCGACGCTCGTCGTCGGCCTGATTTCCGGGGGCATCAACACCAATGTCGTGCCGGACGAGGTGAGGATGCGCATCGATCGACGCGTCATCCCGGAGGAGGATCCGGACGAGGTCGAGCGCGATCTTGTGGCGCATGTCGAGCGGACATGCGCGGGGCTCCCCGGCATCGAGGTCACGACCAGGCGAATCCTTTTGGCGCGTTCGTTTGTGCCGGTAGTGGGCCAGGAGATGCTCGTCAGGCTCCTCCAACGCCACGCCAAGGACGTCATCGGCCAAGACATTCCGGCCAATGGCGTGCCGCTCTACACCGATGCGCGCCTCTACAGCGCCGCCGGCATTCCAACCGTGATCTATGGTGCAGGCCCACGCTCACTCCTCGAAGCCAATGGCCATCGTGCCGACGAGCGGCTGGTGCTCGAAGACCTGCGCAAGGCGACAAAGGTCATCGCCTTGACGCTGTTTGACCTGATGCAGGGAACCTGAGGTCGCGGTGGCACTAGCGGCGATCGGCAGCGGCCTTGCGCGGACGCAGGAAATCGAAATCGCATCCCTCGTCGGCCTGCAACACCGCGTCCTGGAAAAGGCGGGCATAGCCACGATCGGAGCCCGTCGGCGCGGCCGGCGGCGTCCACTCGGCCTTGCGCCGCGTCAGCTCGGCCTCGCTTACCAGAAGATCGAGCCGCCGCGCTTCGACGTCGAGCCGGATGCGATCGCCCGTCTCGACGAGCGCCAGCGGGCCGCCGACCGCCGCCTCGGGCGTCACATGCAGCACAATGGTGCCGAAGGCGGTTCCCGACATGCGGGCGTCCGAGATGCGCACCATGTCCTTGACGCCCTGTCGCAGCAGGTTCCTGGGAATCGGCAGGTAGCCCGCTTCCGGCATGCCCGGCGCGCCCTTCGGGCCGGCATGCCGCAGCACCAGGATGTCGCTTTCCGCGACATCGAGGTCCGGGTCGTCGATGCGGGCAACGTCTTGCGTGCTCTCGAATACGACCGCCCTTCCTTCATGGCGAAGCAGGGCAGGGGAGGCGGCCGCCTGCTTGATCAGCGCGCCCCGCGGACAGAGATTGCCGAAGAGGACGGCCATCGCGCCGACCGGTTTCAAGGGCGCGGCACGAGGGCGGATCACGGTTTGGCCCGGCACGTCTTCAGCTGCATCGATCGCCTCGCGCAGGGTCGTTCCCGCCACATTGAGCGCGATCTCGTCGAGCAGGTCGCGCAGCTCGTGCCAAAGCCGGGGGGTCCCTCCGGCCCAGTGATAATGCTCGAGGTAGTGCGCGCCCGACGGTTTCAGATCGACGAGGACCGGGGCCTTGCGGCCGATGCGGTCGAAATCGGCAAGATCGATGGCAATGCCGAGCCTGCCGGCAATGGCGATGAGGTGCAGAAGCCCGTTGGTCGAGCCGCCGAGCGCCTGCAGCGTCACCATGGCGTTGTGGAATGCGGCTGCTGTCATGATTTCGCTCGGTCGCGGTCCGCCGGACCGGGCGAGCGCAACCGCGCGCCGGCCGGTTGCCTCGGCGTTGCGAAGGCGGTCGGCAGTTGTTGCCGGAATCGAGCCGGAACCCGGCAGCGTCATGCCGAGAGCCTCGGTGAGCGCCGCCATGGTCGAGGCCGTGCCCATCACCATGCAGGTTCCTGCACCTGGCGCGAGGCGTTCGCTCACGCGCCCGATCTCCGCTGCGTCGAGGCGGCCGGCGCGGTAGTCGGCCCACAGCCGTCGGCAGTCGGTACAAGCGCCGAGCACCTCGCCGCGGTAGTGGCCGACCTGCATGGGGCCGACGATCTGGATAATTGCCGGAATGTCGGCGCTTGCCGCTGCCATCAAAAGGGCAGGGACCGTCTTGTCGCAGCCCCCGATCAGCACCACCGCGTCCATCGGCTGGGCGAGGATCATCTCCTCGCTCGCCATGGCCATGAGGTTGCGCAGATACATGCTCGTCGGCGCGGCGAAGGATTCGTGGAGCGAGATCACCGGGAAGACCATCGGCAGGCCGCCCGCCAGCAGGATGCCGCGCTTCAGCGCGGCGATCAGCTGCGGGGAATTGCCGTGGCAGGGATTGAAATCGCTTCCCGTGTCGGCGATGCCGATGATCGGCCGATCGAGGGCATCCTCGCCATAACCTGCGGCACTGATGAACACTTTGCGCAGGAACAGCGAGAAGTCCTCATCGCCGTAGCTTGTCAGCCCCTTGCGCAGGCCCGATCTCGGTTTTTGGTCGGTCAAGACTCGTCCTCAATCCGCGGCCATCGAGATCGGCCGGTGGCTCGAAATGAGTGTTTGCCGTGGCGCCTGACGCTGCCATATCGTCATCCTTGGTGATCTCCAAGCCGCCCGATCCAGGATGCCGATCCATGCCTGACATCGTTGCCGATCGCGACCTGTCGCTCGACGAGCTCAAGCGCGGGCTTGATGATGGTTCGCTCCTCGTTGTTGATGTGCGTGAGGCGCACGAATACAATGTCGGCCACATTCCGGGCGCGGTGCTGATGCCGCTGTCTTCGTTTGATCCGCACGACTTGCCGCGGGAGGCGGGAAAAGAGATTGTGTTTTCCTGCCAGAGCGGCAAGCGATCGCTGACGGCTCTCCGGCGCGCCCGCGAGGCTGGGTGCGACGATCTTGCCGGCCATTTCGGTGCGGGGTTCGCCGGCTGGCGCTCAGCCGGGGAGGAGGTTTCCTTCGATTAGCGAGCGCAAAAAATGCAAAAATTCGCAGAGGACTCCGCGATGTCGGCAGCGGCGCGGGGGAGTGTCCACGCTGGTGCGGCCGGTTCCTCCTCCGCGCAGCGGGGGAGGGGACCATGCGGAGCATGGTGGAGGGGGCGGCCGCTGCGGGCGGTGGGCCGGCCCCTCAGTCGGCTGCGCCGCCAGCTCCCCCGCGAGCGGGGGAGCATCCGCGGCCTTATCGTCCGCGTTCCTTCGGGCTCAGCCAGACGCGTCTCTGATCCGAGCGGCGCAGCACGTCGAGCGGCACGGTGCGGTTGATCGTGTCGGCGGCGAGCGCGCGCACAAGATCGTCGGCCCCCGTGACCGGCCGGCCGTCGATGGCGAGGACGAGATCGCCGGTCAGCAGCCCCGCCTGGTCAGCAGGGCTGTCGGCCTCGACCGAGGTGATGACCACGGCGGTTCCCTGCGTCAGCCCAAGCCGAAGCGCAATGCGGCGCGGGATGCTGGTGCTGCCCGCAGCAATCCCGATATAGCCGCGGCGCACGCGGCCATGCTTGACGATTTCGCCGAGGACGAAATCGGCGGTGTTCGAGGCAACCGCAAAGCAGATGCCCTGCGCCCCGAGAATGATGGCTGTGTTGATGCCGATCACCTCGCCGGCAGAGGACACCAACGGGCCGCCGGAATTG
>JAFAME010000036.1 GCA_019233695.1 Methylobacteriaceae bacterium
GGCCCATGTGATTTGTTGCTGAACGCGCCCTTCTGAAGGCCCGGTGCGGACGGGGTGGCGCCCGAACTCGCCCTTGCCGCGCCCCGAGGAGCCTTGAGTCAGTCTGCGCCGTTTGCAATACTGAACCAGCGGCCCCGGAAGAAACGGGTGGTGAGCAAGAAGCGGAGCGCACGCTCACTCAACGCGATCAGCGCCCAATGGGAGGAAGCAAATGTCTCTAGTCACATCGGGCATGGCTTCGGTGCTGCGACGGTGCGCCGCTGCGGCGGTGTTCGTGGCGGGGGTGGCCTTCGCCGGAAGCAGCCACGCCGAATGTGTCCTGAATGGGCAGACGATCCGTCTCATTGTCGTCAGTGACCCGGTCTTCAAGGTCATGCAGCAAATTCATGATAACTTGGAGAAAATGGCTTGCGGCAAGATCGAGCTGACCGTCCTGCCTTTCGATAATTTGCATCAACAAGTTCTGTTGAATTCGCAAAATACGGAATCGCGTTACGATATCGTGGCTGTCGATCTGCCGCAGTTTGGCGAGTACAAAAGCTTTTTGCTGGACCTGACCCCCTGGGCGAGCTCGTTTGACAAATCTGATTTCCAAACCGCCGCTTGGGATGGCGTCGTGCATGATGGGAAGATATTGGCAATTCCAATCCAACCTCACCCGGAAATATTTGCCTACCGAACCGATTTGTTCAAGGCGGCTGGAATCGCCAACCCGCCGAAGACAATCGACGATGTCTTGGAAGATGCGAAGAAGTTGAACAACCCCGCGAAAAACGTGGCGGCAATTTGTTGGAACGCCGCGCGGGGAACGCCGCTAGGTCAAACCTTCCTGCAGACCCTCGGCGCTTTTGGGCAGGCGCCGATCGACCTGACGAAGAACGGCGACGACTATGATATCGGCACGATCAAGCCGAAAAACATGCGCCCGACGATCGACAACAAGGCCGGAGTTGCCGTTGCGAACTACCTCAAGGCGCTCATGCCGTATTCACCTCCCGGCATCCTCGATATGGCCTGGGACGAGCGCACGCGGGTATTTGCCCAAGGCGGATGTGCGATGACCTATGTGTGGTCAGGCAATGCCTCGGCGTGGGATGGCGACCCCAAGTCTCCCGCCTACGGAAATGTGGCATACGTGCCGCATCCGGCCGGCATCGGCGCGCCGAACCGTTCCACCCTGGGCGGTTGGTCTCTCGCCATTCCGACCAATCTGCCCAAGGAGCGCCAGGAGCTTGCCTGGAAGGTCATTCAGTGGCTGACAACCAAAGAAATGATGGTCGAGTATACGAAGAATGGCGATTGCGTCAGCCCGCGGCATAGTGTGAGCCAGGACCCGGACGTGGTGAAGCGCTGCCCTGCCGTGAAGGCTGTGGACGACTTTGCAAGCGCGGGCGAGATCGCCAGCTGGCAGCGGCCGCCCGTGCCGGAGCTGCAACAGATGGTCGACGTGCTCGGCACTCAGATGCACGAAATGATTTCGGGCGGAAAGTCTCCCGAAGACGCCGTGAAGGAAGCCCAGAGGCTGATCGACCGCATCATGCGCAAGGCCGGATATTATCAGTAGACGAAAACCCCGCCCTTCCCACCCTCTGCGCCAGTGAAAAGCGCAGAGGGTCGCGCTTCCCCGAGAGTCCGCACCAGGTCCTGGCGACGGCGGGATGTCAGCAGGCCTTTCAGCACGCCCCCAAGAGCATCAACGGCTCGTGGCCGCATCGAAGCGGGCGGACCGTCGTACCGCCTTGCTGCTTATCGCGCCGGCCATGCTGGTGCTCGTTGCCATCAACATCTATCCGTTCATCTACGCGCTCTATATCAGCCTGCACACGTTCACGCTGGGCCGACCCACGCCGCCGCGATACATTGGTTGGTCCAACTATCGCGATCTCCTTGACGACGACCGCTTCATCAACTCCCTTTGGGTCTCGTTCAAATTTGTCGCGATTGCCGCGGCCGTCGAATTCCTGGTCGGCTTTGCGCTGGCTTTCCTGTTCAGCGCCAAGCTTCGGGGCATGGCAACCTTGCGCAAGCTTGCCATCCTGCCGATCATGGTCATGCCCCTCGCGTCCGGGCTCATCTGGTTTTATATCTTCAACGAAAACTTCGGCGCGATGAACTGGTTCGCTTTCCTGCTCGGGGCGCCGCATCGCATTCCCTTCCTGACCGACGGCAAGCTCGCCATTCTGAGTCTGGTTCTCGCCGATGCATGGCAATGGACCCCGTTCGTCATGCTGGTGATGTTCGCGGCCCTGCAGGCTATTCCTGAGTACGTCTACGAAGCAGCGAAAATGGACGGGCTCACGCCGTGGCAAACCTTTTGGCGCGTCACCCTGCCGCTCCTGAGGTCAGCGATCTGGGTCGTGCTGGTGTTGCGGGTCGTCGACGCCTTCCGGATGATCGAGCTCATCTATCTGATGACTCGCGGCGGTCCTGGCGGCGCGACCGAAACACTATCCTGGTACATCTACTCAACCGGCTTCCTTGACCAGGACCTCGGCTCGGCGGCGGCAGAAGCCGTCGTCATGATCATCGCGGTCAGCATAATTGCCCAGATCTTTGTCCGCCGACTCAACTACGGCGCGGCAACATGAGCACAATCGTCCCTGACAAAAAGAACGCTGTCGGTGCAGCGACTGGAGCTCGCAATCTGGCAATCTATCTCGCGGCTTGTTTGTTCGTGGGATTTGGTCTGTTCCCGTTATACATGATGATTACGACCTCGCTGAAGACCGATCAGCAAACATTTGCCTGGCCTCCGGTCTGGTTGTTCACGCCAAGGTTTCAAAGCTACTACAATGCGCTTTTTGTTTTTGGTGGGCGAAGCGCCGACCACTATCTCTTCAACAGTCTGGTGGTGACTTTGTCTAGCAGTGCTCTTGCCGTCTTTCTTGGCGCGATGGCCGCCTATGGGCTGGCGCGGTTTCGCTTTCGCGGCAATCGCGATGTCGCCTTCTATATTCTCTCGACCCGGTTCGCGCCTCCGGTCGGCTTCATCGTCCCGATCTATCTGATGGTTCAGCGCTCGGGCTTGCTCGACACGCAAATTGCACTGATCGTCGTTTACACCAGTATGAACCTGTCTTTCGTGACCTGGATCCTGCGTGGCTTTTTCCTGGAGATCCCGATCGAAATCGAGGAGGCAGCCCTGGTCGACGGCTACACCCGCTGGCAGATTTTTCTCCGTGTTGCACTGCCGCTGGTTCGGCCCGGCCTCGCCGCGACGGCCATCCTCTCGGCGATCTTCTCCTGGAACGAGTTCTTGTTCGCCTCGATCCTGGCTCCCGGCGATGCAGCCACCATCCCGGTCTATCTCGCGGGCTTCTCGGCCTCCATGAACATCGATTGGGGGGAGTATATGGCGGTCGGCACAATGGCCGTACTGCCCATCATGATCTTCACCTTGGCGCTGCAACGCCATTTGGTTCGGGGCCTCACTTTTGGCGCGGTGAGATAGAGATGCCGCGCGTCGAGTTCAACCGTATCTGCAAGACGTACGCGGACGGGACCCGTGCGGTCGTTGACCTCGACCTCGCGGTGGCAGACCGTGAGTTTCTCTGCGTGCTCGGCCCCTCGGGCTGCGGGAAATCCTCGACCCTGAGAATGCTCGCCGGGCTCGAATCCATCTCATCCGGCGATCTGGTGCTTGACGGCCGACGCATCAACGACGTGCCTCCGCAAGCACGCGACATGGCCATGGTGTTCGAAAACTACGCACTCTATCCGCATCTTCGCGTTTTCGAGAACATCGCCATGCCGTTGGTGGCACGACGGCGCCCGCGCGCCGAAATCCGCGAGCGCGTGCAGCAAGTGGCCGAGACACTGCAGATCGTCGAGTATCTTCGCCAACGGCCCCAGACCCTCTCTGGCGGCCAGCGGCAGCGCGTCGCCCTTGGGCGCGCCATTGTCCGTCGCCCCAAGATGTTCCTGATGGATGAGCCGCTAGGCCACCTGGAGGCCTATCTGAGGGTGCAACTGCGCGCCGAGCTGCGCCGACTGCACGAACGCCTTGGTGCCACCACCATTTATATCACACACGATCAGGAGGAAGCCGAGGCGGTCTCCGACCGCATTGCTGTGATGGAAAACGGCCGTCTGCAGCAGCTGGGCAGTCTCGTCGACCTTCTCGACCGACCCATCAACCGCTTCGTCGCCGAGTTCATCGGCCGGATTCCGATCAACATGCTTCCCGCACGGCTTGCCGGGGACGGGCAGAACCTGCAGGTTGGCGCGGCGATGATGCCGCTGTCGGGGGCACAGTCAGCCAAGCTGCGCTCTGGCGGCACGGACCCCCTCACGCTCGGCATCCGGCCAGAGCACGTGGCGCTTTCGAGTGGCAGCGCAGGCGAGACGATCTCCGGCCTGTCCGGCCGAGTGAGGGTGATTGAACCGCAGGGCGACTCCACCGTCATCATTGCGGACACGCCGGCTGGGCGCGTCAGTGCGCTGGTGCCCTCCGGGTGCGTGCCATCGGCGGGAGAGGTCATCGAGCTGCACTTTGCGATGGATTGCGCTCATGTCTTCGGCGCCGACAATATCAACCTCTTGCGGGCCGCTCGGAACAGTGAATAGCGAAGCTCACGACAATTGTGCCCTTCAAACGGCCGCGATGATCCCAACTCGCGCTTTCGCCTTGGTTCATGATGACAGGTGAAGGGCAATGGCGGGAATCTACTTTCGTGACATCTACAAAAGCTTCGGAACGTCGCGCCTGTTCGAGGGATTGTCGCTCGCTTGCCCCGATCGCAAATACTTGTGCCTGCTCGGGCCTTCGGGCTGCGGCAAGACCACCTTGATGCGCATCGTCGCCGGCCTCACGGAACCCGACTCGGGAGAGGTGCTGATCGGCGACAAGAGGGTCAACGGTCTGCCGCCGGCAAGCCGCAATATTGGGCTCGCGTTCCAGAACTACGCACTCTACCCTCATCTGTCGGTCGCCGGCAATCTCGCCTTTCCGCTGCGAGCCCCGATCCGCCGTGGTCGCTATCGGCAAGCCGAAATCGAGGAGCGCGTGAAACGGGTCGCCGCGCTTCTCAGGATTGATCAGCTGCTTCACCGCCGGGTGAACCAGCTCTCCGGCGGGCAGCAGCAGCGGGTCGCGCTCGGCCGGGCGCTTATCCATGACCCTGGCGTCCTGCTTCTCGACGAGCCCGTGACGCATCTCGACGCCCGGCTTCGCTATGAGATGCGGGCTGAGATCAAACTGCTGCACGACCGCATCGGCACGACCACCATCCACGTAACTCATGACCAGCAGGAAGCCCTGGCGATGGGAGATTTGATCGCCGTGATGCGCAACGGCCGAATCGAGCAACTTGGCGCACCGCTCGAACTCTACCATGAGCCCGCTACCGCCTTTGTTGCCGGTTTCATCGGAGATCCGCCCATGAGTCTCGTGCACGCACGCTTGGCTCAGGAGAACGGGAACACGATCGTGCAAGTCGCTGGGTCTTCGCTGTCGCTCAGCGAAGCGTTGGCTGCGCAGGCGAACATGGCACCATCGCGCGAAATCATCGTCGGGCTGCGACCAAAGCAGGTCGCCCTCGTCGAGCGGCCCGAAGCTGGCGCGGTCGCTACGACAGTTTATTCGCATGGCAGGGTCGGTCGGGAGCAGCAGCTTGTGCTCACATTTGGGCGCGACGAGGTTCATTGCCGCACGTCGAGCGCGATCCACGTCACGACGGGGGACAAGGTCTGGCTTTCAATCTCGCTCGACGGAGCCAAACTGTTTGACGCGGCATCAGGGCGCGCACTCGCACACACATGAAGGGCCGCTCTGTCCTGGACCATGGCACTGCAGCGAGCATGGTGGGTTCATGCTGACGGACCGAAGCTCTGCGACCTTTGCCGGGTGGCCGGGCCCCCTCGCCGGATCGCGCGGCTTCGGAGCGCGGATACCGCTTGCAGGCTTCGCTCGACCGCCACAAGCCGCCGGGGACGGGTGAACGACACAAGGGCTCAACCCTCTTCTTTGGCGCAAATCAAATGCACATGGACGTAGTCCATGGCATGGTCCTGCGGGGTGCGCTCGACGAGTGCCTGGTAACGTCCATAGAACTCGTCGAGGATGCGCTCGCGCTCCTCGGCAAGGCGCGCCGGTGCGAGGCCTGCTTCGAAAGTGGGCTCGCTCCAGGAGCGCAAGGTCGGGATATAGGCCCTGGCGAAAGCCGCAGCGTCGCCGTGGCGCTCGAATTCCCGGGCATAGGGACAGCGCAAAACGCGCGTCTCGACATGCTCGAGCCGCAGGCCGGCGCGATAGACCGGGGATGTCCGATCCTGGAGTGGCGCGACGAATTCGTCAATCGTGCGATAGACCTGCGGGAAATTCGTGTTCTCATATTCCTGCCTGATGATCATGCCGTCTTCTACAAGACCCCGCCAAAGGCGATCGAAGGTATCGAACATGCTCGCGCCGCCGGTATGGCCCAGATAGCGACCCGCTTCGTCGATGCCAAAGTTGAGGAGACACAGACGGCCGCCGGGTACGAGTTCTTGTGCTCGGGCCATCAGCAGGCGCTCCCAGTCGGCGCGCCCTTGCGCCACATAGGCCTCGCGCTCGGCGCCGGTTGCGCCCACCATGTGAACATGATTCGGAATGTTGCAGGGCGTCCGGGCGATGTAGTGCGAGGCGGTGGCCGAGAATCCAAAGTGCAGTGATGCCGGGGGAAAGATCGCGTTGTGGAAAGAAGTGCCGGCGGCAAAGACGTAGAGATTGTCGATCTCCGGCAGATAGCTCGCAATGTCGGTCTGCCCATGGATGACGCGAAACACCTGCGCGAAGTCGTTGCGCGGCAGGTCGGTGTAGACCATCTCGATGGGCCGCGATGGTGCCCGTATGCGGACCGCCCTCAGCACCTTGCGCCACAGATCGATGGAGGTGCCGCCGTCCGCCGCGCCCATGTCGGCTGCACGGAACACGCTGCCGTCGTCGGCAAGCTTCATTCGCCCGAGTGCATCAAGAACAAGGGGCACCGCGCCGTCGATGACGTGCTTGGCGCCGGTCGTCGCCTTCGAATAATAGCCCGCTCCCTTCATGGCCATGAAGCGGGCGGTGGATTGCGTCATTGCGGCGTGATCCTAAACGGGAGGCGACTGCGCCTCAGTCAATAACAGGAGGGCAGCTGCGCCAAAAGCGTACGGACGCGCACTCTTATTGCCCAAGTGTTCTCGACGCCGCCGGCCATGGAACCAGGCCGATTGACACGGTATTCCAGACGGCGTTGATGGCAGGCTGCCTTTAGGACGGCGAACCCGCATCCATGACATCACGTCCTGACCGCCTGATCGTCGACTGCCTGCAATATTGCAACTACTCGGAGGCGGTGTTCAGGCAATTGCATGCCGGCGGCGTCGCGGCCATCCACGTCACCATCGCCTATCATGAGGATTTTCGCGAGACGATTGCCAACGTCGTCCGCTGGAACGGCTGGTTCGAGCGGTTTGGCGACCTTATCTTCCCAGGCCGCCAGGCCGAGGACGTGCGCCGGGCGCATGCCGAAGGGCGCACCGCAGTCTTCTTCGGTTTGCAGAACTGCTTTCCAATCGAGGATGATATCGGCCTCGTCGAGATCTGCCACACGCTCGGCGTTCGTTTCATGCAACTTTCCTACAACAACCAGAGCCTGCTCGCGACCGGTTGCTACGAGGCGAATGACGCGGGCATCACCCGCATGGGGCGTGAAGTCATTCGCGAGATGAACCGACTGGGCATGGTCATAGACATGTCGCACTCGGGCGACCGCTCGACGCTCGACGCCATTGAGATGTCGGCACGGCCGATCGCCATTACACACGCCAATCCCCGCTCCTGGCACCCGGTCGTTCGCAACAAGCCCGAAGAGGTCCTGCGGTCTCTGGCGGCGAGCGGTGGCATGCTTGGCTTCAGCCTCTACCCGCTGCACTTGAGGGGCTCGTCGGCATGCAGTCTCGAGGACTTCTGCGCCATGGTGGCGCGCACGGCCGACCTCATCGGGGTTGCCGCTCTCGGTCTGGGCACCGACCTTTGTCAGAACCAGCCAGATGCAGTCGTGCAATGGATGCGGCGCGGAAGCTGGACCAGAGGGGCGCCCGATCCTTCTGTCGTCTTTCCCGCGCAGCCAACGTGGTTTCGATCCAACCTGGATTTCGGCAACATCGCGACGGGCCTTTCCGCAGTCGGCTTCTCCGAAGCCGAGGTCGATGCGATCGTCGGGCTGAATTGGCTGCGGTTCCTCACCACATCCTTTGGACCCCCGGTCCTCCACCCTTAGGGCGGCTTGCCTCGCCCGGATGATGTGGCACATTCATCGTGGCGCGCCCCCTCTCCGTCAGGCGCACGCAAGGCCGCCGGGCCGCGCAAACGGGTGAGCATGTCGCCATCGATCGCCGAATTGTCCAGGCCACCCAGCGTGGCTCTGCGAGCGCCCGAGACCGTGATGCGCCTCGCTCGGATGGGCAGCTTCCATCCGACGCGCTTGAGCTTTTTGCGGGTACTGCTGCGCCGCCTCCGGCGTGACAACTGGCAATTCGACCGGCCCGTCTGGCGAGTCGATAGGCGCGGCGAGGGAGTTGCGGTCTATCGTGTCTGCGGCAAGGGCCGAACCTACAGTCTCGTCGCCTTCCCGCACCATCTCGATCCCGCAAAGCGAACCGACCGCGTCATCGCGGAGGAATGGGACGCGACCTTCGTCCTGCACGACGGAGAGGTCAGCGAGGCCGACATCGCGCGGCTTGCGGCCAACGTGCCTTACCAGGAGGCGGGCCGCTGCAGCGCCGAGGAGATCGTCCTGTCGCGCGCCAACAAAAGCGTGCGTCTGTTCGACTACGTGGTCGGGCGGCTCGCGGCCGGAGAGCAACCCGACTCGGCCGAACTCGATGCGGTTGGCTATCTGATGCGCACGACTGCCGTTTATGCCAACGGCAAGTTTGGCTTGGCGGACCGGGAACGCATCGCGGGACGGATCGAATTTGCCGGGCCCTTTGCCGCGGAGATGCTGTCGATCTGGCTCATTCGCGCCTTCACAGTCGACTGGGCCGACCACCTTGCCGCGGCCCGTGCGCCGGACTCAGCCGTGCGTCTCGACACAGGTTTGCGGCGGCGGCTCGGTGTCGGCAATGCCACCGGGCTTGGGATGGCACCATTCCTCATCAATCATCCCTCCCTGCTCGACAGCTGGATGGGCGCGCGGGAGACCGCCCTTGCCAGGGTTCGCGCCATCCGTCGTGCGGGATCGGACCGGGTCGCCCGTTTCGTCGAGCTTGTCGCGCAGGCCCAGGCGCAGGCCAGCCAGTGGCGGACGGGCGATGAAGTCCAGTCGCGGCGCATCGCCGGGCTTGCCGCCGATTTGGCGGCACTGCGAGCCGATCTCCGCGACTCCCCCTTCGACAGGTCCTATCCCTGGGATGCCCTGTTTGACTGGTCAGCGGCGCATCTGGGCGAGGAGGCGCAGGAACTGCTGTTGGCCCTGCTGCTCGAGCCGCACGGGGATCTGGTCGATGACCTTGCCGCTTGCATGGTGAGCGACGAGGAGCGGGAGTTTGTCATCGACGGTGGGATGACGATTGGCGCTTTGGCGGCCTTGCTTCGCCAGCACTATGCCTTTGCTTTCGAGATCGATTTCACCAAGCCCACGGCGCAAGCGCTGTTCTGGTACGTGTCGGAGGAGAAGCTCGAGCCACGCTTGGGCCGCCGCGACGAGGAACCGGGCGCCGAGCGGGAGCAACCGCTGACCGTGGCGCGCGACGTCGTCGCGCTGGCCAAGGCCCTTGAGCTCCATCACGAGACGTACTCGGTTGCGTCGTTCCTGGCGGGCGCGCCGGAGTTTCGACAGATCGTGCGGCGGGTGCAAATCGCAGCGCGGCGGCCCTACGCCGAAATCAGGGACAACCTGATCGACGCGGTCGTGCGGCCGATCGATCTGCTGCGCTGCAAGCTGTCGTTTTTCGGCGCTACGCGGTTCGACCCGAAATCGGACCGTTGGGTGAGGATCACCCTGTTCGAGAACGCACCCTTTCCGGACGAGCTCCACGCGAGGCCTGACGACGACTGGGCCTTCGGGCCGCCTGGGGCGCAGGCGACCTGATGCACGTCTCGCTGAACGAGATCGAATACGAGGTGCGTAAGGCTGCCCGCGGGGCCGGTCTCGTCTGGGGCCAGGCCGAGGAGGCTGGCAAGGCAGCTCGCTGGCTCGCAGCGCGCAATGTCGATGCCCTGCCGGCGCTGGCAGACTTGCTGGACGCTCATGCCGAAGGTCGCCTCGGCATCAAGATGGACGTCACCGGCAGTCCATGGCGGGGCGCGGATGGGCCGGTGAGCCCGCTGGTTGCCGGGCCGGTCGTCGTCGACCATGCCTTCGTGCTGGCGGCCCACGGCAGGATCGAGCTGGACGCCATGCCGCGTCCGATCATGCTGGCGCCGTTCGCCGCCGCGGCAGCCCGCCTCGTGGGTGCCACCATAGATCTCGTGCAATCGACATGTCGGACGCCGTTCACGGGCGAGGGTGCGAGCCGCGCCGCGCTCGGCGCCCTGCTGCCGATCGAGACGACCAACCGAATTTGGTGTGTGCGATCGCCCGGGCATATCCCGACGCCAGCTGCACATTCGTCGAACACGGGGCCCAACATCGATCCGGATGTCTGGAACCGGCTTTCAAGGCTCGCCCGCCGGACCTACGTGCCGGCTTCCACGCTCTCGCATGAGCGCGGCGCGGGAGCCGGCGCAATCGACAACGATTGAGACGCTCTCCCGCCCGGTCCGCGATCCAGCTCAGCGGCGACCAAGACGAGATCGTCTTCGGTTGGCACTATGAGCACATCAATGGCCGAACACGCTTCCTGCTCGTCTAGCGGAAGGCGAGATTCTTCAAGGCGCTGAAGAAGAGCAGCATGACGGTGGCGCCGCCGCAGGTGAGCGCCGCGAGCGGTACCGGCCCGGTCACAACAAGACCGCCGATCCGGTGGTCGGCCGCAAAGATCGCACCGGCCATGCCAAGGTCGATAAGAAGGCCGTTGGCCAGAATGCCAAAGCCGCGTTGCCCGAGGATAAGATCCGACACAATTCCCAACAGCGTGCCGCCGACCGTCGCACCGATCAGGGCGATGATGAGGTCGCTCGTGGAATTCAGATCGATCCCGGCGCTTTCCAGCATGGCAGACGACTCTGTTTTCCCCCGCCGTCGGCGCGTCCGTTCATGTCAGGCGGTCGGCGGATCGCCGTGCGGATTCGCCATCAGTATCAGAAAACCACAAATACATCGTTAGCGCTCGTCAATGACAAACGCTCCTCGCTGTAATAGTGCGGGCAGTTCCCGCGCGGGCCGGGCTTGAGACGGCCCGGCCGCGCACCGTTGTGCAGAAGTGACGCTTCCAAGACCCTCGCGTTTATTGCATCTTGGCGTATTTGCCGGCATGCCAGATATTGATGTCGTAGGCGTTGTTTTTCAGATCGCCCTTCTCATCGAATTCCACGGGTCCGAGCACGGTTTCCACCGGGCCGCCGGCGCGCAGCGCCTTGGCGATGGCCGGGCCGTCGAGCTTTCCCGCCCGCTTGTAGCCTTCGGCGAGCGCCTGCACGACCGCGTAGCTGAAGAGAGTGAAGCCCTCCGGATCGTAACCGGTCGCCTTGAACTGATCGACGACGGCCTTGGCCGACGGCCGCGCCCGCGGATCGGAAGGGAAAGTGAACATCGTGCCCTCGCCGGCTGGTCCCGAAATGGCCCAAAAGTCAGGCGTGGCGATGCTGTCGCCCATCATGAGCTGGAATTTGAAACCCTGATCGGCCGACTGCCGCAAGATCAGCCCGGCCTCGGCGTGGTAGCCGCCGAAATAGACGAACTCGGCGCCGAGCGCCTTCAGCTTGCTGACTTCGGCCGTATAGTCCTTCTCTCCCGGATTGATGCCGTCGTAGAGCGCCTCCTGCACGCCTGCGGCGTTCATGTTGGCCTTGACGGCATCGGCGAGACCTTTGCCGTAGGCGCTCTTGTCATGCAGGATGACGATCTTCTTGTCCTTGTAGTTCTTGGCGATCCATGGGCCGATATATTTGCCCTGCGTGTCGTCGCGGCCGTAGAGCCGCATGATCGTGGTCCAGCCTTTGTCGGCTGCCTCGTCCGTCAGTTTCGGGTTGCTGGAGGCGGGCGTCATCATGAGGACGCCGGCATCGGCATAGACGGCGGACGCCGGGATGGACGATCCCGAGCAGGCGTGACCCGCAACCAGCTTGATCTGGTTGCCGACGATGCGGTTGGCGACCGATACTGCCTGTTTCGGGTCGCAGACGTCGTCTTCGACGTCGAGCACAAGCTTGTTGCCGGCAACTCCCCCGGCGGCGTTGATCGCCTGGATGGCAAGGTCGGCCCCCCGCTTTTGCTGCTCGCCGATCACAGCAAGCGAGCCCGTCATCGGTCCGACAACCGCAATCTTGATCTCTTCGGCCCGGCTCGCCGCACCCCACACGAGCGCGGCAACCAGTACACCACATCCAATCGTTGCTTTCATTGCTTCCTCCCTTGAGCCTCTGCAACATAGCATCGCCCGCGGCGCCGGCGAACCTTCTATTCATCGGCAGCCTCGGCCGCGCGTGGTTTGGCATCAGCCGCCGTCCCGCGATAGCCGGTCGCCAGCACGTAGAGCTCGGCCGACTCGGTGCGGCTTGCCGCGGGCTTGACGTGGCGCACACTCGCAAAGTCGCGCTTGAGGTCGGTGAGAAGCGCATGCTCCGTCCCTCCCTGCAGCACTTTGGCAAGAAAGAAGCCGCCCGGCTTCAGCACCTGCCGCGCGAAGGTGCCCGCGAACTCGGCGAGCGCCACGATCCGCAGGTGATCCGTCTTGCGGTGGCCGGTGGCATTGGCCGCCATGTCGGAGAGGACGCCGTCGGCGCGCCCGTCGAGCATCGTCTTCAGGCGTTCGGGGCCATCCTCGGCCAGAAAATCCAGGCATGCGAAGTGCACGCCGGCGATCGGATCGATCGGCCGCAGATCGACTGCGATGATGCGCCCCCTGCCCTGCGCGGCGCCGACCCGGCCGGCGGCGATCTGCGACCAGCTGCCCGGCGCTGCACCAAGGTCGACGATCGTCTGGCCCGCCTTGAGCAGCCGATAGCGCGCATCGATTTCGAGGAGCTTGTAGGCCGCCCGCGAGCGATATTGGTCGCGCTTGGCCTGGGCCACGTAAGGATCGTTCAATTGCCGCTCGAGCCACAGGGTCGAGGCGGGCGCGCGCTTGCGTGCGGTCTTCACACGCACCTTGAGCGGACGGCCGCTGAAACCTTTAGCGCCAGGCTTTTTCGTGCCAGCGGCCATCCGGCGTCCGTCCCGACCCATGGCGATGACGCAGGACGCCGTCCGCACTCATCAGCTCGGTGAGGATGCCCTCCCGCAGCCCGCGGTCGGCAATGCGGATGCGCGGCGAGGGAAACAGGCGCCTGATCGCCTCGAATATGGCGCAGCCAGCGAGAACGAGGTCGGCCCGATCCGGCCCAATGCACGGATTGGCGGCCCGCTCGGCATAGCTCATCGCCCGCAGCCGCCCGATTGCCGCCGTCACATGCGCATCCGACATCCACAACCCATCGACGCGGCGGCGGTCATAGCGCGGCAGGCTGAGATGGACGCCGGCAATCGTGGTCACAGTGCCTGAGGTGCCGAGCAGGTGAAACCACTCGCAGCGCGTCTCCCGGCGGGTAACGGCAACGAAGTTCGCAAGCCGGCCGGAGACTTCGGCCAGCATGGCGTCGAACGTCTCGGCGCTGACGTCGCGGCCGCCGAACCGCTCGGCGAGCGTCACGACGCCGAGCGGGAGCGACGCCCAGGCGCGAATGCGCGCCCGCATGGTGCCGTCCGTCATGCCGGGTGGCGGGCGGCCATGCCGGCACAGCCAGACGATTTCCGAGGAGCCGCCGCCGATGTCGAACAGCACGATGCCTGCAGCCCGGCCGTCAGCCAGGGAGGCGCACCCGGCCGCGGCAAGATGCGCCTCCGTCTCGCGATCGACGATCTCAAGTTGCAGGCCAAGGCGATCGGACACTTGCGCCACGAAAGCGGTGCCGTTTTCGGCGGACCGGCATGCCTCGGTTGCAACGAGGCGGGCCCGGGAAACGCCTCGCGCGGCCATCTTGTCGCGGCAGATCGAGAGGGCAGCAAGCGTGCGGGCGATCGCCGCCTCGCTCAGCCGTCCCGTCTGCGACAGCCCTTCGCCGAGCCGCACGATGCGCGAGAAGGCATCGACGATGCGAAACCCATCGTGGGAGGGGCGCGCGACGAGAAGGCGGCAATTGTTGGTGCCGAGATCGAGTGCAGCATAGGTCGCCACACTTCGCGCGCTGCGCGCCGCGCCCGCCTGGAGCGCCTCGCCATGGGCCGGCCAGGGGCCGATCGCATTCGTCGCATCCACGCGTCCCAACTCCTTGCGCCGGAGCCTCGGCCGCCGGGCGGCAGCCGGACCAGGCGCCGCGCGTAGTGTAGCAATCCCCGGGCCAGGATGCCAAGGCTTGGCGGATGGCAGCCGAAGGCTGCACCGAGGCGTGCAGGAACGCCAGGGCCGAGTTCGCGCTTGCATGCGCCCGGCACGTCCGCTATTCACGCTCCTCTCGCGAGGCCGCGGCGGGCGCGCCGACGGCCCGTTGGTGGGGGATAGTTCAACGGTAGAACTGCGGACTCTGACTCCGTCAATCTTGGTTCGAATCCAGGTCCCCCAGCCACGCAGTCCGCTCTCAGCCTTCGGATTTTCGCCGGCCCCAAAAAGAGCGGCGTTAGCGAGAGTTAGCGGACGAGGCTCGGTCTCTCGGGTTATGTC
>JAFAME010000339.1 GCA_019233695.1 Methylobacteriaceae bacterium
ATGCAGGACGCATTGGGCCGATTGTGCGAGCGCGCCGAAGCTGCGGTTCATGGCGGCTACAACATCATCATTCTCTCCGATCGGATGGTCGGGCCGGATCGCATCCCGATCCCGGCGCTGCTCGCGACCGCCGCCGTCCACCACTACCTGATCAAGAAGGGCCTGCGGACGTCCGTCGTCCTCGTCGTCGAGACGGGCGAGGCGCGCGAGGTCCATCACTTCTGCTGTCTTGCAGGGTATGGCGCGGAGGCGATCAATCCGTATCTCGCCTTCGAGACGCTCGTTGCGATGAGGGATGATCTTCCCGGGGAGGTCGCGCCGAAGGAAATCCGCAAGCGCTACATCAAGTCGATCGACAAGGGCATCCTGAAGGTCATGTCCAAGATGGGCATTTCGACCTATCAGTCCTATTGCGGGGCCCAGATCTTCGACGCGGTCGGCCTGTCGCAGTCGTTCATCGACGAGTATTTTTTCGGCACGGCGAGCCGGATAGAGGGCGCCGGGCTCCTGGAGATCGCCCAGGAGACGGTGCGCCGGCATGCCGACGCGTTCGGCGATGCGCCGGTCTTCCGCAGCGCGCTCGATATCGGCGGCGAATATGCCTTCCGCCTGCGCGGCGAGGCGCATTCATGGTCGCCGCAGACGGTGTCGCTCTTGCAGCACGCCGTACGCGGCAATTCGCGCGACAAGTTCCGCGCCTACGCCAGGCTCCTCAACGAGCAGGACGAAAAGCTGCTCACCATCCGCGGGCTCTTCCGCATCAGATCCGCCGAGGAGGACGGGCGCCAGCCAGTGCTGCTCGACGAGGTCGAGCCGGCAAAGGAAATCGTCAAGCGCTTCTCGACGGGCGCGATGTCGTTCGGCTCGATCTCGCGGGAGGCGCATACCACGCTTGCCATCGCCATGAACCGCATCGGCGGCAAGTCCAACACCGGCGAGGGCGGCGAGGAATCCGATCGCTACGTGCCGCTGCCGAACGGCGATTCGATGCGCTCGGCGATCAAGCAGGTGGCATCCGGGCGTTTCGGGGCGACGACCGAATATCTCGTCAACTCCGACATGATGCAGATCAAGATGGCGCAGGGCGCCAAGCCCGGCGAAGGCGGGCAATTGCCGGGCCACAAGGTCGACGCCATCATCGCCAAGGTGCGCCACTCGACGCAAGGCGTCGGCTTGATCTCGCCGCCGCCGCACCACGACATCTATTCGATCGAGGACCTGGCGCAGCTGATCTTCGATCTGAAGAACGTCAATCCGCGCGGCTGGGTGTCGGTGAAGTTCGTCTCGGAGGTCGGCGTCGGCACGGTCGCCGCCGGCGTGTCGAAGGGCAGAGCCGACCATGTGACGATCTCGGGATTCGAGGGGGGCACCGGCGCAAGTCCGCTCACCTCGATCAAGCATGCCGGCAGCCCGTGGGAAATCGGGCTTGCCGAGACGCACCAGACGCTGGTGCTCAACCGGCTGCGCTCGCGCATCTCGGTGCAGGTCGACGGCGGCATCCGCACCGGGCGCGACGTCGTCATCGGGGCGCTCCTCGGCGCCGACGAATTCGGCTGCGCCACCGCGCCGCTGATCTCCGCCGGCTGCATCATGATGCGCAAATGCCACCTCAACACCTGCCCGGTCGGCGTAGCGACCCAGGACCCCGTGCTGCGCAAGCGCTTCGTCGGCCAGCCCGAGCACGTCATCAACTTCTTCTTCTTCGTCGCCGAGGAGGTGCGCGAGTGGATGGCGATGCTCGGCTACCGCGCCTTCAACGAGATGATCGGGCAGATGCAGATGCTCGACCGCGAGAAGGTGATCGACCACTGGAAGGCGAAGGGACTCGATTTCTCGAAGCTCTTCCACAAGCCGCAGGCGGCGCCCGGCGTTGCGATCTACAAGTGCGAGCCGCAGGACCACAAGCTCGACAAGGTGCTTGATCGGAAGTTGCTGGCCGAGGCCGCCGATGCGCTCGCCGCTTCGAAGCCCGTGCGGATCGAGAGCCGGATCGCCAACACCGATCGCACGACGGGCGCCATGCTCTCGGGCGAGGTGGCGCGTCGCTATGGTCACAATGGCTTGCCCGACGACACGATCCACGTGTTGCTGAGGGGCACTGCCGGCCAGAGCTTTGGGGCGTGGCTGGCGCAGGGCGTCACGCTCGAGCTCGAGGGCGACGCCAACGACTACGTGGGCAAGGGTCTCTCGGGCGGGCGCATCATCATCTATCCGCCCAAGGAGGCGGTCAGGATCGTTCCTGAGGAAAGCATCATCGTGGGCAACACGGTGCTTTACGGCGCCATCGCCGGGGAATGCTATTTCCGCGGCGTGGCCGGCGAGCGCTTTGCCGTGCGCAACTCCGGCGCGGTTGCGGTGGTGGAGGGGACCGGCGACCACGGCTGCGAGTACATGACGGGTGGCATCGTCGTCGTCATCGGCCACACTGGGCGCAATTTCGCTGCCGGCATGTCGGGCGGCATCGCCTACGTGCTCGACGAGGACGGCACTTTCGCGCGCCGTTGCAACCTCTCGATGGTCGAGCTGGAGCCGGTGGAAGAGGAAGAAGATCTGATGCTTCGCCTCCACCATCACGGCGGCGACCTCGAGGGCCACGGCCGGGTCGACGTGATGGCCGACATGACGCGCAACGACGCGGAGCGGCTGCATCAGCTCATCTCCAATCACGCGCTCTACACGGGATCGGCGCGGGCGCGGCAAATCCTCGAGCAATGGACCGAAATGCTGCCGAAATTCCGCAAGGTCATGCCGGTCGAATACCGGCGCGCCCTGCAGGAACTGGAAGCGCAGAAGGACAGGGATCGGCTGCTCGCCGCAGCGGAGTAGGGATGGGCAAGCTGACGGGTTTTCTCGAGATCGATCGGCGTGAGCGGCGCTATGCGCCCGCGTCCGATCGCATCCGCCATTACAAGGAGTTCATGATCCCGCTGTCGGAGGAGGCGACGCGGGACCAGGCGGCGCGCTGCATGAACTGCGGCATTCCCTATTGTCACAACGGCTGCCCGGTGAACAACGAGATCCCGGACTGGAACGATCTCGTCTATCGCAACAACTGGCAGGAGGCGAACGCCAACCTGCATTCGACCAACAATTTTCCCGAGTTCACCGGCCGCGTCTGTCCGGCGCCATGCGAAGCATCCTGCACGCTGAACCTGCAGGACACGCCGGTGACGATCAAGACGATCGAATGCGCCATCGTCGACCGCGCCTGGGCGGAGGGCTGGGTGCGGCCCGAGCCGGCGGCGACGCGGACGGGCAAGAGGATCGCCGTCGTCGGCTCAGGCCCGGCGGGCCTTGCCTGCGCCCAGCAGCTGGCGCGGGCAGGCCACGAGGTGCACGTCTACGAAAAGCACGCCAAGCCCGGCGGCCTCCTACGCTCTCGCATCCCCGACTTCAAGATGGAAAAGCGTCACGTCGACCGCCGGGTCATGCAGATGGAGGCTGAAGGGGTGACGTTCCAAGGCAACGTCCACGTCGGCATCGACCTGCCGGCCGACAGGCTGCTGGCCGAGCATGACGCGGTGGTGCTGGCGGGGGGTGCCGAGAAGCCGCGCGATCTGACCGTGCCCGGCCGCGACCTGCAGGGCGTGCATTTCGCCATGGACTTCCTGCCGCAACAGAACCGTCGCGTCAGCTATGAGGCCCTGCAGACGAACGAGCCGATCACGGCCGCCGGCAAGCACGTCATCGTCATCGGCGGCGGCGACACCGGATCGGACTGCATCGGCACGTCGATACGGCAGGGGGCGATTTCGGTCACCCAGCTCGAAATCCTGCCGCAGCCGCCCGAGAAGGAGAACAAGCTTCTCACCTGGCCCGAATGGCCGCTGAAGCTGCGCACCTCATCGAGCCACGAGGAAGGGGCGGAGCGCGATTTCGCCGTCAATACGGTTGAAGTGATCGGCCAACATGGCTTCGTGAAGAAGCTGCGCTGCGCGCGCATCGAGATGAAGGGCGGCAAGTTCGAACCCGTTGCGGGCTCGGAATTCGACCTGCGGGCCGATCTCGTGCTGCTGGCGATGGGTTTTCTCGGCCCGGTGCAGGATGGCCTGCTGCATGACCTTGGCGTGACGTTCGACCCGCGCGGCAACGTCCTCGCCGACACGAAGGACTATGCATCGAGCATCGACAAGGTGTTTGCCTGCGGCGACATGCGGCGCGGCCAGTCGCTCGTGGTATGGGCGATCCGCGAAGGACGGCAAGCAGCGCACGCGGTCGACAAGTACCTGATGGGCAAGACCGACCTGCCGAGATAGGCCGAGGCCTGTCTGGCCTGCAGTGTCGTCCCGCGAAGCGGTGCGCAGCGCCGGGATCCGGAACTGCACGTTCTCAGGCGTTTGTCGCCGGATCCCGGAGAGCACTTCGCGCTTCCGGGATGACACGGCCGTTGCTTCACACGCGCGGGAATGTACAGGCCCAGAATTGCCCGATTGCCCCTCACACGAACTCGAAGTGGGTGATCACAGCGAGCGTTGGAACGCCGCTCAGAGCCCGCTCTCCTGCTCCGGCACCGAAATGGGTCGCCTCGCCAACGCGTTAGGCGCTGCACCGACGTTCGGCTATCATCCGCGACATGGAGCCCAAGGAGCCATAAGTCTTCACGCGTTCAAAGGCGGCTTGGCGTTGCCTTCAGGCCGGGGTGGTTGCACGGGAAGCCGGAGAGGATGAGCGAGCCCCTCGAAGCCTATTCCGACATCCGCGCGGCGGTCCTCCGGCTCTGCGCGAAATTCCCCGGGCAATATTGGCGCGAGCTTGATCGCGAGCGGGCCTATCCGCAGACGTTCGTCGAGGCGCTGACCAAGGCAGGGTGGCTCTCGATCCTGATCCCGGAGGAATATGGCGGCGCGGGCCTGCCGCTGTCGGCCGCAGCGGCGGTGCTGGAGACGATCCAGTACGCCGGCTGCAGCGGCGCGGCCTGCCATGCGCAGATGTACACGATGGGCACGCTGTTGTGCCACGGCTCTGCCGCGCAGAAGCAGCGATACTTGCCGAAGATCGCCGCGGGCGAGCTGCGCCTGCAGGCTTTCGCTGTGACCGAACCGGGGAGCGGCACCGACACTTCCGCGCTGAAGACCACCGCCCGGCTCGATGGCAGGCATTTTGTCGTGAACGGGCAGAAGATCTGGACCAGCCGGGCTGAATATTCCGATCTGATGCTGCTTCTTGCCCGCACCACCCCTCCGCGAGAAGGGATGAAAGCTACCCACGGGCTCTCAGTGTTCCTTGTCGACTTGCGCGAGGGGAAGGGCGCCGGGCTGACCGTCCGCCCAATCCGCACGCTGATGAACCACTCGACCACCGAGGTTTTCTTCGACGACCTCCGTGTGCCGGCCGAAAACCTGATCGGCGAGGAAGGCAAGGGCTTCCGCTGCATCCTTTCCGGCATGAACGCCGAGCGCATCCTGATTGCCGCCGAATGCGTCGGTGATGCCAAATGGTTCATCGACAAGGCGGTCGCGTACGCCAAGGACCGCTCGGTCTTCGGCCGGCTGATCGGCCAGAACCAGGGTATCCAGTTTCCGCTGGCGAGGGCCTACGCCAATATGCGCGCGGCCGAGCTGATGGTCCGTGAGGCGCTGGGCCTTTACGAGGCAGGCAGGAATCCCGGCGCGGAGGCGAACATGGCCAAGATGCTGGCTGCCGATGCCTCATTCGAGGCGGCCAATGCCTGCATCCAGACACACGGAGGCTTCGGCTTTGCCGAGGAATACGACGTCGAGCGCAAGTTTCGCGAGACGCGTCTCTACCAGGTCGCACCGATCTCGACAAACCTGATCCTGTCGTACCTGTCCGAGCACATTCTTGGTCTGCCGCGGTCTTACTGAGGGAAATCACAGCATGGCAGCGCAGCTCACCGGAACGGCGGCTCGTCGAAGCTGCGCAATTTGCGCGAATGCAGCGTCTCGCGGTCCATCTTCAAGAGTTCGACGGCCGCAAGCCCGATTTCGAGGTGTTCACCGACCGCCCGCTCATAGAAAGCGTTGGCCGCGCCTGGCAGCTTGATCTCCCCGTGCAGCGGCTTGTCGGAGACGCAGAGCAGCGTGCCGTAGGGGACGCGCAGGCGAAAGCCCTGGGCTGCGATCGTGCCCGATTCCATGTCGACGGCAATCGCTCGCGACAGGTTGATGCGGCGGCGCTCCTGCGTCCAGCGCAGCTCCCAGTTGCGGTCGTCGTTGGTGACGACGGTGCCGGTGCGAAGGCGCCGCTTCAGGGCCTCGCGACGGTCGCCGGTGACGCGGGCCGCCGCCTCCTGCAGGGCGACCTGGACTTCGGCGAGCGCCGGAATCGGCACATCGGTCGGCACCAGGGCATCGAGGATGCGGTCCTGGCGCAGATAGGCATGGGCGAGCACATAGTCGCCGATCTGCTGGGATTGCCGCAACCCGCCGCAATGGCCAACCATCAGCCAGCAATGCGGCCGCAGGACCGCGAGATGATCGGTGATATTCTTGGCGTTGGGCGGACCGACGCCGATGTTGACGAGGGTGACGCCCTGATGGTCGGGGGTCGTGGCGTGGTAGGCGGGCATCTGGAAACGGTGCCAGGGGGCGCGTGCGATGCGCTCGTCCGCCTCCTCGTCGCTGGTGCCTGCCGTGACGACCTCGCCGCCGGGCAGCACGAGGCGGTCGAATCCCGCCCCGGCGCGTACCGCCTTCAATCCCCAGCGCACGAACTGGTCGACGTAGCGGTGGTAGTTGGTGAGGAGGATCCACGGCTGCACGTTGCGCCAGTCCGAACCGGTGTAGTGGACGAGGCGGCGCAGCGAATAGTCGACGCGCACGGCATCGAAGAGGGCAAGCGGCCGCGGCGAGCCTTCCTTGATTTCGTAGAGGCCATCGGCGATCTCATCGCCCACCGCCGACAGGAGCGGCACAGGAAAGAACCGCGCCAGCTCGGCGGCAGTCACGCTGCCGCGGCC
>JAFAME010000444.1 GCA_019233695.1 Methylobacteriaceae bacterium
GGAGGCGGCTGCTCGGGCCGTTCGGTGGCAGCCAACAATACGTTCGCGGTCCTGACCGCAATGGTGCTGCCAACCGTGCTGGCGTCACGCGCGTTGATGACGAGATTGAGTAACGCATTCTGAAGCTGCGACGTGTCGACGATCGCTCGGTGCGGGGAGCCGGTGACGATGGTGCGCAGCTCGATCGCCTCGCCCAGCGCGCGGCGCAACAAGTCAGAGAAATTGGACACCACTTGGCCGATGTCGACGAGCGCAGGGTTGAGCGGTTGCCGGCGACCGAAGGCGAGGAGTTGCGCCGTGAGCTTGGCGCCGTCCTCGGCCGCGCCCTGTGCTTCCTTCACGAGTTCGCGCTGATCGGGGCGATCGAGGCTCCCCTCAAGCATTTCCAGATTTCCCGTGATCACCGTGAGCAGATTGTTGAAGTCGTGGGCGATGCCGCCGGTGAGCTGCCCGATCGCCTCCATCTTCTGAGACTGCCGAAGTTCTTCCTCCATCCTCTGCCGACTGGTGAGGTCGCGGATGAAGCCGGTGAAGATGCGCTGGCCGTTGGCGCGCGCCTCGCCGACCGCAAGCTCGATGGGAAACGTCGTTCCGTCCTTGCCGAGGCCAGTGACGACACGGCCATAGCCGATGATACGCGCCTCCCCGGTCTTCAGATATCGATTGAGATAGCCATCGTGTTCATCGCGATAGGGCTCCGGCATGAGCGTTTTGACATTGCAGCCCAGAACCTCCTCGGCCCGGTAGCCGAACAACTGTCCGGCCGCCGCGCTGAACGAGGTGATCTTCCCGCTTTCGTCGATGACGATCATGGCCTCCGGCAGGGTATCGAGAATGGAGCGAAGAAGCGCTTCGCGCGAGGCAAGTTCGGTCTGTGCCCGCTTCAGGTCGGTGATGTCGTTGTTCGTCTGGAGAATTGAAAGAACTTCGCCGTCGCCGGAGAACCGCGCCACCCACAGGCTGGCGATCGAAATCCTCGATCCATTCTTCTTGCAGTGCTCGAGCTCGCCCTGCCAGCTGCCGGTGCGGCGCAGCTCGGCAACGATCTCGCCACGAGATTGGGGGTACTTGGTCGCAAGCAGATCGTGAATGGACTGGCCGAGCGCCTCCCGCTTGCTCCAGCCGTAGAGGCGCTCGCAGCCGGTCGTCCAATGCAGGATCCTGCCGTCAATGTCGTGGGTCACGACATTGGCAAGGTCCAAGACTTGCGCAAGCTCCTCGAAATCGCCGGCGATCCTCGATGGTTTGGGATCCTTCATCCACGATCTCTGCTAGCCTTCTTCGTTCAGTTTGGCCAGACGGCCCGGCGCGCCGGTACGACCCCTCGCGGAACGCCGTCGCGTTCGTCGTCGGCACCCGCAATCTCCCGCAAGGCATCGATCCTGCGCAACGCAATGGTATGACGACCGGTCGCCGCGATGAAGCCTCGCCGGCCAAGGCTCGTCATCATCCGCGATACCGTCTCGATCGTCAGTCCCAGGTAGTCGGCGATGTCGAGCCGGCTCATGGGCAGCTCCAAGGTGCCTCCGCACCCGTTCTTGCGATGCACGGCAAGGAGGAAGCTCGCCACACGCTCCTGCGCGCTCATCCGGCCGAGCAAGAGCATCTGGTCCTGCGCCGCAGACATCTCATCGCACAGAATGGCGAAGAGCTGAGGCCGCAACAGAGGCGATTCGCCGACCAAGGCAAAGAAACGACTGCGGGAGAAGCGCCGGACCTTGACGGCGGTTACCGCCTCCGCCGTGAAAAGGTAGCGGCTTTGAAAGGACACTCCGAGCACGTCGCCGGGATAGATGAAGCCGACGATGGCGCGCCGGCCGTCCGCGAGAATCTTGTAGATGCGCAGCACGCCCGCGAGGACGTCGAAGATATGGCCCGCCTCATCGCCTTCCCAGAATATCGCCTCGCCGGCGGCATATGCATCCGTGGGCAGCCCCTTGAAAATGTCCCGAAATGTCGGGGCGCGGTCGACCGGCTCGATCGGCACAATGGCAGCGCCTCGGGATGGCGAAACCGCGGTCTGGCTATGCATGGGGGCATCCTCTTGACCTCTGATGCGAGGCATTTGAATGCGGCTGCGTCACCCGCGTATCATTCGCTTGTGAAATCGGGTGCGGATTTGTAACAACGCGTGACAGCCTTCAGCCAAGCATCGCCCTGCGTGCTGCCGTGCACACCTGTCTATGACCCGACCTGAAGACGAGGCTGCCCATATTCTGGTGGTCGACGATGACCCGCGCATCCGCCAGATGCTCACGCGCTATTTCGACAAGGAAGGGTATCGGATCGATGCCGTGGCCGACGGCACGGCCATGTGGGCGCACCTTGCCGGGAACCGGGTGGACATCGTTCTCCTCGACGTTGTCCTGCCTGGAGAGGACGGCCTGACGCTTGCTCGTCAGATCCGGGCGCGCTCCGATGTCGGGATCATCATGTTGACCGGCCGCGGCGAGGTGGTGGATCGCGTCGTCGGCCTGGAGGTCGGCGCGGACGATTATATTGCCAAGCCCTTCCACCTGCGCGAGGTGCTCGCCCGGGTCAAGAGTGTGCAGCGGCGCCGCAAGCCCTCGCCCGAAACGGCTCCGCAGCCTCAGGCGCCGGCCGACAAGATCATCCGCTTCGACGGTTGGATTCTCGATGTCGGACGCCGGCAGCTCGTCTCGCCCGACGGCCGAGACGTCCTGCTGACCACCGGCGAGTTCGATCTCCTTGTGGCGCTGGCAACGCATCCCGGCCGCGTCTTCGATCGCGACACTCTCATGGATCTTACGCGCGGGCGAACCTGGGAGGCGTTCGATCGGACCATCGATGCCCAGGTCGCTCGGCTCCGTAAAAAAATCGAGCGCGACCCCAAAGCCCCCGCGCTCATCAAATCTGTACGCGGCGTCGGCTATGTCTTTACCGGGAAAGCCGATGGATGATCGCGGGTGCTCCCTGCATGGACGTGGAGAGGCAATTCGCGATCTGAGCCACGCTCGGCACCGTCGGCAGGAAAATTCCGTGGTCCGTCCGCAGGATGTCCTCGTCGGCAAGGCGGCGGCTCCAGGTCTCGGCGCTCATCGTCCAGAATCGAACGCCAGAGCAGACGGATCTGTCGCAGATCGACTGCAAGAATTGCAGGAGATCCGCCGCGACCCCCTCCGCATCAGCGGCACTTGCCGCGACAAAGACGGGAACGTCGAGCAGACGGCCGTAGACGCAGTGAGCTCTGACTGAATAGATGCACAGGCCTTTGACATATCTGCATCGATTCATGGCCAGGACGGCCCTTTCCCTCTCGTCCGCAGGTTCCCAGCTGGGAGCCGGCCCAGAGACGTTCCGGCAAAACCGGCGCCACTCCGAGAGAGTGAGCCCTGGTGCAACCGGGCGCATCAAGGGATAAGCTTGATCCATCAATCTGGGCGCGATCGGTTCGATGGAGTAGCTCGGCGACATGGACGTGCTCGCGGCAGCTGTTGCGGGTGTTCCGCGGACAAACTCGCAGAATTGCCTGTCGGCGCTTTGCGCTAGGTCAACCTTCGCGCACCCCACGGCGCTGTGTCCGGCGTGCGCAAGGGCCCGTCGAGGGCAACGTGCGTCGGAGAGGTGAAATGACCTCCGCCCTTCTCGTCATCAACGCCGGGTCGTCGAGCATCAAATGTGCGATCCACCAAGCCGGGACGCTGGAACCGCTGTTGCGCGGGACGATAGACGCGATCGGCAAGAACGCCCGGTTCCGGGCGGCAGGCTCGCTGTCCGACAAATTCGCGGGGGCAAGTCCGCCGGCAAATGGCAACCATGAAGAGGTTACAGCATGGCTGATCGAGGCAATTCGCCAGCTGCCCGGTCTGCAGGTCGCAGGCGCCGGCCATCGGGTGGTCCACGGTGGCCTCCGGTTCGATAGACCCGTCCTCGTCACCGACGAGATCGTTGCGGCGCTCGGTCTGCTGACGCCGCTCGCGCCTGGACATCAGCCGCACAATCTTGCCGCCATCGCCGCGGTGGCGGAGCACTGGCCCGGGCTCCCGCAAGTCGCCTGTTTTGATACCGCCTTCCATCGGACGCAGCCGCGCCTGGCGCAGCTTTTCGCGCTGCCGCGCAGCTACGCCGACGAGGGGATCCTGCGCTATGGGTTTCACGGCCTATCGTATGAATACGTCGCAGGAGTTCTCCCCGAGATCGCAGGACCGAAAGCTGACGGACGCGTCATCGTCGCTCACCTTGGGCATGGCGCGAGCCTATGTGCCATGCGCGGTCGCAGGAGCATCGCAACGACCATGGCATTGACGGCCCTCGACGGTCTGATGATGGGCACCCGCTGCGGCAACATTGATCCGGGACTCATTCTGCATCTCATCCGCGAACGGGGCATGTCCGTGCAGGCGGTCGAAGACCTTCTCGACTACCGCTCCGGGCTTCTCGGCGTTTCGGGCATCAGCGATGACCTGCGCGCCCTGGAGGCGAGCGAGGATCCGGCCGCACGAGAGGCATTGGATCTCTTCGCTTATCGTTGCTCGCGAGAGGCCGGTTCGCTGATGGCAGCGCTCGGTGGGCTCGATGGGCTCGTCTTCACCGCGGGAATTGGCGAGAACTCCGCATCGATGCGCAGCGCAATCTGCGAAGGCTTGGCGTGGACCGGCTTGCGCATCGACAATGAACAGAACAATGGCAACGCTGCGCGGATCAGTGCAAGCAACTCGACTGTGGACGTCTTTGTCGTGCCCACCAACGAGGAGCTCGTGATCGCGCGCGCCGTCGTCGAGTTACTCGATCTCGGATAGGCGCGGACACTCGCGTACATCACGCGCGGCCATCCCGTTGATCCATATCAATGAGGGAGGGGGATGTCGTCATCATGAATGGGGCTCCAGATGCAAGTTCTTCCAGAAGGAGCAAGCCCATGGACGACAAGACTCTGCGGCAGATGGTGATCGATGAGCTCGATTTCGAACCGAGCGTCGATGCGGCCCACATCGGCGTCGCGGTGGAGAACGGTGTGGTCACACTCTCCGGTCATGTCGACACCTATGCCGAGAAGATCGCCGCCGAGCACGCGGCTCAGCGCGTCAAGGGAGTCGGCGGCATCGCGGAGGAGATTGAGGTTCGGCGCCGCGGTTCGCATCCGCTCGGCGATGACGAGATCGCCAAGCGGTGCCTGGATGTGCTCGCGTGGGATGCGCTTCTGCCGAAGGACGCCGTCCAGGTCAAAGTCGAGAGGGGCTTCGTGCAACTTCGCGGCAAGGTGAAATGGCAGTTTCAGCGCGAAGCTGCCGAGAAGAGGGTCCGCAAGCTGACGGGGGTGATCGGGGTCTGCAACCAGGTCGAGGTCAAGACCGAGGTTCGGGCCGTCTATGTGAAGGAGCGCATCGAGGCGGCGCTACGGCGCAACGCCCTCGTCGAAGCCAATGCCATTCGCGTCCTCGTCGAGGAGGATCAGGTCACGCTCGAGGGCAAGGTACAGGCTTGGCCGGAGCGAGTCGCTGCGGCGAAGGCCGCCTGGTCCGCGCCTGGTGTCAATTCCGTCATCGACAATCTCCGGGTCGCCTGACCGGACCGTCAGCGCCCCGCCGCGGTGCGGTTTCCCGCAAGCGTCGCTGCTACGGCGCCTGCATCCGAAGGCCGTTCGTCAACTGAACAGGGCGGTTGCGTCGTGACGGCTGCTTTGCATTGCAACCTCCTTCTGGCCCGGCGCATGGCGATGTCCGGCCTCGCGGCGCTTCTTTTTGCGGGTCCCGCGATCGCAGACGCCGATGTTTCTCCCGGGCGGCGGATCGCCGAGGTCAATTGCTCTCCGTGCCACGCTATCGATCGCATCGGCGAAAGCCCCAATCCGAAGTCTCCTCCTTTCCGGACGCTCGCAAAGCGATATCCGTTGGAGGATTTGGAGGAGGCTCTCGCCGAAGGAATCGTGGTTGGGCACAACGGCGCCGAGATGCCGCAATTCCAGCTGACGCCCGCCCAGATCGATCGGCTGTTGGCCTACATCAAGTCCATTTCAGACCAATAGGACCTGGGTCCGTCGCGCCCGGCGAGGCAGGACCCGCGCAGCGAGCCTCGGTTCGGGATGCGATCAGCTTGTTTTCCTGCGCGCTGCCTGGCGGGCAAGGCGCAAGAGTGCATCCGCGACGCGCCGCTCGATCTCCGCGATCGACACTTCATGATGGATCCCTAGACTGCCGAATTCGTAAGATGAAAGGAAGCCGGGGCGGCCGCGGTCGTGCCGAGCGGTAAGAACCCTGCGCCGGGGCTGAAGCAATCGATGGCAGTCAGGCTTGAGTGAGCAGACAAGGTCGATGTCCATTGTCGTTTCCGCAAGTCAGGAGTGGCAAAAACAGCGGGTGAGGTTCGAGGGCAGGCAGTTCCGAGCAGGAGCTCTCACCCGGTAGCCAGGATTGCCGCTCCGACCGCGAGCAGAAGCCAGCCGACGGCCGGGTGGAAGGCGGCATGCAGAGCGCGCCGGTCGGGCTTGTACCCCAAAGCATAGGCGAAGCTGATCGACACGCCCGTCATCATGAGCGGCAGGCCGGAATGGATCTGCCAGGAAAGTCGGGGTCCCAGGATATACGGATCGAGCAACAGGACCAGACTAACCGCCAGTGCGGCAATGAATGACAGCGCCCGTGTCGGACCAAGGCGGACCAGCCCGTCAGATTCAGCTGCCCTGTCCATCGCGGCTCCCTGCACCGGTTTCACGGAGCTCGAGCCACATGGCGTTGAGGATGGAAAACGCTCCGGCAAACCCGACGCCGAGAAGCCAGGCAAAGTACCACATCTGCACCTCCTATCAGTACATCGCCGACGAATTGCGCTCGATATCGGCACCCGTGACGCGCCCGCGCAGCACCCGATAAACCCAGGCAGTATAGGCGAGCACGATCGGGAGCAGGATTAGCGTTGCTGCCAGCATGATGAGGAGCGTCAACCGGCTGGATGAGGCGTCCCACACCGTGAGGCTGACGTTGGGATCGAGCGACGAGGGCAGCAGAAAGGGGAACAGGCTTAGCCCGGCCGTCGCGATCACGCCGGCCACCGCAATGCCGCTGGTGACCAGCGCCAGCCCGGCTCGCCGGACCCGCAGCAGCACGAAGGTGAGCCCCGCGCCCGCGAATACGAGGATCGGGGCGGCAAGCACTATTGGATGAAGACCGTAGTTGCCGAGCCAGGCGGCGGGCATGCGCTCGACGGTCTTCAGCAGCGGATTGGACGGCCCGTCGTGCGGCATGACGGTCAGGATGTTGTACCCGCTCATTCCGAGCGCGACCCAGAGCCCGGCGACGGCAAAGAGGGCCATCAGGGCGCAGGCTGCGATCCGTGCAGCAAAGGCAGCCCGGCCGGCGACCGGCCCATCCGCCTTCAGGGCAAGAAAGGCGCCGCCATGCATCACCAGCATCGCGAGGCTGACGAGACCGCTGAGAAGCGCGAAAGGATTGAGCAGGCCGAACAGGCTGCCCTCGTAGGTCATCCGCATCGTGTCGTCGAAGCGGAACGGCACTCCCTGAAGGACATTGCCGAACGCGACACCGAAAATCAGCGCCGGCACGGCGCCGCCGACGAAGAGCGCCCAGTCCCACACCGAGCGCCAGCGCGGATGATCGATCTTGGAGCGGAACTTGAAGCCGACCGGACGCAAGATCAGTGCACAGAGCGCCAGGAACATTGCGAGATAGAAGCCAGAAAAGGCGACACTGTAGAGCGGCGGCCACGCAGCGAAGATCGCGCCGCCGCCGAGGATCAACCAGACCTGATTGCCTTCCCAGACCGGACCGATCGTATTAATGGCGATGCGTCGCTCTCCATCCGTCTTGGCAACGAACGGCAGAAGCGCCGCAACGCCGAGGTCAAATCCGTCCGTCACGGCAAAGCCGATGAGCAAAGTTCCAAGCAATGCCCACCAGATGAGCCGCAGGGCTTCATAGTCGAACATGGCGAGATCCTTTGCTTATTCCGCCGCGATCGTGATCGGCGAAGGCATCGCTGTCGTGGAAGTCCGCAACTGCTCCATCCCGGGACCAAGCCGGATGGCCTTCGCCATCAGGTAGACATCGACGATCGCCAGCGCGGAATAGAAGACGATGAAGCCGACGAGCGTGATCAGAACATTGCTTGCCGAGATGCTGGATACGGCAAGAAACGTCGGCAGCACGCCTTCGATGACCCACGGCTGTCGGCCGACCTCGGCGACGTACCAGCCGAGCTCGGCGGCGATCCACGGCAGCGGTAGGCTGCCAAGCGCTATCCAGAGAAAGGTTCGTGCCTGGAGCAACTTGCGTGCTGAAGCCAGATAGAAGGCAACGACAAACATCGCGATGAAGAAGAAGCCGAGCCCTACCATCACGCGGAAGCTCCAGAACAGCGGCGAAACCGGCGGCACCGTATTCCATGCGGCTTGAGCGATGTCGGCATCGGTCGCATTCACGATGTCGGGGCGGATCTTCTTGAGAAGAAGAGCGTAACCGAGATCGTCCGCATGCGATTCGAGGTTGATGCGATCGTCAGCATCGGCATTCAAAAGCAGAGTGTAGTTGGCAACCTTGGTTGCGTAAGTATAGGCATCACGCTTGGCATCCTCGTTTGCCAGCGTGCGCGCCGCACGCAGCTTTTCGAGCGCCCCATAGGCGATGAGGCCCGACCGGATGCGCTGCTCGGCCCGTGCGACGAGCTCCTTGATTCCGGGCACGCTGGTGTTGATCGACCGGGTCGCGATCAGGCCGAGCACCCAGGGCACCTCGACCGCATCGTCCGTCTTGTGCGTCTCCTGGTTGGGCAGACCGAAAACCGTGAAGGAGGCCGGCGCCGCCTCGGTGTCCCACATCGCCTCGATTGCGGCGATCTTCATCTTCTGATTTTCGCCGGCGGTGTAGCCGCTTTCGTCGCCCAGCACGACGACCGACAGGGCCGCCGCCAGACCGAAGCTTGCCGCGACGGTCGCCGAACGCTTGGCAATCTCGACGTGCCGGCCGCGCAACAGGTAGAGCGCGCTTATGGCGAGAACGAAGACGGCGCCCGTCACATAGCCCGCGCTGACCGTGTGGACAAACTTCGCCTGGGCGACGGGATTGAAGATCACCGCCATGAAGTCGGTCACTTCCATGCGCATCGTGTCGGGATTGAAGCGCGCTCCGACCGGATGCTGCATCCAGCCGTTGGCGACGAGAATCCACAGAGCCGAGAGATTGGAGCCGAGCGCCACAAGCCAAGTCACAACAAGATGCGCGACCTTGGAGAGCCTGTCCCACCCGAAGAAGAAGAGGCCGATGAAAGTCGCCTCCAGGAAGAAGGCCATCAGCCCCTCGATGGCAAGCGGGGCGCCGAAGACATCGCCGACATAATGACTGTAATAGGCCCAGTTCATGCCGAACTGGAATTCCATGGTGATGCCGGTCGCGACGCCCATGGCGAAATTGATGCCGAACAGCACGCCCCAGAACTTGGTCATGCGGCGCCAGATCTCGCGACCGGTCATGACATAGACGCTTTCCATGATGGCCAGGAGGACCGCAAGACCCAGGGTCAACGGGACGAAGAGGAAGTGGTACATGGCAGTCAGGCCGAACTGCAGCCGCGAGAGCTGCACGACGTCCAATGCGGCAGTCATGGCGATTGGCTCCTGGACTCCGGACTTGGTTGCATCACGCCGATGAGACGCTGCTGCACGCTCGACGCATCGATCACGGGGCGCTGTCCCGGTCCGAAGATGAAAACGCCGGCGGCGACAACGATCGCCAGTTTGACGACCACGGCGAGCGTGACCTCGCGAGCAAGCGGATGCTTCCACATTCCCTGCGCGTAGCAGCGGCCGTGCCGGAACGTTTTGATCTGGATCAGTTGGCGCGGCGGAACTTACCGGGGGCTGATCTTCGGGCCCGCCTCCGCAACTTCCGATCCGGCTTTTGCCGCGACTTGACGAGGATCAATCGCACGTCGGCCGGGACATGCGGCTATTCATGGCGATTGCGGCCCGTGCCTTGGCGATCCGCGCAGCTCCGCCTGCTGCGGGTGCAGGATGTTGTCGGAAGGATCGGAAGATGAACGGAGTATCGGCTCGGCCACCATGCCAGGCATCGGAGCGCGAGGTCCGGCTCAGCCGTCCCCGCTATCTCATTCGGCCCTTGCTGAGCGCCGACGAGAGCGGGCTTGTCGACATGTTCTCCCGCTCGTCGCCCGAGGACATCCGCCTGCGTTGCCTCGGGACGATCAAGGATTTTCCGCATCTTGCAGCAAAGCGTCTTGCCGGCTGCGACAGCACCCACGAGGTCGCCCTTGTCGCGATAGATGCGGAAGCCTCTGGCCCGGGAGAGATCGTCGGCGTCGTGCATCTTGTCGATGAACCGACCGAGCCGGGCACGGCCGAGTTCGACATCATGGTGCGAACGGACATGAAAGGACACGGCGTCGGATTCCAGCTCATGAAGGATGTCCTGGCTCAGGCACGCAGGCGCGGCCTCAAGAAGATCATCGGCTACGTATTCTATGAGAACAGTGCGATGCTGCTGATGGCGAGCGAGTTGGGGTTCAAGCTAGCACATGTCGAAACGGGCATCGTGCGTGTGACCGCCCACCTCTAATCGCAATGCAGGGCGAAGTCAGGGCGTGACAAAGCTGATCTCCGCCAGTGACGGTCCGACAACACGGACTGGAGCGGTCAAGAATCCGCCAGCGCGCCTGGGAACGGACTACATATTCGCCCTCGGATCCCGACGATGCAATCCGATCACAACACCCGACACCAGGGCTCCGTGACATCCGATCAATCCGAGGTCTTTTCCTTCCTGGGCGAGCCAAACACATTTCGCTTGCCGTTTCCCGTGAAGCGCATCGACACGCATGGGGCGGTGGTGTTCCTCGCCGGAGCGGAAGCATACAAGGTCAAGCGTGCCGTGCGCTTCCCCTTCATGGACTTCTCATCGCTCGAAAAACGCCGCGCCGCTTGCGAGGCGGAGATTGCGGTCAACAAAACAAATGCCCCCGACATCTACCTCGGTACTGTTCCAATCGCACGCACAGCGAATGGCTTGTCGCTCGGCGGCCCTGGCGAGGTCATTGAGTGGGCTGTCCACATGCGTCGGTTCGATGAAAACAACACCCTTGATCGCGTGGCGGATCGAGAGGCGCTTACACTGGACATGGTGGCCAAACTGGCCAGGGTGATTCTTTCATCCCATGAACGTGCTCCGCACAGGGACGGCGAGGCCGCCACCGCCGCACTGGAACGCTACCTTGATCAGAACGAAGAGGCCTTCGCCGGAGACCCCGATCTGTTCGACACGAGGCAGGCAGCGCAACTGGCTTGCGACGCCCGCACGAGCCTGGCATCCGTGCGAGATTTGCTGATTGGCCGAGGCAAGGCGGGGTTCGTGCGCCGATGCCATGGTGACCTCCATTTGCGCAACATCGTTTCTGTTTCCCGATCCGAACCGGTGCTCTTCGATGCGGTCGAATTCGATGATGAAGTCGCAACGGGCGACGTGCTTTACGATCTCGCCTTCCTGTTGATGGATCTTGAGGAGCGTGGGCTGCATCGCGCCGGCAATGTTCTCCTCAATCGCTATCTCTGGGATAGTGACGAGGCCCAGTTTTGTGGTCTCGCCGCCTTGCCGGTTTTTCTGAGCATCAGGTCGGCCATACGCGCCAAGGTCGTCGCTGCCGGCCACCAACATCTGCACGGCGAAGAGCTGGATCGAGCAAGGAAGGAGGCGCGTCGATATTTCCAGTTCGCCGATGAATTCCTGCAACCGACCCCGTGCCGGCTCATCGCCGTCGGCGGGCTCTCGGGAACGGGGAAGAGTACTCTGGCAGCCGAACTGGCACCTCGTTTCGGCCGCCGACCTGGCGCCGTTCTGCTGCGCAGCGACATCGAGCGCAAAAAGCTGTTCGGTGCCGCCGAGACCGCGCCGCTGTCGGGCGATGCCTATTCTGAAGTTGCCACCCAAAACGTCTACGCACAGCTTCGCGGCAAAGCATCGTCTGTCCTGAAGGCGGGGCATAGTGTCGTGGTTGACGCGGTGCACGCCAGGCAAGATGAACGCGGAGCGATCGAAGACGTTGCGAGGGGTCTGCGCGTCGATTTCAGCGGCTTATGGCTCGATGCGCCTCTTTCGGTTTGCCTCGAGCGGGTCGCCGCAAGAAAAGCGGATGCCTCGGACGCCGATGCCGGCGTCGTCAGAGCGCAAGCATTCCGCGACGTCGGCCCGGTGACGTGGCAACGACTTGATGTGTCGGGGAGCGATCTGCCGAACACACTTGCGGCAGCACGCCTTCTATTGGCCGGGCCTGCTCCACCGACGTAGGGTTGGCAACACGCGCTTGCAAATCGCCGGAATGTCAATGTGCGATCAGAATCGGCACGTCAGATCGTCCGATCATCTCCCGCGTCGTTCCACCCAAAATCCACTCGCGGAAGCGCGAATGCCCATATGCCCCCATCACAATGAGGTCTGCAGCCATCCGATGCGCCTCGTCCAGCAGGGTCTGCGCTACCGTCCCGTCGCCCGTCTCAACCGACAGCAGATCGATCTTTGCGCCGTGCCGATTGAGATGCGCCGCAAGATCGATAGACTGCAGGTCTTGGTCAGATTTTTGCGGGGGATCGACCGTTACGATCCGGGTCGTTTCAGAGGCTTCCAGGAACGGCAAGGATTCGCCGACGGCCCTCGCCGATTCCCGTGTGTCGCGCCAAGCGACAAGAATGTGACGGATAGCATCCTTGGTTTTGCATCCCGCTGGGATCAGAAAGACACCGTGGCCGGATTCGAACAGCGCCGCTTCGACCAAACTGTCCCAAACCGATTGACGGCCGTAAGGTGCCGTCGCCACGAAAAGGTCGGCCCATCGCGCTTCGGATGCGCAGAGATTCGGAAGCTGGCTGAAGGGCGCATCGATACGTCGAATCTCATTGGGAACACGAATCCTCGTGGCGTCCTCAGTTAACCGCGCGAAGGCGATGTCGCCGTCGCGGCGTACGCGTTCCTCAACTTCAACCGGTACAACGGGGGCGAAACCTGGCTGTATGGCAAGTGCATATGCGTATTCTGGAAGAGCATTGGTGTAGAGTCCGGTAAGATGAGCCTCGTAGCGGAGCGCAATCGATTCCGCGTGTTCGATTCGAACCTCATCTTCTGGCGTTCCGTCGAGATGGACCATCAAATCCTTCAGCATGCGCTATACTCGCAGGTTGCTTGGCTCACGCCGCTGTCTTCTCTGCTTTGTCGTCCTCCGGCGAGAGAAGAAAGGCGCCTGAGTTGGGCTCTACCCAAATCAGGTGATCGTGGATCGCCTTCACCCCCGGTACGTTTTCCGCGAGCACAAGAATGGCTGGGCGTTGACGCTCGTCCATGATGCTCCCACGGAATTCGACGACGCCGTCGCTGACGTTGACGCTGACCGAAGCGACACGTGCCCAATTCTGCTCATTGAGTCTGGCCACGACCGCCGTCCTCAGGTCTTCATCGGATATTTTTTTGTCGGCGGCGGGGAGCAATTTTGCCAATGCTCGAAGGACGTCCGCTCGGGTGATAATCCCGACAACGCGCCCGTTGAACGTCACCGGAAGGCGCTTGATGTTGTGTTGTTGCATCAGGTCGACTGCCTCGATCAGGCTCGCAGTCTCAGTCGTCGTCACGACTTGCGGGGTCATCACGTCTTCGACCTTGCGGCTGTGTGCGTGGACGTAGTCATCGGCAAGCCTGCCGGGACCGCGCAGGAATTCGATCCACCGCGGCCGCCGCTTCTCCGTTCCAAGTTCCGCGCGACGGAGCAGATCCCCCTCGCTCAGGATCCCGATGAGCGCCTTGCCAGAATCATATACCGGTATGCCGCTGATGCGCGAGCGCAGCATCAGGTCTACTGCCTGAGCGATCGTCGCGTCGGACTGAACCCCGACCACTCTGGTGGTCATTGCGTCCCTCACCTGCATCGGTACTCTCCTCCTTGCCAATCGGTGGCTACAAGAGCCATCCGCTGACCTTGACGACGCCCACAACAAGCGAGCATTGATCCATCTCAAATCCCTTCGCCGGGGACACGTAGCCTCCAAACGAGTTCGGGATCTTCATGAACGGTTAGGGAGATGATTATGCGTAGATTCCTGGTTGGCGCAGCGTTTTTCGCTCTCTGCACCGCGACCGTTGTTGCGCAAGAAGCGGACACAGCAACCGGGCGAATTCTTGCGTTGAAAATCTGCGCTGCTTGCCATGTCGTCATGCCTGCACAGGAGTCCCCTCCGAGCTTTAAGGGCCCCCTGCAGCCGCCGAGCTTTCAGGACATTGCCGACAAGCCGACCACAACTGCACAGTCGCTGCAGGTGTTCCTTTCGAGCACTCATTCCAGCATCAAGCTGTCTGGAACCATGCCCAATCCGGAGCTCAATGCGCGCGAAACTCGCGACATCATCAGCTTTATTCTGAGCCTTCGGGCTCGCCCGTAGAGGCGTGTCGGCTAACAGCAGCTCACAAGATCCGTGTGCCCGAAGCCTTTGGTATAGTCGAGCACCGAGATCACCGTCGGAGTTACTCGAAAGACAGCGATATCCTCGAGGCTTGGCGATGGCATATCCAGCGACTTGTACTCCGGATACTTCAGGAGAAGCCGCTGCATGATAGCGGCCGCTTCGTGCGCATCTTTTACTGCATGAGTATGAGCGCCCATCGAAAGACCGGTGATCGCCATCGGATCCGACGTGTCGTGGTCGATCGTCAGTGAGACGCGATTGTCCCTGCTTTCTGGCTGTTCGCAGCACAAAGGAAATAGAGCGTAAGTCCGTCGTTTACGTATCCAACAGTTGTGGCCTGAGGCCAGCCGTCCAGCCGCGCCGTCGCCAATGTCATGATCCGATGTTGGTCCAAAAGCGCAAGAATCTTTTCTCTCGTCTCGTCGTTCATAAGCGCCTCCAAATTTCAGATATATCAATCAGACGCAGTTATGCAGGCTCTCTGACGATGTCTTTGGGTTAAATCAATTTGAAGCGTCCCTTGTTAGAACACCTGGACACTCCCGGTCCGTTTCCCGGCGAATGACGGCGACTTGGTACACTCCCAGCGAAGGCCTATGGCCGAACATCAAGCATGACCGGGCGGACGAGGCGGTCAGTTGCATCGCGTACGAGCTGGTATTTGGCGCTCGTCACCATGAGGTTCTGGAACCAGTTCACAAGCTCGTTCCACGGATCGGTGACGTTGGCCAGGGCCGACAGAAAAGCCACTACCGTGCCCATCTGAATCTGGCCGCGCCGCATCTTGCAGCAAAGCGTCTTGCCGGCTGCGACAGCACCCACGAGGTCGCCCTTGTCGCGATAGATGCGGAAGTCTCTGGCCCGGGAGAGATCGTCGGCGTCGTGCATCTTGTCGATGAACCGACCGAGCCGGGCACGGCCGAGTTCGACATCATGGTGCGAACGGACATGAAAGGACACGGCGTCGGATTCAGCTCATGAAGGATGTCCTGGCTCAGGCGCGCAGGCGCGGCCTCAAGAAGATCGTCGGTTATGTTTTCTACGAGAACCGAACGATGCTGTTGATGGCGAGCGAGTTGGGTTTTGGGCTCGAACACGTCGAGACAGGGATCGTGCGTGTCACGGCGCAACTCTGATTGGGCATCCCGTGGGCGGAGAATGGCCGGCCAGTCGTCCGCCTTGCTATCCGCCACGGCTGCTCGACGGTGAAGCGATCTACGGCCCATCGAACGGCTCCGCGTCGAGAGGCAGACCTCATGACCTACTATATTGCTCGCACCGTCTCGGAGGCTTCGAAGAGATAATCGCCCGAAAGCGTCGCGCGGATTGGCGCGCCGGATGTGGGCGCCGAAGGGACAGCGCAGGCCCCAACGGTCTTCGCGGCGAGCCAATCGCGGACGTCCTCTCGTTGTACCAGCACGCGTTCGCCATCGATGATAGTTTGCGCGGCGCGTTCAACCGCCGCCCGATAGCCGCAAACGTCCTGCTGCAATTGGCGCATCACCGGATACGTGCCATTGCGGCCGAGGTCGTGTGGAGCATTCGGCTGCTCAGCCGAGAAGTCAGCCCTCCGGCCGCGAGGTCCCCCGGAAAGCCCGAGAGCACGCCGACCGCGCTCGTGGAGGCGATCGCCGATCTGGAAAGGCGGCGCATCTCCGCACGCGGGTCGACAACTCCATCGCTCGTGTGCGAGCGACATGGCGGCGTCAGACCATCGCGCTTCGAAACCGAGTATCAAACTACTCTGCGCCATTGTACGGAGCGCCACCGACGAGCGACCACCGCAAGGTCCACGGCCCAGCAGGTCGTCGAGATGAGAAAACGCCCGGGACGTGATGCGCCCGTTCAGTGCTCTAACACCAGATCGCGGTTGGTAATTGCGAGAGCGCCAATGATAATCGACCCCTTCGCGATCAGCTGCATCTCGATCGGGACGTTAAGGAGCCCCAGACCGTTATCGATAATTCCGATGAGCATGACGCCCGCGATCGTGAGCGGAATCGCGCCGCTCCCACCGGCGAGGCTGGTACCGCCGAGGACCACGGCGGCGATCACGTCGAGCTCGATGCCCATGCCATAGGTCGCAGTCGCAGTGTGCACCTGGGAAGACTGAATGAGCCCGGCTAGCCCGGCGCAGCATGAGCACAGGATATACGCGATCGTCTTCACTCTGGCGACGGTGAGACCACTTAGATGCGCGGCTCTCTCATTGTCCCCGACCGCGGTCACCGACAGCCCGAACCGCGTGCGATACTGAAGGAACGTGAAGAACGCGGCACCGACCAAGAAAAGCAACACCGAAAACGGGAGTCCGGCAACTGTTCCCGAACCGATGAACAGGAACGCGCGAGGGCCGCGAATAAGGTGCAGGTCCGGTCCGGCCATCAGCAGTGCGCCGCCGCGCACGATGCTGAGAGTCGCCAACGTCACCACGATCGGCGGCAATTTGAGCCTCGCTACGAGCACGCCGTTGACCAAGCCGATCGCTCCGGACAATGCGATGGCCGCAGCCGTCGCTAAGGCCACGCTGTCAGCGGTCTTGTCGAGAACCTCCGCCGCGAGCACACCAGCAACCGCCAGTACCGGCCCAATGGAAAGGTCGATGCCGCCGGTCATCACGACGAAGGTCATGCCGAACGCCATGATGCCGATGATGGCGACCTGATGCACAATGCTGATCAGGTTTTCCTGCGAGAGGAAGACGGGCTTGAGGATGGCGAACAGGGCGCCCAGGACCAGTAAAACGGCGGGGAGGGCAGTGCTCGCGTGCAAGGCTGCCCGCGGGTGCCAAACCAACCAAACCCGCCTCCGCTCGGCGAGCATCTCACTCACCCCCGATGTAGGAGATGAGCTCGGGTTCGGTAAGCCGGACGGTGTCGTAGATTCCATGCACTTTGCCGGCCCGCATCACCATCACCCGATCGGCAATGGCCATCACTTCCTCGATATCCGAAGAGACGATGAGAATGGCGGCGCCTTCCTGCTTGAGACTTTTGAGGATGCTGTAGATCTCTGATTTGGCGCCCACGTCGATGCCGACGGTTGGCTCGTCGAGAATGAGAACACGAGTGCCGCGCTGGAGCCATTTCCCGATCAGCACCTTCTGTTGGTTGCCACCGCTCAGCTTTCCGACCCGATAGCGCGGGCTGGCTGGCTTTATCCCTAGCCGCGAGATCTGTTGCATGGTGTGCGCGGCCTTCTTCCGCCGCTGCAGCACACCGTGCCTCGAAACGCTCGCGAGCATCGCCATCACCAGATTGTCTTCGACGCTCATCTGCAACATTAGACCGTCGTGGTGGCGATCTTCGGGAACGAAAGCGACACCGCGTTCAATGGCGTCACGGGGATTCTTCGGCGCGAAAGCACGTCCGTTGAGCATCATGCGCCCACTGTCGAGGCGGTCGGCGCCAAAGATGGCCCGCACCAGCTCGGTCCTCTTCGAACCAACCAACCCGGTGATGCAAAGGATCTCGCCGGCATGGAGGGCGAAGCTGACTTCGTGGAAAACGCCGGCCCTGGTCAGCCCCTCACAAACCAAGCAGGCCTCACCGCGCCGGCTCTCATTTACGTCGCCCGCCGAATGCGTAGCCACCTCGCGGGCGAGCTTCTCTCCGACGAGCCTTCGGAGCAGTTCCGGTCGATCGATATGGCCAACCGGGCAGGCCGCGACGACCCGCCCGTCACGGAGGATGGTGACGTCCTGAGCGACTTCGTAGATCTCGTCGAGCACGTGCGAGATGTACAGGATTGCGACCCGGCGCTCTTTCAGCGACTCGATCGTGCGGAACAGATTCTTCACTTCATGCAAAGAGAGCCATGCGGTCGGCTCGTCCATCAGCAGAACCTTCGCGTCGAGCGACAGCGCCTTAGCGATCTCCACCTCCTTCTGTTTCACTGTCGGGAGGTCCCCGACTACGGTGTCGAGCGGCAGATCGATCTCATATCCCCCGAGCAGCCGTTCGGCTTGCGCCCGCTGCTCGCGGGCGTTTACGAGCCCCAGCGCATGGGTCGGCTGCCGTCCCAGGAAGATGTTGTCGAGAACCGTCATCGCCGGGACGAGGTTGGCGTGCTGGTAGATACAGGCCACCCCCGCCTCGATCATGCGGGCCGGGCTGCCCGGCTCGATGCGATTGCCGCGGATCTCGATCTCCCCGGCATCAGGGCGGACCGCGCCGGTCAGGATTTTTATGAGCGTGGACTTTCCCGCTCCGTTAGCGCCGACGAGAGCGCGAACCTCGCCGGCCCGGATCGTCAAGTCCGCGTCCGCAAGCGCAAAGGCGCCCCCATATTTCTTGGTCAGTCCGGTTCCCCTGAGCAGAATCTCGCCGGTCATTGCGACTTGCCAAGGCGAAGTCGGCGACGGCCCAGGAGAACCCGGTCATAGTACACGGCCCCGAGCAGGATGAGACCGGTGAGCACCGGCTGTGCGTAGGTCGTGATGCCCACGAGGTTGAGGCCGATGAGGATCACGCCAAGCAGAAATGCGCCGATAACCGGCCCGATCGCATTGCCGGTTCCTCCTTGGAGGCTGGCGCCGCCGACAATCGCAGCCGCGATCGCCGATAGCTCAATCCCGATGCCCAGATTTTCCTGAGATGTCGTCATGCGGGAAACGAGGATGAGTGCTGCGAGCCCGGCGCAGAATCCGGAGATCGCGTAACAGATGGCCGTGGTCCGCCCTATCGGTATTCCGGCCAGTCGCGCGGCTTCACGGTTGCCCCCGACGGCGTAGACGTCGCGGCCGAATCTCGTTGCAGCAAGGAGGAGCTGGGAGAGGCCGGCAACGATCAGGAGGAGGAAGAACGCGTAGGGGAAATGGCCGACATAGTTGTCGAGACCGAGGAGCAAATCGTCGTCGATCGACCGTGTCGCCAGCTCAGGAAAGAGCTGGCGACCAGAGATGGCGTAAGTCACGCCGCGATAGACGGCCATCGTCGCAAGGGTGGCCACGAAGGGCTGCAGCCGGGCCCCGGTGATGAGCACGCCGTTGAAAATGCCGGCGACCACCGAGGTCGCCAGCATAACCGGGATGACGATTGCTCCCGGCAGTCCGAAGATCAAGAAACCGTCGAACCCGACCATCCCGGCGAGCGCCACGATCGAACCGACGCTGAGGTCGATCCCGCCAAGCAGGATCGGGAACGCCTGTCCTACCGCAAGCACTCCCATATGGGAGAACCCGACGAGAATGTTTTCGAAATTCTCACCGGTGCGAAAGCTGGGCGACAGCGAACAAAAAATGGCGACTGTGACGATAAAAAAGATGGCGAGCTCCTTGTTCGGGATTCTCGCCACCGATTTCATTCGAGCCTGTTTCCTGCGTGCTGAGGTGCGCCGCACTACGAGTGTCGATCGATCGGCGGCCGAGTCGCGCGAGCTCGCTTTCCGGCCATCACCAGCGCTGGTACGTCTGTATCGTTCCCACCGTCTCCTTCGTAGCGATCACATAAGGCATGAGGAGATGGCCCTGTTCGGCGAAGGCTGAGGCCTGAACGCCGCCAGTCGCCAGCACAGTCGCCACTGCCGCCGCAAAGCGCCCTTGCTGGAACACGTCCGTATACTGCGTGCCAGCAAGATCGCCGGCTTCGATGGCCTCCAGCGCGTCCTTCTCACCATCGTTCCCGAAGATCACAAGCTTGATGCCCTTGGACTTGGCGACGTCCATCGCCCCAAGCGCCATGGAATCGTTGACCCCGTAGACGCCGCCGAGATCGGGATGGGCGGTCAGGATCGTGCTCAACACGTCTTGGGCCTTCTTGCGATCCCAATCGGCCACCTGGTCGGCCACGATCTGTACGTCTGGATGATATTTCTTCATGCCGTCAACGAAACCGTTCGTCCGCTGGTCGCGGATGATAATGCCCGGCGGCGCGTTCAGGATAGCGACCTTGCCCTTGCCGCCGATCATAGTCCCCATCGCATTGGCGATCTCCATCGCACCAAAGTAATGGTTCATTTCGATGTGGGCGGCGTGCTTGGCCGTCGAATCGATATTGAGCGTGATCACTGGAATGCCCTTGCGGGCCGCCTTCTTGATCGAAGGCCCGATCCCGACGCTGTCGACGGGTTGAACGAAAATCACGTTCACGCCGTCATTGATCACGGTGTCCATGAGGCTGATCTGGATGTCGGCCTTGGCCTGGCCGTCAAGTAGTTGAAAACCGAACTTCGGCTGGATCGAGAGCACGTCCTGGATGCCTTTCGCCCATGCGCTCGAGACGGTGTGCGGCTGGAACTGAATGAACGCCATCTTTATCGGCGCCGGCTCGGCCGCCCGCGCCGAGCTGGCCAGCGTCCCGGTAAGAGCCGCCCCGCTCGATCCTGCAACAAGCGCTCCCAGTGCCAGGTTTTTCATCACCTCGCGCCGGCTGGTTTCGTAAGTGTCAGTGGTGCGTGTCCTCACGTTTCGCTCCCTTGTTGGATCTCTGTCGACGAAACTGTTTGACAGTCGCCTTCGTCCTTTTATATTCAAAAAAGTGGTTTTTGTATATAGCCTGACAATCACAATTGTAGAAGGTGCAACTCATGCCCGCTGCGGTCTCGACCAGGCGTTCACCCGTCCGGCACGGCGGAACGAGCTCGTGACGCCGATTCTAGAGGTAGCCGGGCTTCGCAAGAGCTTCGGTCCAGTGGAGGCGCTCCGTGGGGCGGACCTGCAGCTTTACGCCGGAGAAGTATTGGCCCTCGTTGGCGACAATGGCGCCGGCAAGTCGACATTGATCAAGCACGTCTCGGGGGTTTACCGCCCGGATGCGGGCCAGATGCTGTTGGGCGGCGAACCTCTCATCCTCAGCTCGCCACGCCACGCGCGCGAGCGCGGAATCGAGACCGTCTATCAGGACCTCGCGCTCGCCGACGATCTCTCCGTCGGCGCCAACATCTTTCTCGGCCGGGAGCCAGTGCGGCGGCTGCTCGGCATACTTCCCTATGTCGACGATCAGACGATCCGCAGCGAAACCGCGAATCTTCTGGCCAAGATCCGCACCGAGATTCCGGCCGAAGCGCGGACGGTGGCGCGCCTGTCCGGCGGCCAGCGCCAGGCGGTCGCAATCGCGCGCGCGATCTACTGGCAGGCCAAGGTGGTGCTCCTCGACGAGCCCACCGCCGCGCTTGCCGTCATGGAGCGCGAACGAGTGATCGGCCACGCTCGTGACCTCGCCGCCCACGGCGTCGGTGTCATCTACATCGGTCACAACCTTGCCGAGATCCTCAAGGTCGCAGACCGGATCGCCGTCATGTTCCGTGGCCGCACGATTCACGTGACCGCTGCACGGGACACGAACCAAGAGACGCTCATCAAGTACATGACGGGTTACAGCGATTCAGCATTGGCAGCCTGAGCGCTGCACAACATGGGAGGGAAGTGATGCAGTGGAAGACAATCCTGGCCGCCTCGGTGGCACTATCCACGTTGGTCGGCCTGCACGCGGCCGAGGCCGAAGACAGCATCGCGGTGATCGTGAAGGCGACCACCTCGGAGTATTGGCAGTGGGTGTTCAAGGGTGCCGAGGATGCCGGAAAGGAGCTCGGCATCAAGATCGACAAGCTCGGGACGCCGAAAGACGACGCCGCCGGCCAGATTGCGGTGTTGGAGAGTGCCGCCGGGTCCAAGCCTGCGGCGATCGTGATTTCGCCGACCATTTTTGAGGCCCTGGGCGATCCGATCGCCGCCGTCACCAAGGCTGGAATTCCAGTGATTGTTATCGATTCCGGCGCCAAGACCGACAAATATTCCTCGTTCCTCACCACCAATAACGAAGCCGGCGGCAAGGCTGCGGCCGAGGCGCTGGCGGCATGCATCAAGGAACGCACGGGCAAGATGGCCGGCAAGGTCGGCTACATCACTGCCATGGCGGGCCATGAATCGCTCGACTCGCGCGACAAGGGCTTCGTCGAAGGCATGAAGGCCTACCCTGACATCACAAATGTCGGGAACCGGGTTGCCAACAACGAAGAAGCAGAAGGCATGAACTTTACCGCCGACATGCTGACCAAGGATCCGGACCTGGTCGGCATCTTTGCCGACAACGCGCAAATGGGCACCGGCGCCGGCGCCTCGATCAACGAGCAGAAGCTAGGTTCCAAGTTCTGTCTCGTCGCCTTCGATTCCGATGCTGGCGAGCTCGAGCATCTCAAGGACGGCTCGATTTACGCCCTGATCATCCAGGATCCCTACATGATGGGCTTTGGCGGCGTCTGGTACGGCTATGCTGCCGCCCACGGAGTGCGCCTGCCCAAGAACGTCGACACCGGTGTCGGCACGGTCACCAAGGCCAGCATGGATGATCCCAAGCTCGCCGGCCTGCTCGACGTCAACAAGCGCAAACTCACGCCGTTCCTCGGCAACTGAGCTCCTCCCCTACTCCAGCCGGGACGAGCTTCCCGGCCGGCCTTTTTCATTGCGGATTTCCGATGACGGAAGAACTCCTTATCCGAACCCGCTCGGGGTCGCGGTTCTTCGCTCGCGGAAGCCGCGGATCAATGAAAGCTTTGCTGAACCGCCTGCCCATCGAGACTTATGTCGTCGCGTTCACCGTGGCGCTCTGGATCGCGCTGTCGCTGACCGCGCCCAATTTCCTCTCCCAGAACAACATCAGCAACATGATGCGGCAGACGTCGATCGCGGGCATCGTGGCGATCGGGGTGACGTGCACGATCGTGATCGCCGGTATAGATTTGTCGGTCGGATCGGTGGTCGCGTTCTGCGGCGTCGCCTTCGCCCAGATGTGCGGGCATGGTCTTGGGCTTGCCCCCGCCGCTGCCATCACGCTGCTCGCCGGCCTTACGGTGGGCTTGATCAACGCGGTGGCGATCGGCCGTCTCGGCATTCCAGCCTTCATCGTCACTCTGGCCGGGCTGCAGGTCTATCGAGGATTAGCGCTTCTGTTGTCTGGCGGCATGACCGTCGGCGGTCTTCCTCCAGAGGTCAAGGATTTCGCCCGCGGGACGGCGGCACTACCGAATCTATTCTGGACGATGCTAGCCGTTGCAATCGTATTCCACTATCTCCTCCGATACACGCGCACCGGGCGCTACATGTATGCCCTGGGCTCGAACGCCGAGGCGGCGCGCCGCCAGGGCATCAACACCTTCCGCATCACGCTCACCGCCTATGTCATGAGCTCCGGCCTTGCCGCGCTCGGGGGTCTGCTGCTCGTTTCGCGTCTGAGCATTGCATCGCCGTCGATGGCCAATGCCTATGAGCTGCAGGCGATCGCCGCCGCCGTCGTCGGTGGCGCGAGTCTTTTCGGCGGCAGGGGCACCGTGCTCGGCGCTGTCGTCGGCGCGATCCTGTTCACTACGATGAGCAATGCCGCCGTCCTCCTCAGTGTCGATCCGTTTTGGGAAATGGTGCTCGAAGGTCTTCTGATCGCGCTCGTTGTTTACCTCGACAACCTGCAGAAAAGACGCCAGTCCGGCGCGTGACTTCCCCATTCAAGACTGGACGGTCCCTAATCGATAGCGGACAAGATTCATGCAAGCCGTGGTATGCAGAGCACCAGGGGAGCTGACTATCGAAGAGCGCCCCGAACCCGAGCGAGGCGTCGCAGAAATCCTCGTTGGCGTGCGTCGCATCGGAATCTGCGGCACCGACTATCACATCTATGAAGGGAGCCATCCCTACCTGCAGTATCCGCGTATCATGGGCCATGAATTGTCCGGTGAAGTGCTTGAGGCACCGCCGGATAGCACCTTCGATCGCGGTCAGATCGTCGTCATCAATCCGTACCTTTCCTGCGGTGGCTGCGTCGCCTGCCGGAACGGGAAGCCGAATTGCTGCACGCGGATCGCCGTGCTCGGCGTTCATCGCGACGGCGGCATGTGCGAGCGGATCAGCGTCCCGGAGACGAATGTCTATCCCGCCGGCAGGCTCACGCTGGATGAGGCGGCGAGCGTGGAGTTCCTGGCGATCGGTGCCCATGCGGTGGCACGTTCGCGTCTCAAAGCAGGAGCCCGCACGCTGGTGATCGGCGCGGGGCCGATCGGCCTCGGCAGCGCCCTGTTCGCCAGTTTGGCTGGCGGCGACGTGACTATCCTAGACCGCGACTCGGACAGGCTTGCTTTCGCCACGCAGGCCGGCATCGTCGCAAAGACTATCGAGGCTGGAACTCGCACACTAGAGCGGGTTCTGGTGGCGACCGGCGGCGAGGGTTTTGGGATCGTCTTCGACGCAACCGGCAATCGCGCCTCGATGGAGGCCGCCTTCGCATACGTTGCCCATGGCGGGTCGTTGACGCTGGTCAGCATCGTCACCGAGAGCGTGACGTTTTCGGATCCGGAGTTTCACAAGCGTGAAATGACGGTGTTCGGCAGCCGCAATGCGTTGCGAGGCGATTTTGAAACCGTCGTTGCAGCGATTGAAAGCGGCCGCCTGCCACTGCCGCGCATGCTTACCCACCGCACGCGCCTGACCGGCGTAGTCGCCGACCTGCCGCGCTGGACAAGCGAGAAGAAAGGCCTGATGAAGGCGATGGTCGAGGTCGGATGAGCGAATTATCCAATTTCGGCACCAGCCGTTTTCTCCAGGCCCATGTCGATATCTTCGTGCATCAGGCCCGTCAGTCGGGGCAACCGATCAGGCCGATGCGGTCGTCAAGACAATGGCAGGGCAAGCGCGTGCCTGTCGGATTGCTGCCCTGAGGCACGGCCTACCGTTCCCGGTCCGCATCAGGGGGAATGGAGGCCGGCCGTGTGATCGACGAAACCATCGAGGTCGCGAGCATCGATAGGGCCTTCGATGCGCACTACGAATGGCCTGCAGTAGTGCGCATTTTCGCGGAGGAGGCGGAGATCGCCGTCTCCAATGTCGGAGACCGCGGTTATGGCTGTCTGGCCGAAGATTCCGCTTACGACTTTACATCACACTGGGCGCCGCGGAGTTTTGCCGCGAAGCTCCTCGCTTTTCTGCTCGCGCGCTTCCGCCAGGGCGCAAACCTATCCTTTTCCCCCCACTGAACTCGTGTCTGGCAACGGCGGGCGTTTGACCAGAATTATCTCCGAACTAGCCGCTGCGAGCTGCCAGCCGGATGCGTTCCGTTCCTGGCTCGCCCAATCAGTCATATTCGCTGACACCCTTGTGGACAGGTCGTTTCTGAGGCGATCGAGCCCGTCGGCGCCGTGGCAGAGCCATATGCATTGTGGGCGATCCGCAGGGGCAGCTTTGCGGAACCGTTTCGCGCCATCCGGCGGTGCGAATGGTTGTTGATCTGGAGCCGGCGGAACGGTTGAAGATACACATCCTCAATCTTGGCCACACCGTGCTTGCCGACCAATGGAAGAAGCAGGGCCGCGCCGCTGATGAGAGTGTTCGCGCGATCCTCGACGACCCGGCCATCGCCGCGCACCTGGCAGCGATCTATGCGGAGGAGGTCCTGCCTGGCTTTGCGCTGTACGGCATGGGCTACGAAGCGGAGCGCTATGTCGTCACCACGCTCGAACGGTTCCGCAACCCCTTTTTGGACCACCGGCTCGCCGACATCGCTCAGAGCCACACCGTCAAGCTCGAGGAACCGAATAGCCGCGTTCCTCGATTGGGTGCGTCCCGCGTGATCCCGGCTTCATCGCCCGCGCCTGACCGCCTTGCTCGCGGCCTAGGTCTGAATGATCGACCGCAACAGAGTCTCACGCGCCGAGGCGAGGTGGATGCCGCACGCCTTTTCGATACGCTGAGGATCGCGGGTCTCCAGCGCCTTGATGTAGTCGAGGTGCTCGGCGATAGCGACGGCGTTGCGTTCACGCTCGTCTGCCTTGTTCCATTGGTAGTGATAGTGGAAGATGAGGCTGATCACGTCGTGGAAGTCCTCGATAAAGCGGTTGCGGGAAGCATTGTTGATCAGCCGGTGGAACCGTTCATCGAGGCTGGAGAAGTCGTGATATCGGGTTTTGATCTCGGCAAGCAGCTCCCGGTGCTCCTGCGCCATCCGGCGCAGCGCCGTCCACGCCGGTGCATTCGGATGCTGGTGGGCGAAGGCGAGCGCCGAGCGCAGCTCGAACATTTCGCGGACCTCGAACAGCTCGAGCGCGAATTCTTTGGTGAAGCCGCGGATTATCCAGCCGGAATTCGGTCGTCGCTCGACCAGTCCGAAGCGCGTGAACCGGTTGAGGTAGTCCCGGATCGCGATCGTCGAAACGTTGAATTCGCGTGCAAGCTCGAGACCGTTGATCTGCTGGTTGGGCTTGCGGTCGCCGCGAAGGATCCATTCCAGAAATTTCTGCTCGACCCGGTCTGAGGTCGACACCGTGTCCTCGCTCGGAAAATAGTCCCGGCGAGCGGGTTTCTTGCGGAGACGAATTTTAGTGCCGCGTCGAACAACGATGCCACGTCTCTCCAGTTCTACCAGTACTTTTCGTACCGTCGTCCTGCTCACGCCGAGTCTATCCGCCAACCGCGCTTCCGGTTCCAGGCCGATATCACGGGCTGAGTCGGCGAGCCGACTGAGCAAAATGTTAAAAGCCTTTTTGAATACCGAATCGGACTTCATAGCGTTCCAGGATAGACGAGGACCTCATGGATTCTAGCCCGCCACGACTAGACCGCATGGACTCGATGGCCGGCGGACTAACGACGGCTCATTCATCAGCTGTCCCTCTAGGTGTTTTCTCGATACACAGAGTGCATAAATATAGTCTATTCCTAGGAAACCGCCGCTGTCACTCGCCGAACACGCTCCAGGCGCCATCTCCGTACGGGACGACTAGTCAAGGTGGCGGATCGCGCGCTCACCACCGGACAACTCCGAACCAGTCATGCCGAGCCATCGCCATCTCGCGAATGGGGGAGCCTAATGACTACTATCGTACGCAACAACTCGCCTACACCACCTACACGCCGCTTAAGGCCGGTTTAATCGGAAATACGTATGCCGGGCAATGTCTATTGAATTCCACGGGTCCGAGCACGGTTTCCACCGGGCCGCCGGCGCGCAGCGCCTTGGCGATTGCCGGGCCGTCGAGCTTTCCCGCCCGCTTGTAGCCTTCGGCGAGCGCCTGCACGACCGCGTAGCTGAAGAGCGTGACGCCCTCCGGATCGTAACCGGCCCGGCGGGTCGGCCGCGCGCTCGGGCTTCTCGCCGCGGCCCGACCAGTCGGCGGCTTGCGGGTCTTTGGCCGGCAGGTGTCGGCGATCGCCGGCGGCGGCAGTCGGCCTCCGCTGTGCCAACTTGCCGGTAATGAACCGGTCTCGAGCACTATGTGCGAACCTCCGCATTGAGACTTGACGCCCAGAAAAGGATCTGTGCGGTGGAGATTAAGGGGCGGCAAAGTGCACGGACCCGCGCCGGAGAGCCTTGGGACAAACTCACAGAGAGATCCGGGCGTTCTTGCCTACCACCGCCATGTTACCCAAAGTAACGGAATGGAGGTTTTGGTTCTCGTCCGCTGAGATCTCGCGAGATCAGGCGTTCCATATAGCGTCCTTGGTGGATCGCGGCTTGCGCTACGCCAGGCACCGGGCGTCCCCCGCACACGACCGATGACGCATCGAGGACAATGAAGACTACCTCGACATCCACCCCTTTTAGAGGACGATTTCGCCATTGCCGCAGTGATCGGGTCCTGTTGGCAACCGGTCACGCAGAATGGCATCGATCGTATCGACGGCATCGACCATGCGGTCCGTCAGGTCGACCACTCCAGCGTCGGTGAGCGCTGGGTCGGCACGTAGCTCGGCGTGGATAGGGCGCAAGGCAGGTATGCGCTGAGGCCGAGCGAGTTGCCGGAGTGCCAGCGCCAAACGGCTCATCGCTGTTTCAAGGGCCGCGGCCAGATCTCCAATGGCCTGCGCGGTGGCCTCAGGCTCGTTCGTTTGCGTCGTCGCGCCGGGTGCCAAGACGTATGCATGCAGCGCGAGCTCGGCGAGGGCAAGGCGGGTCACCGCGGCGATGATCGCCTCAGCTGTCGCGGGCGTCAGCGGAGGATGTGCGGGTTCGCTGCCAAGCCTGACCGTAGCTGCCTCGGCATCGTTCCGCGCCCTGCGGGCCGAAGTTTGCAGCGCCCGCAGCCGCAGCGCGTCCATAGAGGCTAGACGGGCCAGCACACGCAGCAAGCCGGCCGCATAATCGCGGTGCGCATCGAGCATTTGGGCGAACTTCTCATGCGCCGTCATGCCTTCCCATGTGGGCCAAGCGAGATAAGCAGCGAGCCCCAGCGCCGCTCCAATGAAGGTGTCGAGAAAGCGAGCCTCTGCAGTCAGCAGCGCCGGGCTACCGAGGAGACTCAGCAGCACCATGATGAAGGCAGTTAGAAACACGCTGAATAGGAGATAGCTTGCATCGAACAGCGCGTAGGCGCCTGCGACGCACATGCCGGCCGTGACTGTCTGGCTCGCCACTCCTGGAAGATTCATCGCCGCCATGGCGCCCAGTCCGGCTCCGATGGCCGTACCGACGGCCCGCTGCACGCCGCGATACAGCGTCGACGCGTAGTCTGGTTTCAAGATGATGAAGATAGTGAGCGCCACCCAGCGCCCTTGGTAAAAGCCGGTCGCCTGTATGATCGCTTCGGCGAGTGCCGCTATCGCGGCCAGCCGCAACGCGTGTCGGCCGGCTTCGCTTCGATGGGTGAGATTTGCGCGCAATGTGAGGAGAACCCATTGGGCACCGGCGTGGGCGGGCATGACAACCCGCTCGTGCGATGTTGCCTCCGCCGCAATCTTCTGTGGCGACCTTGACTCGATGCGAGCCGAGAGATGACCGACAGCCCGCAATTGTCCGAGCAATCCCTCTCCTGCCCAGCGCCAAGGTTCTTCCGGGGCGACGGACCAATTGGCGAGCTTTCGCCTGAGCTCGCTTATGAGAGGGAGGCGCCGTGCGCGCTCCGTGACTAGCGCGTGGGCGATGAGCGTGAGAGCCGCCGCGATATCTTGCAAGAACATCCCTAGTTCCGGCTTGCCCTTTCCGGCGGCAAGGGCGGCCAACGAGGCCCGTATGCGTTCGGCCTCCTCGAGCAAATCCAAGAAGGCCAGCCGCACCGCCGATGGCAATAGTGGATTGGAATCGGCGACCGCCATGCGAGCCGGAAAGGCAGCGGACGGCGGAGCTCCCGATTTGCCGGCGGACAAATCGGAGGCGTAGGCGGCGAGCGCGCGATAGGATTCCGCAAGCGCCTCTCGCTCGTGCAAACCCGGGCGAAGGGCCCACGATATTCCGACAAGGCCCGCCTGAAACAAGCCGCCGCCCAGGACCAGCAACGCGCGCAAGAGCGCCTCCGCATGTTCCATCGGGAGCCCAACAGAGATCAGCAGCGCGACCGACCATTGCAGTATCGCGACGCTCCATCGCTGACCGAGCGCCACCGATAGACCGGCGACATAGCCCCAAAGGGCGATGGCCGGTACCAGTGCCCACGGGGCTGTTGCAGCCGTGGTCGCGCCGACGAAGGTCGACACGGCCATCCCGACACTGGCAATCACAACGGCCCCGACACGGCCCCGAGCTTCGCCCTGAAATGTCACGAATCCGGCGGGAAGCGCGCCCAATGCGGCATAAGCGCCGTATTCGACGCGGCCTGCTGCGGCGCCGACAACGAGCGGAATGACCACGCCAACGGCTCCCCGAAAGGCGCGACCTGGCGCGATCTGGTTCCATCGGCAGGGGCCAAGCAGCGCGAGGTGCTTGGAGGCGACAGACATGGTCATCGAGGTGCCGCTTCTGCGCCTGGGCGTCAACGATGATGGCGACAATCAGTTCCTGAGAGGTACGGATCGAGGCAGCAGCAGAACGGAGAGCGAGCGCACTCCTTGAGCGCCGTGGATGAGCACGCCCTCAATATCCGCAGTGGCCGATGGTCCAGTGTGAAACGCGGCATAATGGCGGTCGTGGAGTTCGGGCCGGCGATAAGCGTGATGGAGATTGACGACAATGTCGGTCGGATCGAGCAGCACGATCATATGCTGCGCCAAATAGGCGACCGCGTTCACCTTGAGATCCGTGTCACTCAGCAACACTGAGCCGGTCTCGGCGACCGCAAAGGCGGCGCGGACTATGACGAGATCGACATCGGCCAGGTCCTGCGGAGCCTCCACCCGAGCCATCTCGCAATTTCCGTTGATCTCGGAGACTGTGGAGCACACGACTTTCGCGCTCGCGATTTTGTCCTGGACGGCCGCGAGCGGATCGCCGGTGGCCGGTTGGTCCAGCCACAGGCCACCCATGCGCTCGAGGCTTTCCTTGAACTGGGCGACGATCGAGCCAGGTGGATCGGCATCGAACAGCGGAACGGAAGGCAGCGGTCGATCCAGGCGCGGCAAGTTCGCTCGGATCGATGCGAAGATTTCTGCGCGGCTGCTCATTTCTTCCCTCCGCGGTTCTGGCGGTACCAGCTGTGGAATGTCTCCTTGGGCGGATGGGGCACTTCGCGATGCCTCCCCCACGCGTTGAGGCCGTTGTAGATGACGAAACGCGGCAAGTGCGCGAGCGCCGCGTCGGTAGCGGCAATGGCGGCGCGATAGGCAGCCGGCCGCGACAGCAGCTCGCCAGCTGCCTTCATCGCCGCCTTCTTCGTAAAGGGAACGTCGTGACGGTTCACGAGCTCGCGGCGCCAGGCGTAGATCTGCTCGTGGATATTGATCTTGACCGGGCAGACATTGGTGCAGCTGCCGTTGAGCGTCGAAGCGAAGGGCAGGTTGCTGTACTTGCGCGCGTTGAAGGTCGGATCAATGATGAGGCCGATCGGCCCGGAATAGGTCGCGCCGTAGCTGAGACCGCCGCTGCGGCGATAGACCGGGCAGGTGTTCATGCACGCACCGCAGCGGATGCATTTGAGCGACGTCCAGAACTCGGCCATGCCCAGGCGCTCGGACCGGCCGTTGTCCACCAGCACGACGTGCATCTCGCCACCCGCGCGCGGACCGCGGAAATGCGAGGTGTACTGGGTAATCGGCGAGCCCAGGGCGCTGCGCGACAGCAGGCGCACCAACACAGCGAGGTGTTCGAGGCGCGGAATGATCTTCTCGATGCCGATCGAAGCTATGTGCAGCTTGGGCACGTTGGCCGAAAGGTCGGCGTTACCCTCATTGGTGCAGACGACGAAGGTACCGGTCTCCGCGACAACGAAATTGGCTCCGGTCATGCCGGCGTCGGCGGCGAGGACTAGCGGCCGGTTCGATTCCCGCTGCGCCTCCGCCAAATAATGCACATCGTCATTGTCCGGATCAGTGCCGATCGTTTTGGCGAATACCTCGGCGACATCTGTCCTGAGCTTATGCACCGCCGGGACGACGACATGGCTCGGATCCTCGTTGTCGAGTTGCTGGATGCGCTCGCCCAGATCGGTCTCGATCACGTCGATCCCGACCGACGCCATATAGGGGCGAAAGCCGCACTCCTCGGTGAGCATCGACTTGCTCTTGATGAGCGACTTGGCGCCATGGTCCTTGAGGATGCCGTGGACGATCCGGTTGTGCTCGGCGGCGTCGCGTGCCCAGTGGACATGGATGCCGTTCGCCAGCGCGTTCGTCTCGAATTGCTCGAGATACTCGTCGAGATGGGTGAGCGTGTGCTCCTTGATCGCCGAGGCGAGCGAGCGCAGCTCCTCCCACTCGGCGAGGCCATGCATCTCGCGGTCGCGCTTTTGGCGCAGGTCCCACAGCCGCTCGTCATGCATCTTTGCGTGCTCGGGTGCGGCGATGAACCGTTCGGCGGCCTCGGCCTGATTGATGGGTCGGCTGCCGTGGACCTTCGCGCCCCGTGGTTGCGCTTCCGGTCGTGGTCGCAATGGCTTCGAGGCCGCCTCGGCGTGATCGAGGCGGCGGCCGTCACGCACGATCGCATTGGGGTCGTCCCGGGCCAGGAGCTCGGGATGTAGCATTCCCGGAGGGGTGCTCATGCTTCGGCTCCATTCAGAATCTGGGCGATGTGGATGAACTTGATCGGCACGCCGATCCGCTCGGCGCAGCCCTGCTGGTGCATTAGGCAGGAAGTGTCCGCCGAGACTATGTAATCGGCGCCTGCGCGCGCGTGGTCGCTGACCTTGTCGGAGCCCATTTTTGCCGAGACCCTCTCCTCGAACACCGAGAAGGTGCCGCCAAAGCCGCAGCATTCATCTGGCCGGGACGGCGTGACGAATTGGATGCCCCCCACCTTCGAGAGCAGCGCCATCGGCTTCGAAAAGAACGGCTCATGCAGCTCGGATGGCGTTGCATGCTTGAGGCGCCGCAGCGTGCCGCAACTGTTGTGCAGGCCGACGCGGTGCGGAAAGCGCGCCCAGGGGAACGCATCCACCTTCAGCACGTCGTGCAGAAACTCGACGACTTCGTAGGTGCGTGTGCGCACCTCTATGACCTCGGGCGTCTGCTCGATCGCATCGAAATTGTCGCGGACGTGGTGAACGCAGCTCCCTGACGGTGCCACCACATAATCGAAGCCGCTGAAGTTGCGCACGAAGAGCGCCTCGGTAGCGGCACAGTCGGCATTGAACCCGCTGTTCGCCATCGGCTGCCCGCAACAGGTCTGGTCGCGCGGATATTCGACCTCGTGGCCGAGCCGCTCCAGCAGCTCGAGAGTAGCGATGCCGACTTCAGGGAAGAACGCGTCGATGTAGCAGGGAACAAAGAGCCCGATTCGCATATCTGCCTCCCCTAGTAATGGTTTGATGTCGTCTCGACCTTGCCTCTGAAGACGCGGAAACTGATCGCGGTGTAGACGAGCATCAGGGGGAAGACGAACAGGCCCGCGCCCCAGAACATGAAGGCAAGGCTGGCAGGGGGCGCGGCGGCCTCGGCTATCGTGACCGAGAACGGGATCATGTAGGGCCAGAACGAGATTGCGAGCGTGCCGAATGCCGTCGCGAAGATAAGCGCGACGAGGGGGAACGGCACTGAGTCCTGGCGGGTTCGGACACTGATGGCGAGCGCGATGGCGCCAAGCGCACCGGCAAGCGGGAAGACGAAAAGGTACGGCCGTTCGAGCCATCGGCTCATGACCGGAAGATCTTGAGCCAGGGCATAAACGAACACGACGATGAGGAACGCCAGCAGCCCGCCAGCGAGATACGGAATGTTGCGATACGCGCTGTCCCGCACCTCGCCTTCGCATTTCCGGACGAGCCAGCTGGCACCGAGCAGCGTATACCCGAGGCAGAGGCCGAGACCGCAAAGCAGCGCGAAGGGGCTGAGCCAAGCGAACTCGCCGCCGGAATAACGGCCGTTGGAAACCGGCACGCCTTCGACCAAGGCGCCGACCATCAGCCCCTGCATGAAAGCGGCCACCAGCGAACCGCCGGCAAAGCTCGCGTTCCAGATCCAGCGCATGCGGGTCGTCTTGTGCCGGAATTCAAAGGCAACGCCGCGCAGGATAAGCCCCGCGAGCATGAGGAGAAGGGGCAAGTAAAACGCCGGTAGAAGGATCGCGTAGACCGCCGGAAAAGCTCCCCAAAGGGTGACACCGGTCGCGACGAGCCAGGTTTCGTTGCCGTCCCAGATTGGCGCTACTGCGTTCATCATCGCATCCCGCTTCGCTTCGTCGCGGGCGGCGCCAAAGAGAATGCCAATGCCGAGATCGAAGCCGTCGAGAAGCACGTACAGCAACGTGCTGATCGCGAGAACGGCTACCCAGAAGAGGATCATCGTTCATTCACCCGAAGCAACTGCGCTGGCCACCGCCACGGCCGGCCGGCCGACGACAGACATCGGACGGTTGGGGATGGCCGCGACCGGCGGCAGACCAAGATCGCCGGCGGGACCTGTGCGCAGCAGGCGGTGGATGTAGAAGGTGCCGAAGGCAAAGATGAACAGGTAAACGGCGCAGAAGACGACGAGCGAGATCGAGGCGGCATGCGCCGTGAGAGACGGCGTCAACGCGTCGGCTGTCCGCAGCACGCCATGGACTGTCCAGGGCTGCCGTCCGACCTCGGCCGTGAACCATCCGGTCAAGATCGCGATATGAGGCAGGGGAAAGCTGAGGAACGTGCACCAGAGCAGCGCCCGGTTCTGCTCGATGCGATTCTTGATGCTCAGATAGGTGCCAGCCCACGCGAGCAGCAGCATGACCATGCCGCAGCCGACCATGACGCGGAACGCGAAGAATGGGATGGCGACCGGCGGACGATCCCGCGGGGGAAAGTCAGTCAAACCGACTTCCTTCGAGGTAAAGCTCATGCTGCCAATCAGGCTGCCGAGGAGCGGCACCGAGATCTCGTACCGGTTGCTCTGTGTTGCCTCATCCGGAAGCGCGAACAGGACCTCGCTCGCGGGCTGCTCGTCGTGCCAGCGACCTTCGATGGCGGCGAATTTGGCCGGTTGGTACTCGTGAACGTAGTCGCCCGTGAGATGGCCGAAAAAGATCTGCACCGGCACGAGCACGGCAGCGAGATAGAGGCCCATGCGCAGCATAATGCGAGCCTCGGCGTGAACCTCGCCCCGCAGCACGTACCAGGCTCCTGTCGCTGCTACGCAGAATGCGCCTGTCAGATATGAGGCGAGCAGCATGTGCGGAAAGCGCACCCAGACGACTGGGCTGAAGATGATCTTGGCCCAATCGGTCGGAACGAAGATGCCATTCTCGAAGGCATAGCCGACCGGGACCTGCATCCAGCTGTTGTTGACCATGATCCAGAATGCCGAGAGGGTGGTGCCGAGCGCGACCATGGCGGTCGAGAACAGGTAGAACCACGGCGCGACCCTTTGCCGCCCGAACAGAAGCACGCCGAAGAAGCTCGCCTCGAGCGCGAAGGCTGTGAAGGTCTCGTAGGTGAGGAGCGGACCCTGGATCGGTCCGGACATGCGCGACAGTTCGCTCCAGTTGGTGCCGAACTCGAAGCCCAGCACGATCCCCGAGACGACGCCGAGACCGAACGCCACCCCGAAGATCTTCAGACAGAAATCGAAGACGCGGCGATAGGCTGGCCGCCCGGTGGCCAAGTGTAATGCTTCAAGGACGGTCAACCAAGCCGCCAATCCGATCGTGAGCGAGGGAAAGATGATGTGAAACGAGACTGTGAATGCGAACTGCAGTCGCGACAGGAGGAGTGCCGTCAGCTCCATGGGCATCTCCTCAGCGCCAGAGATTCGTCTTGGCGAGGTCGATGAGTTCGTCGGTCCGACCGTTCATGATCGCCTTCACCATGTAGAGCGTGAAGCCCTTGGCCATCTCGACCGTGATGGACGGCGGCATGGCGAGCTCGGTCCGGTTGACAACCGCGTCGATCAGGGCCGGCCCGTCATGGGCGAGCGCGGCAGCGATGCCGTCATCCACACCGGCCGGATCCTCGAGCCTGATGCCACGGATGCCCGCTGCCTCTGACATGGCCGCGAAGTTCGGGTTCTTGAAATCGGTTCCGAAGTCGAGAAACCCGGTCGACTTCTGCTCGAGCTCGATGAAGCCGAGCGCGCTGTTGTCGAACACCACGACCTTCACCGGCAGCTCGAGCTGCGCGAGGCTCAGGAAATCGCCCATCAGCATGGTGAAGCCGCCGTCGCCTGACAGTGAAACAACCTGCCGGCCAGGATAGGCGGCCTGGGCGCCGATCGCCTGAGCGAGCGCGTTGGCCATGGAGCCGTGCCAGAACGACCCGAGGAGCCGGCGCTTGCCGTTCATCGCTAGATACCGCGCGGCCCACACCGTCGGCAGGCCGACGTCGCAGGTGAAGACCGCGTCCTCGGCTGCATGCTTGCTGATCGCCTTGGCGATCTGCTGCGGATGGATAAGTCGCTTGCCTGGCGTGCCGACAGCAAGGTCGTCGAGCTGTTGGCGCGCTTTGGCGTAGTGCTGCTGGGCCTGCTTGAGATGGACGTCGTTGGGCTTCTGATCGAGACGCGGCAGTAAAGCCTTCAGGGTCTCACGGACATCACCGACAAGGCCGAGATCAACGGCCGTGCGGCGGCCGAGATGTTCGGGGCGGAGGTCCACCTGTGCGATCTTGACGCCGCTCCCCTGCGGATAGAACTGGCGATAGGGAAAATCCGTCCCCAGCATCAAAAGGAAATCGCAATCGAGCATGGCGTAGTAGCCGGAGGAAAAGCCGATCAGCCCGGTCATGCCGACGTCGTAGGGATTGTCCCATTCGACGTGCTCCTTGCCGCGCAGTGCGTGCACGATGGGCGACTTGAGCCGCTCGGCAACGGCCAGCAACTCGTCATGGGCGCCGGCGCAACCGGAGCCACAGAGGATGCTCACGCGCCCGCCGTTGTTCAGCATGGCCGCCAGGCGCTCGAGATCGGCGGCGCCGGGCACCGTCACCGGCTGTGGTGGCAGGAGCCCGGCGAGTTTCGGCAGGGGCGCGTCCGCCGCCGGCATAAGCGCCACATCGCCGGGGATGACGACCACTGACACGCCTCGTTTGCCGACGGCCTCGCGAATTGCCACCTCGAGCGTCCGCGGCATCTGGTTGGCGCCCGACACCAGCTCGCAATAATGGCTGCATTCCTTGAACAGGATCTCGGGGTGGGTCTCCTGGAAATACGACGCGCCGATCTCCGCCGAAGGGATATGCGCAGCGATCGCGAGCACCGGCACGCGCGAGCGATGGCAATCGAACAGACCGTTCACGAGATGCAGATTGCCCGGCCCGCAGCTTCCGGCGCAGACCGCGAGTTCGCCCGTCAGATGCGCTTCGGCGCCGGCCGCAAAGGCGGCGACCTCCTCATGCCGGACGTGGATCCAATCGATCTTTCCTTGCCGGCGAATGGCATCAGTCAGCCCATTGAGGCTATCACCCACAATTCCGTAGATGCGCTTGACCCCTGTTGCAGCAAGAGTTCCGGCGAATTGTTCTGCAACGGTCTGCGCCATGGCTCATCTCCCGGGTTAGGGCTCGGCATCCTCGGATGCTCCTGAGCACGTTCGCGCGCAATCGCAGGAGGCAGAGGTTTGCGCGAAGCAGATTGAACTGAATGCATCAGGCGTTGTCTTGTTGACTTCGGTCAGTAGTGTAATCCTGCTAAATTGCGACGTTGTCGCAGTCCGCGCCATAGCAAGAGATGGCGTTTCGAAGGCAAAGCTCGCATTGATCGACGCAATAACGCCAACCAGAGAGAGGAGGAAGATCGGCCAGCTCCGCGTCTCCGCGAAGTAATAGGGATCGCAAGGCTGAAAAGTAATCGGCGATCTTCTGCAGATAGGCTTCCGTCTGATATTCGAGGAGGTAATTCATCGGGGCGAGGCGTAACGGCGGCGCCCTGCGATGCGACCAGCTGGTTTCTTAAGTAGCCCGCCGGCTTACCCGCCAGACGGAGAAAATAGTCGTTATCCGTCCCTTGTTCGACGGCACAGTGCGAAGGCGTGCATCGCCCCTCGATCGTGTCGGGCGCTTTTCGCATTGCGGTTCCCCTGCGGGCGCCGCCAGGCCCCACCGCCAGCGCGAGGGCCAGAGCACCGAAAACGGGCCGATCCCTCAGGCCAACGAGGTCTCCCCCAGTCGACAGTCGACATTCGCCAGACCGCGCAACTACTGCTTCACGGTCGCACGTCTCACCGGCATAAGGCAAGGGAAATCGGGTTCGGCGCGGGCAAAGAGGCGGTTCGAAGATCCGCGGTTGGCGGCACCTACGCGCCGAAACGCGTCGCTTTGCTGCATCGGGGCGCCTCGACCGTGGTTCTGTGGCCGCATCTGGCCTCAGCGCCCGTCATTGCCAGCGCTGGCGGTCTTCAAGACCGAACACCGATAGCCGCACCAACCCGGCAGCCGATAGCGTTTTTGCCGCTGCCCGCATCCGTCAGCCTATGGGCCGCGCGTCGGTCAGCGTCGCGTATAAGTCCGAACTCGCGGTACGCCAGCAGCTCAGCGCGCGAGCAAATCGCGGAGCCGCGAAAAATTGCAACATCACTGGGGGTTGAAATCGAGCCTAGCACCTCGCCTTTCGCTTCACCCATCGGGTACGCCATCCCCCCGCCCGATGGATCCTCGACAAGAGGGTGTATCTCATACAAAAACCCATCGGCCGTGCCCTTAGGTCGAGGCCTCATCCGGGTAATGCGGCGTTTCTGCTTCCGCCGGAGTGCTGCGATGCCGCGGCTTTGCAAACCTCACTCGCACGCGGAGTGTGACAGCGCCGGGCGCGAAGCGTCATCAAGGCGCGGCGAGGCCGTGCCGATGAAAGTGTCTGTCGAACCAGGTCCCGATTTGGTTCGTCGATGTTGCCTCCGCGGCCGGCGCGGCATCGCTGCTGATCTTGCCGGCAGCTTGCCATCGCGCGAGTGAACGGCTGAGTTTCCGGGACGCTTCCGGACTGGCTTCGAGAACGGGCCCGAGTTCTTCGTTAGTGAGCTCATAGACGGTAGCGGGCGTGAGTGCGGAAATCCTGACCGCACTCGGTGCGCCGGCCAGCACGCCGATCACACCAAAGTAGTCACCCGGCCCGAGGCGAAGAATCTCTGAGCCAGCGTCGCCGTCCTCACGCGCCACCGCAAGGACGCCCTCAGCGACGATGAACAGGGACCGCACGACGGTGCCGGGTTGAACCAAGCTGTCGCCGGGATCGTGCAGTCGCGAGCGCAGTTTTGCCGCGATCGCTGATCGCTCGTGTGCGGTCAACGGCTGGAGGATGTCGACCAGATCGAGCACACGTTCCGACCTCGTCCGCGAGGCCGATGCATGCGGGTCGGCTGGCCGACGATTTTCATCCGAAGCCATCGCTATATCGATCCCGGCGGAAGCGAGGTGACGATAGATCAGATCGAGCATCTCGTTTTGCGCACCCGTCGCAGCGGCGAGCTCCTCAATGAAGAAGGTGACCTCATACGCCGTGCCGGTGCGCTTGATCGACTTGACGCTGATGACCGGCTCCGCGGTGTGTAGGATGGCGCGGCAATTGAGAGCAGCCCGCTGCAGCAGCTCGATGCATCGCGCGGGCGGTGTATCGCTTTCGGTCTCGATGGTGACGGAGACGCCATGCACGCCGGAGGGCGAGCTGACATTGACGATCTTTGCCTTGGCGATGCTGCTGTTCGGGACTATCGCGAGGTCGCGCCGCCCGGTGAGGATAAGCGTCGCCCGCCAATTCATCTCGATGACTTGCCCTTCCGTGGCGCCCTCGATGTTGACCCAGTCGCCCGGACGGTAAGGTCGGCTGAAGCTCAAGACGATGCCGGAGAAAACGTCGCCCAGCGTACTTTGCAGCGCGAGTCCCAAGATGATGGCGATTACGCCTGAGGTCGCCAGCATCCCTTCGATTGGCTGGTCGAATACATACCGGACGATGGCGAGCAGCGCTGTCAGGTAGATCACGCCGGCCAGCAGGTCGTGCAACAGCCTTCCTTCATGCGGTCGGCTTTCGACCCGAAATAGGACGCGCAGAAACCCGACCACGAACCACGCCGCCCACAGCCACCATGCGATCTTCAATACCGCGTGCACGACATCGCGGACTGGCGCCCCAGTCGGTTGGAGCGGCTGGTAGGGAACGATCCCGGCGCGGTTCAAGACGACGGTCAGGAGGGCCAGGCACACAACTCGCACGACGGCGCGACCAAGCGGTCGACTCCTGAACAGAAGGTGCGAGAGACCCACCCCTGCCGCCAACAAGGCTAGGAGCGCTATGAGCGGATCGCCAGCAGCGTTGTCGAAGATCGTTCGCATCCCGTCACCCATCCATCGCTGAGTTGTCTGTGCCTTTACTGGGACGCCAGTCGCAGCGCGCTCCACGTCGCCCACTGCCGCGGCGGTGACTGGACCACGACCGTCGCGGTCATTCCGGAGCTGATGAAGATCCCCTCAGGGACATTGTCGATGTCAATGCGCACCGGAATGCGCTGGGCTAGCCGAACCCATTCGAATGTCGGCGTGGCATTGGCGAGCAGATCAGGACCGCTAGGATTATCCCGGTCGGTAACGCCGCGGCTAATGCTGACGACATGGCCGCGCAAAGGCGCCCCGCCACTCATCAGGTAGATCTCGACCTGTTTCCCGGGCGGCACGGAGGGGATCTTGGTCTCCTCGAAATATCCGGTGACCCTGTAAGAGTCGCTGTCGATCAGGGCCAAGACCCTGGCACCGACCGTGGCGTACTGACCGACGTCGACTGTCAGGTTGGTGACGTATCCGTTGACAGGCGCGTAAATGGTCGTGCGATCGAGATTGAGTTGCGCCGTCGAAAGGTCGGCGAGCGCCTCCTGATAGGCCGCCTCGGCGGCCTTGGCGTTTAGAACGGCGCTTTGGCGCGCCTCGTCGGACACGGAGAGGTTCGTTAGTCGCGCCATCCGTCCCGCGCGCTGTTCGGCGTCCTCCATGGTCGCCTTGCGGGCGGCGACTGCCGCTTGGGCGGTGGCGAGCCCGCGCGCATACCGCTCTCGGTCCAGAATAAAGAGCACGTCACCCTTGTGGACGAACTGATTGTCCTTGACCCGCAACTCGCTGACAAAGCCGGATATGTCGGGGGCAATATCAACAACGTCGGCCTGCACACGGGCGTCGCGAGTCCAGGGTGATAGCATGTAGTAGTTCCACAGCTCATACCCGCCGAAGCAGCCGGCGGCGACAATGGCGAAGGTCAAGATAACGCGGGCGAGCTTTTTCATGGGTGTCTCCTCAGGGTGCGGTGGACAGGACTAGGCCGGAAAAGATGCAGGCGAACAGCGCGAGCCGGACCAGCGGCGGATGCCATACGAGGCGATAGAGACCGAGTG
>JAFAME010000196.1 GCA_019233695.1 Methylobacteriaceae bacterium
GAAACCTGATTGAACGCTTCTTCAACAAGCTCAAACACTACCGAGCCATCGCGACCCGTTTCGAAAAGCACGCTTCAAACTACCTTGCCCTCGTCAAACTTGCCTGCGCTCGAATCTGGATGCGATTTATGAGTCGGTGACCTAGTCGATCAAAATCCGATGGCTGGTACAATCATTGCCAAGGCGACGCACTATCCAAAAAGCTCGTGCCTTCGCTGCGCTCGTCGGTCATTTCAACTCGAATTTAACCCATTCGACTGGCGAGGTTCCAACGTTTCGGACGGCCTTTGTTGTTCCGGGCGCTTGCCATACGAAGTCGCTGCGATTGAAGTTCAGCTCGTGGTCGGGCTTGTCCGGCGCGCTTTGCAAGATATCTCCACCCTGCACTACGATCAGGACCCCAGGCGCAGTCTGTGTAATAGGGCGACGGCCTCGCCGGGCTGAAGTTTCAGTCGCCAGCCGCGCACGCGATCGTTGTCCAGAACCAAAGTGTAGGCCGGCATATTTGCTCTCGTCGAAGAAGAAAAGCGTCCCGGCTGCGAATCGATAATCTCTATGCCCATCACATGGAACGGAGTTTGCCCCGCGTTGGCAACCTGATGAATAAGCGGAGCCTTACTGTATCCATTGAACAGCACTTGCCCCGTCTGCAACGCGATCAGCCCCATCGGCTTGTCCAAGACCGTGACCTCGAGGCGATCTGTCGCCTCGACGATCAAATACGCAAAATCGATGGAGTGGCGATGGTAGGCGCCGACCTTGCCGGGTGGAATGAATACATTGAGAAATCTCACATATTCGTTTTCGAGTACCTGGCAATGGAAAGGCGCGCTTTCCACTGGCACCACGACCGGATCAGTTGCAGCAGCGGCAAATCCGACCCGCAGCCCTGCGCTTGCGAAGGTGGCGCAACAACCACATAGAAATTGGCGTCACCCCAAAGGGCTCATGCCACTCAGTACCATCTTTTCCTCCCAATTTTTGCATTGTTCGATCCCTGGCTCTCGCGGAGTGAGCGTTCGACGGCGCGATGTTGCTTCGGCTCTTGCGGGCTCTTTGGGTAAACGGCCGAGACTCGTCCCCCACACAATGATTACGGCCTGTAATATAATCCTTCGTGCGCAGTCGATCATACCATGCGTCAGCTTGTCAATCATAGCGCGGAGGCCGGTTCGACTCGCGCCCACAACCGACAAGCCGCCCGAACCGTCCCTTCGCCTCAACGACGGTTTTCAGAGTGATCGATTTGGCCGGGGGCACGAACCAGTGCGGCGCAGACACCCGACCTGTGGAGGAGGTCGCACCGTTACCTGCACCGATGCAGACAGGCGACGCAACGATGGGGTTGATCTTCCCGAGCGAGTGCAAGAGTGAACAGCAAGGCGCTATTTTGGGCCGCAATTCCGGTTGGACGGGCTGCAGCACAGATCAAGCGAATTGTTTCGGCGCTTTCTGCAAGCGTCAAACCGGAATGTTCCGCCGGCGGCGTCGTGGGACAGAACGCATCGCCAGGCGATGGCGGAAAGCCTCGCCCAGCCGCTTCTGATCGGGAATCGAGACATCGTGCTCGGCCTGCCGCGCCGTCGAGACAGGCAGATACAAGGCGGCGCGCAACGGCACGGTCATTGCGATTGTCCTCTCAGTTCCTCGGCACGGCCCGAACATTTCATCGAAGACATCGCCGAACCAAGCGGTCTCGCTGGGCGGCCGACTCAGGCCGCCTGTTCAGTCTTGCGAGCCCACGCTGCGCATCCGCTCCGTGAGGGAACTCGCGATGAAGGCGACTCAGATGGCCGATCCATGTTGGATTTGCGGCGGCCCAGCAGACAGCGGCGAGCACAAGGCGAAGAAGTCCGACCTGAAGGGCGAGTTCGGAACCGTGACGCAGGTCCGACCGCTATTCCTGAATGACGCGAACAACAAGAACAGGGTCGTCGGGAGCCTCAAGTCCGATCGGTTGAAATGGCCGAGATCCATGTGCGCGCACTGCAATAGCACGCGCACGCAACGGTACGATACCGCCTGGGAAAATCTGTCCCAGGCGCTCCGCGACCGTCGGCCGAGGCTGAAACCCGCAGACGTCCTCCGGGCCAACAGCATGTTCCGGTACGACACCGCGAGGTGGATGCTGCGCGTCCACTTATATTTCGTCAAAGCGTTTGGGTGCGTAGTCAAGACGGCCACTAGTCTGGCGCCGGTCTACATCGACCTCACCGGGTTCGCCAACGCCATCCGCGCGGGGCGCAGCCATCCCGACCTCTACATCCGGCTCGGCGCAATCGCCTCGCCAAGCGGCCTGGACGTGGTGAGCGCATCCGATCTCAGCATCACGTCCGATCGCTCCACCGGGAAATGTGAACTCGCGACTTGGTTCTACAACGTTAATGGAATATGCGCGTTGGTGGCGTACGTGCCGGATAATGACCTATTCGTGCGGAAGGAGCATCTCTGGCACCCGCGGCAAGGCACCAGCAGACTGATCTTCGGGGATTTTTCCTGAATCACGATCTACTGGCTGCGAGTAACAAACTGGGGCTTTCAGAGCCTATTCCAAGGCTTTCCGCGCGCGGGTCAGTGCGCTGTGCCGCCCCTAGTCTCCGCCGAGGAAATTCCTCTGCATCTGCGCGAGGCGGCGAGCCTGCTTGCCGCACTGCGCCGCCTGGCCGGCGCCGCCATGGCCCAGGCGGTCGCGGGTCGCACGCCGGATCCGGCGCGTGCCGTGACCGTCGCGGAGAGTGCACCGCTATTGGTTGCCGCTCGACGAAACCCGGCCGCATCGCCGTCCCTGCCGATCTCCTCGCAGCAGCCTGATGACGAGATCCGCGCGGCCCTCAGCAGCGTGACGGACGCGGTACGCCAGCGCACGGCCAGTCCTTTCGAGTCGCGATCCGGAGAAGCCAGCATGTCCGGCATCGTACCCTCATCGTGGCGATCGTTCAAATTCCAATAGGAAATCGGGCGATTAGCTGCAGTGTCATCCCGGCCGAAGCACCGCGCAGAGGTGCGCCGAGCCGGCATCCGGAATATGCACCTTTTCAGAAGCCTGTCTCCGGTTCCCGGATCGCGCTTCGCGCTTTCGGGATGAGAATCTGCGGGCGGGAGGCATAGCACGCCGGTACTTGACCTGAGGTCTGGGCCGTGGCGTTGAAGCCGCAAACAAGGGGCCTGTTACATGGCGGAGAGTGGTTCGAACGGATCAGCTTCCCGGCACGGACAACGGGTCAGGATTGCTTGCGACGTGGGCGGGACATTCACCGACCTCGTGGTCAGCGGCCAAAATGGTTTTCAGCTCTTCAAGAGCGAATCGACACCGGCCGACCCTCTCATCGGGATCGTTGCAGCGCTGGAGCTCGCAGCGCGGGCACACGGCGCTTCTGTGGCTTCTTTCCTCGCCCACGTCGAGACCGTTGCTCATGCGACGACGCGGGGCACGAACGCGCTTCTCACCGGAGGTGCCGCCAAGACCGCCTTTCTGACCACGGAGGGTCATCGCGACATCCTCCTCCTGCGCGAGGGCGGGAGGCTGAACCCCTACGACAATACGCAGTCCTTCCCCCCACCCTATGTACCTCGCGCGCTGACCTTCGAAGTGCCGGAGCGGATGGGCGCGTCAGGCGAGATCGTCCGGCGGCTCGACGAGGAAGAGCTCGACGGGATCATCGATCGGCTCGCCGAACGCGAGGTCGAGGCGGTGGCCGTCTGCCTGCTCTGGTCGGTCGTGAACCCCGCCCATGAGATCCGCGTGGGCGAGCGGCTGGCGGCAAAGCTCAAGGGCATTCCCTTCACGCTGTCCCATCGGCTCAATCCGATCGTGCGCGAATACCGCCGCGCTTCGGCCGCCGCGATCGACGCGTCCTTGAAGCCGCTGATGAGCGGCTATCTCGCTAACCTCGACGCCCACCTGCGAGCTCTCGGCTTTGCCGGCCGCCTGTTCGTCGTGACGAGCCAGGGTGGCTTCATCGAGGCAAGCGCGGCCGCCGAGGCGCCGATCCACATGGTCAATTCCGGCCCGAGCGTCGCGCCCGTCGCCGGTCGCCATGTCGCGCGGCTCGATACCTCCGGCGCGGATGCGATCGTCGCCGACACCGGCGGCACCAGCTATGACCTGAGCCTCGTACGCAATGGTCGCCTCCCCTGGACGAGCGAGACGTGGCTTGGGGGGCGGTTCACCGGGCACATGACCGGCTTTCCCTCAGTCGACGTCCGCAGCATCGGCGCCGGCGGCGGATCGATCGCATGGGTTGACGAGGGCGGCCTTTTGCATGTCGGGCCCAAGAGCGCCGGAGCCGAGCCCGGCCCTGCCTGCTATGGGCGTGGCGGCGCGTCGTCGACCGTCACCGACTGTGCCCTCGCCCTCGGCTACCTTGATCCGGACTCATTCCTGGGCGGCCGGATGCGGCTCAATGCGGCGGCGGCACGGCGCTGCATCGAAATGGAGATCGCGCGGCCGCTGCGCTTGAGCATCGAGGACGCCGCGCTCGCCGTGATCGATGTCCTAACGCAGAACATGGTCTCTGCCATCGAGGAAATCACGGTTCAGCAGGGGATCGATCCCGCCGCGGCCGTTCTCGTTGCCGGGGGAGGCGCGGCAGGCTTCAACAGCGTCCACATCGCGCGCCGGCTCGGGTGCCCGGCGACCTTGTTCCCGCAAACCGGTGCAGCGCTGAGCGCAGCCGGCGCGCTGCTCTCCGACCTCGTATTCGTTGCGGGCCGGGTGCAATATGCTCGCAGCGACGTGCCCGATATTTCAACGATTCAGGCGGCGCTTGCCGCCCTTTCCGCGCAGATCGCCAAATTCACCGCCAATGCAGGCCCACAGGCTGTGGAGATCGACTATTGGGTCGAGGCCCGCTATCCGCAGCAGACGTGGGAGATCGAAGTGCCGCTCGCGGGTTGCGACCTCCGCTCTTCTGCCGATCTTGCGCGGATCGTCGGCGATTTTCATGACATGCATCAGAAGCTCTATGCGGTCTGCGACCGTGCCTCGCCCATCGAGATGATCGCATGGCGCGCTCGGGCGAGTTGTCGCGCGCCCGAAGTCGCGCCAAGAGGTTTGGCAGGGCGACGCTCGCACCCCGCCGGTGGCCGGCGGAGGATTTACCTCGGCGGAGAGGGTTGGACGATGGTGCCGCTGCACCCGTTTCCTTCAGTTGCGCCAGGGACGACCATCGCGGGGCCGGCTATCATCGAGTCCTCGGTCACGACCATCGTCGTTCCGCCCCGCTCGCGCGCGATCCGTCTCGGCAGCGGCACACTGAAGGTCGAACCGGTCGGAGCCGCAAGCTCATGATGCAGGATTCGTCCGCCGATGCAGTTGCCGACCCCTCGCGTCTGGCGATCCTGGCCAATCGGCTTGAAAGCATCGCCCGCCAGATGGCGCACACCCTCCACCGCACCGGCCGATCGGGGCTCATCAATACGGCGCGCGATCTCTCCTGCTGTATCCTCACCGCACGCCACGAGCTGCTGAGCGAGGCCGAGAGCCTGCCCTCGCACGTGCTCGTCGGGCCAGACATCATGTCGGAATGGCTGCAACGCTGGCATCCGAACCCGCGGCCCGGCGACGCCTTCCTGCACAACTCCCCGTATCACGGCAATTCCCATGCAGCGGACCACGCGATCATGGTGCCCGTCATCGATGACGCGGGCGTTCACCGGTTCACGGTCTTCGCCAAGGCCCACCAGGCCGACATCGGAAATTCGCGGCCGACCTCGTATTTCAGCGCGGCGCGCGACGTTTACGAGGAAGGGGCGCTGATTTTCCCGGGCGTGCAGGTTCAGCGCGACTATCGCGACATCGACGACATCGTTCGCATGTGCCGTCTGCGCATACGCGTGCCAGATCAATGGTGGGGCGACTATCAGGCCCTGATCGGCGCAGCCCGGATCGGGGAACGCCTGCTGCTGGCGCTCGGCAATGAAATCGGCTGGGACGCGCTCGAACAGCATGCGGCCGACTGGTTCGACTATTCGGAGCGGCGCATGCGGGCTGCCCTGCGAAAGTTGCCGAGTGGCCGGACCACGGCATCGAGCGTCCATGATCCCTTCCCCGGTACGCCCACCGAAGGCGTGCCGATCAACGTGACCGTAGAAGTGGATGGCGATGCCGGCCGCATCGAAGTCGATCTGCGCGACAATCCCGATTGCCTGCCCAACGGGATGAACGTCAGCGAGGCCAACGCCTCGGCGGCCGTCATGATCGGAATCTTTTCCTCGATCGGGGAAACGGTGCCTCGCAATGCCGGCAGCTACAGATGCATCGCCATTCGGCTGCGCGAGAATTGCTGCGTCGGGGGAGCGCGGCACCCGGCATCGTGCTCGCTGTCGACCACAAACCTCGCATCGAAGATCGGCAACGCCACGCAGTGCGCGATTGCAGGCCTGGCGGAAGGCTTCGGACTGGCCGAGGCCGGGACGATCGTCCCGGCCTCGATGGCCGTCATTTCGGGACGCGATCCCCGCTATGACAACCGGCCGTTCATCAACTCGCTGTTCCTCATGCATACGGGGGGCGCCGGCGCGCCAAGCGCAGACGCGTGGCTGACAACGGTCCATATCGGGGACCTCGGCCTCTGTTATCTCGACAGCGTCGAGCTCGACGAGCTGCGCTACCCGCTGCGCGTGGTGAGGCGCGGCATCGAGACCGACAGCGAAGGCGCGGGCCGGTTCTGCGGCGCGCCGGCGGGCATCTGCGAGTACGGACCGACCGGGGACCCCATGGAGGCCTGGTTTGCCAGCGACGGCACCGTCAACGCGCCGCTCGGCGTGCGAGGCGGGCTGGAAGGGGGCCGCTCCGCTCAGTTCAAGCGCAATCGCGACGGGAGCCTGACGCCTGTCGAGCCCTGCGGCGGCGTTGTTCTGCACCCGGGCGAGACATTGGTGGCAAGATGCTGCGGCGGCGGCGGATACGGCGATCCGCTTGATCGCGAACCGGAGCGCGTCACCGAGGATGTCAAGGAGTTCCGCATCAGTGCCGAACGGGCCGGCGCGGTCTATGGCGTCGTGCTCGATCCGAATGGCGAGGTGGATGAGAAGGCGACGATCGCATTGCGCCGACGGCTTCGGCCCGTTTCATAGTTCGCGCTTCACAACACAAGGTCTCTGGAGAGTGTCCGTCTCATCGCGGCCGGACGATCGTCACTGCCGGGACCCCGCATAGCCGCTGCGTTATCGGGACTGGTCACTGCGGGCCGCCGCCCTCCTCGGCCATGGCGGCGGCTTCCGCAAGCGCGCGAAACCGCGGTGCGAATGGCCGCAAGGCTTCGTAGAGGTCGCGGTAGAGCTCGCGCCGCGCCTTGTGGAGGTCGTGGCGCCGCCCCCGCGGGCGGAATGTCCGCACCGTTCTGACCATCGCGCCCACGGCTGCGTCTGGGGATGGGTAGCGATTGACTGCGCAGGCGCCGAGGATCGCGCAACCGAGACAGGGCGCATCCTCCACCGCCACATGCTCGATCTCGACGCCGAGAATATCAGCCTTCATCTGCAGCCACAGCGGCGAACGCGCGCCCCCGCCGATGGTACGCAGGGATGCGATGGGCAGGCCGGCAGACCGCAGCGCTTCGAGGCTCAGCGCCTGTTCGAGCGTGATGCCTTCGAGCACGCTGCGCAGCAGGTCCGCGGCGTCCGTTTCAAACCCCAGACCGAAAAACGCCCCGATGCTCGCGGGATCGTTGAGCACCGAACCGCTGCCGGCGAGATGCGCCACCAGGAGCGGCCCGGCGGGCGGAGCATCCGCCAGATCGGCGAGGAGCTGCTCGACCGAGGCCAGTGCATCGGCCTCGCCCGATCGAACGATGTCGCGCCACCAGGCAAGCACGCGACCGCCGCTCTGGCTGCCGGCGAGCGCCACAAATCGGCCCGCCACGGCATGCGGGTAGCAGGCAATGTTGTGGCGGCCGAGATCTTCGCTGCGCGTGGCAGTGATCGCCACGAGGGACTCCGTGGTGCCGATCGCATAGAGCCCGGCCCCAGGCGCGATGACGCCGGCGCCGAGCGCCCCCATCGGCTGATCGTGGCCGCCAAGCACGACCAATACGCCGTGCGGCAGCCGCAGCTCGCTCGCGACCTCGTTGGATATCGAACCGACAATCAACCCGCTCGGCCGAACCTGCGGCATAAGATCGGTCGGGATGGCGGCCGCCGCCAGGATTTCGCCCGACCATCCCCGCGCGCCAACGTCGTAGGCCATCGTACGCGCCGCCATTCCCTCATCAATGATCGGCGGCAGGCCGAGCCGCAGCAGTGCCAGCTCGCCGTAGCAAAGAAATCTCGAGGTGCGGGCGACGAGGTCGGGACGGTGCTCCCGCCACCACATCAGCTTCGGCAAGGATGGGAGAGGCGAAACCGGCTGCCCGGTTAAAGCATAGATCCGCTCGGCGCCGAGCTCCCGTTCGAGGTGGGTTGCATGCGGACCGCCGCGCATGTCGGCGCTGACAGGGCTCTTGGCAAGGACGTTGCCGTGGCTGTCGACCGGCATGACTGCCTCGCCCTGGGCGGAAATCGCCAGGGTGCGGACCGTGCCCGGCAGCTCGGCAGCGCCGAGATCGGCAAAGCAGGCCACCGCCGCCGCCCAGACCGCATCCGGATCGAGCTCGACGAAGCCCGGCTCCGGGCGAAGCGAGGGATAGCTGCGCCTTGCCGCGGCGCGCTCGTTGCCGTGAGCATCGAAGGCGATCAGCTTGCAGCCGCTCGTGCCGAGGTCGAGGCCGAGAAAGATGTCGTCAGCCATCGGCACGCCCGCTTCCA
>JAFAME010000263.1 GCA_019233695.1 Methylobacteriaceae bacterium
CCTTCTGGATGATCTGCTTGTAGAGAAAATCGTTGGCTTTTCCGCCGCGCAGCGGCGTGTCCGTCGCGTCGGCGTCCGCATCGTCTTTCGGGGCATAATAGGGACCGCCCGCGGCCGCCGATTTGTTCAAGGTCAAATCGGCCATGACGCGTCCGTACAACCAGATCATGGATTGACTAAGCAACGTCTCTTGCGACATCCGCCCGACTCCCTCATTGGCAGTTCATCCGAATAGTGCACGTGGTGAGCGATTTGTCGTCTGTCCGCGCCGGCAATGCTGGCATGCGACGAGGTAGCGCTCGTGATAGCTCATGCGGGGCAGAATGTGCCGGTCCTCCGGCACGTGCGTGCGCGAGGAATGGCTGTGGCTCTTGGGTCCGGGCGGCGCCAGCATCGGCCCGGCGGCGACAAGCCCGATCTCGCGCCAGCGCAAGTTCGACCGGATGGCATGCTGTATGCGCCCGCCGGTGATCTGCCGGTCGGCGGCAAGCATCGACTCCCCAACGCCGGCAAAGCTCAGATCGTCCGGCGACAGTCGGCGCCAAGTTGCAACGAGGAGCTGCGCTGTGGCGTCGCGCGCCGCAGCAAAAGCCTCATAGAAGACCTCCGGCGACAGGGCGAAGAGGCGATCGAATTCGCCCTGGACCTTGTCGATGTGTTGCGGCGTCCGGTCGGCGATATCGAAGAGTTCGTCGGCGCCCCGCGCCACCCGACCGCTATCGTGGAGAAGGTCGTGGAAGAGATCGACGAAAATATCGAAAATGCAGCCGGTCAATACCTGCGAGAGGAGATGCTCGTCATCCCAACCGGCGGCGAAATCGCTCATCTTGAGCGAATTGCTCGCAAGGCGAATCTGCCTGGTTCGCGAGGTGACGGCGAAGCGATTGAAATGGTTGTAGGTGTAGAGATTGCCGCTGGTCGTCGTCAGGAGCTCGTCGACGACGGTGTCGAAGTTGACCGAGGCGATCATCGCCACCCAGTCGGCCGCCGATTCATGGAAGGCGAAATACTCGCCGCTGTCGTGTCCGAGATCGGGCAGCCCGATCTGCGAGTAGATGATGCCGTGGCCGACCTCGTGGGCGACCACTTCGAACAGAAGGGAAAAGGGCTCACGTGCGCCGGTGCTCCAGTCGCTCCCCACTTCAAGATAGCCGTAGCCGAGCTGGGCATTTTCCCACCATGGCAGCAGGCACAGTTCGAGCCGGCCCGCATCGCGCTCGAAATGCCAGAAGATCGGCGCCCCGAAGTAATCCTCCCAAATATCCAGCACCGCGCTGACCGAGCCGAAGAGATGGGCCGCCTCGAACTCCTCCGTCCAAGGCGCGAGATGATCGAAGTGGCCTGCAGGCCCCGGCCTGACCGGCGGATCGATTGGCCCCCGCCAGGGCGCCAGATAGAGCCACGGCGTTCCGTAGGGGCCGGCGTTCAGGCCATAGTGAAACTGCTTGCCGATCGGCGAGACGAGATACATCCGCGCGTCGGCGGGGCCGGGGCCGATCGAGCCCGCGGGCGCTGAGACCTCGATGGTCTCGGGGGCGAGCCCGTCGCGGTCGAACGGCGATTGCGGAAAGAGGCGAAAGCGTGTTCCGCCTCCATCGCCGTGCCGCTCGGGCTTGCGCAGCATCGATCAGCTTTCCCTCAAAGCCCTGCAATTGCGCATGGTAGCAAAGAGATATTCCCGCACAAGCAGTTCATGGAAATCCGGGCGGCCCGCAATCCCGAGTGCGCCGAGAAAGCCGTCGAGATCCTCGGGAACAGGGCGCCCGAGGCGTTCTTCGAAATACCAGTGCACCAGGACCGGCGGCGCCGGCAACCGGGAACCGGCGCGGTGGCCGGCCTCACCGGCAAGGAAGCTCGCCTTGCGCTCCGCCTGTCGGGCGAGGCGCTCATGGATGCCGCGCAACTTCAGCTCGTCGAGCATCGAGTGTGAGAGGCGGCGGCCAAGGCCGCCAAGGGCGGCCGTCTCGCTCTCCACCTGCGAGAGGAGCCGGTCCAGTGCGGCCTCGCTCAGTGCGTTGCGAGTGAGCCAGCCGGAGAACTCCTCCCGTGTCAACAAGCCGCGTTCGGCTCGAAATCGCGAGATGCGCCGGGCATGGACCGTCGGGCTGGCGCAGGGCTCGGGGCCCGGTGCGGCGAGAAGACGAAGGGCGGCCGCACGAGCGATCTCGATATAGAGATCGGGCTCCAAACGCACCTCATCGAGGATGAGGTCGTGCCCGCCTATCTGTTCCGACGCCGCGTCGAAGGCCGCAACCGCCTCCTCCCAGGCGTCCGTCGGCTCGAACTCGAAATGCGGTCGGAATGGTCCGGGAGTGCTCTCGACAAAGCCGGCGAGCGTGGCGATGAGCGCCTCCGCATCCTCCCGCTTGAGGTCGACGGAGCCCGACGGCTGCCATTTGGCGAAGTTTGCCGAGGCGTTCTTCGCAAGCGCATCGCGACATCCGGCCAGGACCTGCTCCCAGGTTCGCTCCTTGTAGAATATCTGCCTGGCAACCAAGAGGACCGCTGCCCCTGCGGAGGCCGGCAGGACGCCGACATCGACCGCGTGCTCCACGGTCGCTCGGACGTTCACCATGGGAACGGAGAGCGGGACGAAGCCTGTCTCGGCAGGGCCGTGTACGACCGCGACTTCGTCGTCATCCTCGATCGTGCCGTCGCAATACCATGCAGCGATGCGGCCGACACCGCGCATGCCGAAAGGGGCGAGTTCGGCGGCGCGCAGCGCGCCCATGCTGGCAGCGCCGAAAACATGGATGCCACGGCTTAACGCGAACAGGATCTCTTTGTGCAGGACCGCGGGGACGCCCTCGAAGTAGCCATCGATGATGGCGATGACCCGCGGCTCTTCGAGGACGGCGCGGTAGACATCGCCTCGCTGGACGGGTGCCCGGTAGTCGAAGGGCGCGAGTGCCCGCGCCGTCTCGTGCCCGATAGTCGGGCCGGTGAAGACCACGACCTCACTCATGACAGAGCCAGCCCCGGGGTTCTCGTCCAAGGGTCGAGGTCCACATCCTCGTCGGCCGAATTTTCGAGACCCGGCACGACGACGCGCACCACGGGAATCCCGACATCCGCGTGCGAAAGATTGATCGCGAACACCGATCCGAACCCGGCAGCCGCGAGCTTGGCGAGAACCGCGCCGATATCCTGCTCCACGGTTTCGAGCGCGCCGGAGGGGATGGCGGAGAAATCAATTCCACGGTCCCCACGGCGCAGGGACCGGTCGAAATTCCGGCGAAAGAGCTCAAGATACACCGCCGAATAGTCGCGGCGCCGGATGTCGTCACGCGCCCCGGAAATATAGACGCCCCTGACCTGGACTGCTTCGAGCAGCGCACGGGTCAGGGCGACGGTCGGATCAAGATGGCACCCCGAGCCGGTGCCCGGTTGCCCGTCGGGAGCCTCATCATCGATGATGGCGCAATGAAAGACCGAGACCGCGATATCGGACGTCACGTCCCAGGCAGCGACCCGGAATCGCGCTGTTGCCAGGCGCCCGAGGAGTTCGCGCAAGCCCTCGTCCCTGATCGATTCGAGCGCCAGCGCGCGAGCCTCGCGGGCCGGCGGTGGGAGCCTCTGCCAGCGCGTGCAGGCATCGCGCTCGATCACCTCGCACAAGCCGTGGCAGACCGCTTCGGCGAGCGTATTGCCCGAGGCGAGCCCATTGGTCGTGGCGCGAAAGCGGTGGGCGTTCGGCAAATGTGGACGCGCGTAATGCGCGTGCACGAGCTGATAGGGGAGCCAGGCCGTGCCTTCCTTCAACAGATCCTCGGCCTCGATCCAGAGAAAGCGGCCGAGCTTCTGCCCGCCGGACGCCAGGGCGGCCATGTCGGGGATGCGGTGATCCGCAGCGATTTCTTCCGGACTGCCGAAGATGAGCGGCAGCGCGATGTCTTCGGCGTGGGCACATTCGATGGCCTCCATCGCAGCGGAGGCCTTGGCCGCTGCAAGATCGAAGCCCTTGCCGGCCGACACGGCCACGGATCGCGCCGCCGGACGGACGGCAAGCGCCACCGGGATGCCGATGCGATCGAGCCCGGTGATCACGGCCATCCGGGTGATGCCGAACCGCTCGAAATGGGCGGCGGCCCGGCGCAGCGTCTCCTGCGGTTCGAGCGTGCGGTGTGTTCCCTGGCGGTAGCATTTGGGAGGGCCTGGGCGAAGGCACCCACTGCGCAGCGACATGGCAATTCCGATCGGTGGCGAAGCGGGCTTCGTTGCTTGCGATCCTGACGGACCGAAGGGAGCTGGCACGCCGCATGTTAGCTCCGCCCTGGTTTCGGCCACAATCCAGGCGCAATTTCTCCTTGACTGTGCCGGCGCTTTTGGATGCCAGGCTGGCGGCGGCCCTGCATCCGCATGCTCATAGTTCGGATCGATTGCGATGCCCTGATGGGTCGCGGGGGCGCCGACACAATCGAGCGTCAGCACTTGTCGGAGGCTGAGTGAGGCGTGGCACCCGAAGAGAGTCGTATTCTCGACCGCTGCCTTCTCTTTCGCGTTCTCGACGAGCGATCGCGGAGCGAGCTCTTGGCCCGTGCCCGGCGTTCGAGCTTTGCGGCGGGATTGCCTATCTTCCATCTCGGCGATCCCGGCCAGAGCATGATGGCGGTCTTGACCGGCACCGTCCGCGTCAGCCTGCCGACACTGAAGGGGCGCACGATCGTTCTTGCCGACCTGCCGGCCGGCGAAGTCTTCGGCGAGGTCGCGCTGCTTGACGGCAAGGAACGGTCGGCCGACGCGACCGCGCTGACGAATTGCGAGCTCCTCGTCCTGGAGCGCCGCGACGTCCTGCCTTTTCTGGAGCGCCATCCGGCAGTCTGCCTCAAGCTCATGGAGCTTTTGTGCGCCCGGCTACGCCTGTCGGACGACCGCATGGTTGACATCACCTTCTTCGAGCTGCCGGTTCGCCTCGCCAAGACGCTGCTGCGCCGGGCCAAGGCCCCCGCACGCGCCCTGGAAGGTATTGGCCACCCGCGCGTATCGGATTCGCAAAGCGAGCTCGCCAACATGATCGGCAACACGCGCGAGAACGTGAATCGCTGCCTTCGCGACTGGCAGCGGCGCGGCATTCTCGATCTGCAGGACGGCTGGATCGTCATCCTCCATCGGGAAGCTCTCGAAATTCTCGCCGATCCGGCCGCCTCCTAGCCACGCGACATTCATCGCAGGGCGGCGTCCCCGCCGTTGTGATTTGCGTCACAGGACGCCACGCCTTTTTCAGGCCACGCTCACGTCGTCGTGCGGTTATCCGTGCGGGCCAAGCGCCGGTGCACGATCACAAACAAGCTGGAGCCTTCGATGACCAACTGCCTGGGGACGGCTTTCATCGGCTGGAGCGTCATGGTTGCAAGTCTGAGCGGAGCCTTCGCGCAAACCGCGCGTGAGCCCGTGACCGGCATGCGGCAGCCGCCGACGCAAGGCGCGGACGAGTATCTGCCGATCGAGGACATCAGCTACGCTCTGGGCTCGAAGACCACCCAAGGGTTCTTCCTGCAGAGGGGCGGGGAGTGTTCGGTCGTTCTGATGATTGCCGACAAATTCGACCCGGAGCGGGCTTCCCCGCTGTCGGCTGCGCGGCTGCGCCTGTCGCTGCGGCCGAGCGAGGTCGCAAGCATCGACAGCGACGAAGGCCCATCGCTCAAATTCGAATGCGGCAAGGCCGGTGCGAGCCTGCGCGTCACCGGCAGTTCGACAGGCGCTTCGTCGTCTCCGCCTGCCCCCGCCAGCCGAGCAGCCATGGAAGCACCGCTCACCGAGGGCCGGCAGAGCAAGTAGGTGCTCAGGCCGTAGCTAGCTAGGCGGGCACATCGCGCCGATAGAAGTCGGACGCGTGGTGGCGTTTCTGCTGTCGGACGCGGCGGTCATCATCCGGGCCAATCGATCAACGTCGACCGCGGCGATACGCCTTTAGGATGCTTTTCGGTTTCGCCTGCTGGATCACCGCAGGAACGGTTGCGAACAAAATAGGTACGTGATCCTGTGCCGGCGTGCCCCAAGTCAGCGAATCACTTGCCGCCGCCCCTTACCTCGCGGGACTCAACGAGGCCCAGCGCGGCGCGGTCGAGCACGGCCCTGGCGCAGCGCCTGCCGGGCCGCTCCTGATCATCGCCGGGGCGGGCACGGGCAAGACCAACACGCTTGCCCATCGGGTCGCCCGCCTCGTTCTCGACGGCGCTGATCCGCGCCGCATCCTGCTCCTCACCTTCTCGCGCCGCGCCGCGACCGAGATGGCCCGGCGCGTCGAGCGCATCGTTGCCGCCGCGCTCGGGCCGAAGAGTGCCGATGTCACCTGGTCGGGCACGTTCCATGCGATCTGCACCCGGCTGCTGCGGCACCACGCGCTCGATATCGGGCTCGAACCTTTCTTCACCATCCACGACCGGCAGGATTCTGGCGACCTGATGAACCTCGTGCGCCATGAGCAGGGCCTGTCGAGCAAGACCTCGCGCTTTCCCCTGAAGAGCGCGTGTCTGGCCATCTATTCACTCGCCGTGAACGCGCAAGTGCCGCTTTCGGACGTGCTGGCGCGCCATTTTCCCTGGTGCCGGGACTGGGAGAGCGAGCTGAAGGGGCTGTTTGCGGCCTATGTCGCCGCCAAGCAGCGCCAAGGCGTGCTCGACTACGATGACCTTCTGCTCTACGCGGCCGAGATGATGGCGGTCCCCCACCTCGCCACCGAGGTCGCGGCGCGCTTCGATCACGTGCTGGTCGATGAGTACCAGGACACGAACCGCCTGCAGGGCATGTTCCTGGAGCGCCTTAAGCCGGACGGCAGCGGGCTGACGGTGGTCGGCGATGATGCGCAGTCGATCTACTCGTTCCGCGCCGCCGACGTGCGCAACATCCTCGATTTTCCTGCCCTCTTCGCGCCGCCCGCCAGGGTCGTGACGCTCGACAAGAACTACCGCTCGACACAGCCGATCCTGGATGCCTCGAACGCCGTCATCGGCCTTGCGGCCGAGCGTTTCGGCAAAAGTCTTTGGTCCGACCGGGCCTCGCAGCAACGGCCGTTGCTGGTGACGGTGCGCGATGAATCCGACCAGGCCCGCTACGTCGTCGAGCGGGTGCTCGAACACCGCGAGGCCGGCGTCCCGCTGAAAGCACAGGCCGTGCTCTTCCGCGCGGCGCACCATTCCGGGCCGATGGAGATCGAACTCAGCCGGCGCAACGTCCCGTTCGTCAAATACGGCGGCTTGCGCTTCCTCGAAGCCTCGCACGTCAAGGACGTGCTCGGCGTGCTCCGTTTCGCCGAGAACCCTGGCGACCGGATCGCCGGGTTTCGCGTCCTGCAGCTCCTGCCCGGCATCGGCCCCTCGATTGCCGGGAGCATCCTCGATGCCATGGCCGGCGGTTTCGACGCCGGAACCGTGCTTGCCGCCTGGAAGCCCCCTGCCCCGTCGGCGCGGGCGTGGCCGGAATTTGCGGCCTTGTTCATGCAGCTGCGTACTGAGAACGCCTGGCCCGTCGATCTCGACGGCATCCTTCGCTGGTACGAGCCGCATCTCGAGCGCATCCATGCCGACGCTCGCGTGCGCATGGCCGACCTTGTGCAGCTGGAGCAGATCGCTGCCGGCTATCCGACGCGCGAGCGTTTCCTGACCGAAGTCACCCTCGATCCGCCCAATGCTGCGAGCGATGAGGCCGGCCTGCCGCTCATCGATGAGGATTTCCTGATCCTGTCGACCATCCACTCGGCCAAGGGCCAGGAGTGGACCGCGGTCTTTCTCCTGAACGCGGTCGACGGCTGCATCCCCTCCGACCTCGCAACCGGCACGTCGGCCGAAATCGAAGAAGAGCGCCGGCTCCTCTATGTCGCAATGACCCGCGCCAAGGACGAGCTGCATCTGATCCTGCCGCATCGATTCTATACGCATCAGCAGACCAAGCGTGGCGACCGCCATGTCTATGCGGCGCGCACGCGTTTCATCCCGGCGGGCATCCTGCCGCGCTTCGAATGCCGCGCCTGGCCGCGCGCCAATGCGGAGCCCGCCGCGCGCGGAGCTGCGACAATGCCGGTGGATATTCGTGCGCGACTGCGGAACGTCTGGGGGTGAAGGCCACAGATCTCCTTCTCCCCGCGGGAGAAGGTGCCGCCACTTGGCGGCGGATGAGGGGATACCGATTTGGGAAATAAAGGGTATTTATGAAAGGCCAGTTCGCGGAGTTCCCACTCCGCCGAGCGGATTACCCCTCATCCGGCCGCTCCGCGGCAACCTTCTCCCAGCGGGAGAAGGGGTGCCTACTGCCTACTGCCCATTGCCTATCGCCTCCTGCCGATCCCTTTGAAATCCCTCGTCCTTTGCGTCAACGCGACCTCGGTCGGCAGCCGCTCCATCGAGGAGGCGCCATAAAAACCGTCGCAGTTCTGCGTGTTTGCCAGGATGAAGGCTGCGTCGGCGGGCTCGGCGACCGGCCCGCCATGGACGAGAATGATCGCGTGCTTGTTGACTTTCCTTGCCGCCGCCGCCCAGCGGTCGACGATGGCGGGGCAGTCGGCGAGCTTCAGCGCCGTCGCCGCGCCGATCGAGCCGCCGGTCGTCAGGCCCAAATGGCAAACGATGATGTCGGCGCCCGCCCTTGCCATTGCCGCGGCCTCGTCCTCGCTGAACACATAGGGCGTGGTCAGCATGTCCCTGGCGTGGGCCTTGGCGATCAGGTCGACTTCGAGCCCATAGGACATCCCGGTCTCTTCGAGATTGGCGCGGATCGTGCCGTCGAAGAGGCCGACCGTCGGAAAATTCTGTACGCCCGAGAACCCGACGGCCTTCAGGTCGTCGAGGAACTTGTCGAAAATGCAGAATGGATCGGTGCCGTTGACGCCGGCAAGCACCGGCGTCTGCTTGACGACCGGCAGCACTTCGCGGGCCATCTCCATGACGATGTCGTTGGCGTTGCCATAGGCGAGCAGGCCCGCAAGCGATCCGCGCCCGGCCATCCTGTAGCGGCCGGAATTGTAGATCACGATGAGATCGATCCCGCCCGCCTCCTCGCATTTTGCCGAAAGGCCGGTGCCGGCCCCGCCCCCGATGATGGGCTCGCCGCGGGCGCTCATGGCGCGGAATTTGTCGACCAATTCCTGTCGTTCGAATCGCGGCATGTTCTTCTCGATTTGGATGACGCTATCCAGATCCGGCCCGCCCGGCTTCAGGCATGGCGGCCTCCCAGATAGAGTTCCTGCACCTGGGGATCAGTCTCGATGTCGCTCGGGGTGCCTTCCTTGAATATCCGGCCGTTATGCATGACGCTCACCCGCTCGGCGACCCTGAGCGCGACATCCATGTCGTGTTCGATGATGATGAAGCCGATATGGGCCGGCAATGCCTGGAGGATCTCGACGAGTTCCGATCGCTCCGCGGGGGAAAGGCCCGCAGCCGGCTCGTCGAACAGGATGAACCGCGGCGCGCCGGCCAGGGCGAGGGCGATCTCCAGCTGGCGCTGCTGCCCATGACTGAGTTCGGCGACGAGCCGGTCCTTGACATCGGCAAGGTGGACGGCCGCGACAAGCTCGTCTGCGGCGTGCATCAGGACGTCGTTTCGGCCCGGTCGCAGCAGGGAGAAGCGACGCCGGCTGACACCTCGGCAGGCCAGATAGACATTGTCGCGCACGCTCAGGCCGCCGAACAGAAGCGAGATCTGATAGGTGCGGCGCAAGCCGCGGCGGATGCGCTCGTAGGGCGGGTAGAAGGTGATGTCCTCGCCGAAAAGGCGGATGCGGCCGGCGCTGACCGGAAAATCGCCGGTGATGCAGTTGAAGAGGGTCGTCTTGCCGGCGCCGTTCGATCCGAGGATGGCGCGCTTTTCGCCCGGGGGAATCTGCAGGTCGATGTCGGAGAGCGCTGCAAGCGCCCCGAACAATCTGGTCACGCCGCGCAGCTCGAGGGCGTTGGCGGTGCCGGCTGCCGACAGTCGCTGGGCAACGGTTTGCGTCATCGCGTGCTCGGCAGACCCCCGGCGCCTCCTCCGCTGCTCGCATCGCAAGCGGCGCCCTTGGGTCGCGACGCTAGACCAAGGTCACGTCGGAACGCAATTCGACGCGAGATGGAGTTCGGCGCCCTCGCAGAGGAAGCCGCCAACGCTCTCTGCCCGTCCCGCCAAACGGCGGATCGTCATCCCGGATGCGCGAA
>JAFAME010000265.1 GCA_019233695.1 Methylobacteriaceae bacterium
AGATGTCGAGTGCCTGCTCGGTCATGTTGACGCAGGCACGGTCGGCAGCATAGGCCGGATGCAGCGGCTCGATCGCAAGCGGAATCTTCGCCTGCTTCGCATAGTCCAGCATCTCGGCGACGCCGTCATGCACCTGGTTGCGCGCCGCCGTGATATCCTTCGACGCAGCGCTGCCGGCTCGCGAATATTGCGGCAGGCCGCCGACCACGAGCACGATGCAGGGCGCGCCGAGCGCCTTCGCTTCGTCCACCGCGCGGCGGTTGTCGTCGCGCGCCTCGATCCGGTGCGCGGCGTCGGCGGTGAACATGCCGCCGCGGCAATAGCCTGACAGTTCCAGCCCGGCGTCCCTCACCGCGCGCGCGGCGCGATCGAGGCCGACGCTTGCGACCTGGTCGCGCCAGGGCGAGACGGCGCGGATGCCTTTGCGGGCGCAGGCCTCCACGATGCCCAAAAAATCGGCCTGCTTGCGGACCGTTGCGGTGTTGATCGAGAGCCAGCGGTGATCCTTCGAAAAATCCCGCATTTCAACTCTCGACGCCGCGCGTCGCGAGGACGGCGCGCATGCGGGCCGCAGCCCGCTCCGGATCGCGCAGCAGGCTTGCCTGGTCGGCGAGACGGAAGAGCTCGGCCAGATGCAAGGTCGAGCGGGCGCTCTCCTGGCCGCCGACCATGGTGAAATGGTCCTGGTGGCCGTTGAGATAGGCCATGAACACAACCCCGGTCTTGTAGAAGCGGGTCGGCGCCTGAAAAATGTGGCGCGACAGCGGCACGGTCGGCGCGAGGATGTCGTCGAACGAGGCCCGATCGCCCGCGGCAAGCCGCGCCAGGGCGGCGGAAGCGGCCGGCGCGATCGCATCGAAGATGCCGAGGAGTGCATCCGAATACCCGCTCTCGTCGCCGGCGATGAGCTCGGCATAGTTGAAGTCATCGCCCGTATACATGCGCACGCCGGCGGCAAGTCGCCGGCGCATGGCAATCTCCTTGTCCTTGTCGAGCAGCGAGATTTTCACGCCGTCGACCTTGGCTGCGTTGGCGTTGATGACGCCGAGCGCGGTGTCCATCGCAGCATCGAGATCGCTCGCGCCCCAATAGCCGGCGAGCGCCGGGTCGAACATGTCGCCGAGCCAGTGGATGATGACGGGCTGACGCACCTGGACAAGAATTCGGTCGTAGATCTTGACGTAGTCGTCGGCGCTGCGCGCAATGCGCGCCAACGCGCGCGAGGCCATCAGGATGATGCGCCCGCCGGCCGCCTCGATCGCCGCGACCTGTTCCTCATAGGCCCGGGTCACGTCGTCGATGCCGTGCGCTGCCTCCGGCGCCAGGTGGTCCGTGCCGGCGCCCGAGAAGACGAGGGCGCCGCCGCGTGCCTTGGCGGCGGCGACCGAGCGGCGGATCAGTTCGAGCGACGTCGGCCAGTGGAGGCCCATGCCGCGCTGCGCCGTGTCCATCGCCTCGGCGACGCCGAGGCCGAGGTCCCAAAGATATTCGCGGAAGGCGAGGGTCTTCTCCCAATCGACGGCCGCTTCGAGCCAGGGATCGCAGGCAGCGAGCGGATCAGCGACCACATGGCCGGCCGAGAAGGCGACACGGTTGAACGCGCCGGCGGCCTTTTCGGGAAAATCGCGCGGTGAAGAAAGTCTGTAGGTCTCGATCGAGCGATCGGGGCGCGGCAGGCGGAGGGTGGTGGGGGATGGCGCGGAGAATGGTTTGTTCATGTCGCCCTCACAAAAAATGGATCGACCGCCGGTTCCTCCCTTGCGTAGCGGGGGAGGGGACCATGCGAAGCATGGTGGAGGGGGCGAGGTCGGCATCTGCGAGGCCGCGTGTTGCCCCCTCAGTCGGCTTCGCCGACAGCTCCCCCGCATGGCGGGGGAGCATCCCGTCCCGCCGTTCCGGTTCCTCCCCGGCATTCTCATCGCAATTCCAACTCGGGCACATCGATCCAGCGGCGCTCCTTCCAGCTGCGCAGCGCGCATTCCACGAGCTGTACGCCCTTGGCGCCCTCCGACAAAGTGTAACGATAGGGCGCGTCTTCGCACACATGGCGGATGAACATCTGCCACTGTGCCTTGAAGCCGTTCTCGTAGACCTGATTGTCGGGAACCGGCTGCCAGTCGGCATAAAAATCGTGCGTCCGTTTCTCGTCCGGGTTCCACACCGGGCGGGGCGTCGCCTGGCGCGGCTGCATCAGGCACTCGCTGAGGCTTGCGACGGCCGAGCCAAGGGTGCCGTCGACCTGGAACGAGACGAGGTCGTCGCGGTAGACGCGCACGCTCCACGACGAATTGATGTGGGCGATCACGCCGTCCTCCAGTTGGAACGTTGCGTAGGCGGCATCGTCGGTCGTCACCTTGTAGGGCTTTCCGGCCTCGTCCCAGCGCTGCGGAATGTGCGTGGCGCCAAGGCAGCTGACGCTCCTGACCGCGCCGAACAGGTTGTCGAGCACGTAGCGCCAGTGGCAGAGCATGTCGAGGATGATGCCGCCGCCATCCTCGCCCCGGTAGTTCCAGGAGGGTCGCTGCGCCTCCTGCCAATCGCCCTCAAAGACCCAGTAGCCGAATTCGCCGCGCACCGCGAGCATGCGGCCGAAGAAGCCGGATTGGCGCAGCATGGCGAGCTTGCGCAGGCCGGGCAGGAAGAGCTTGTCCTGGACGACGCCGTTCTTGATGCCGCTGGCCTTCGCGAGGCGACAGACGGCGAGCGCGTCGTCCAGGTTGGTGGCGATCGGCTTTTCGCAATAGACGTGCTTGCCCGCCCGGATGGCCTTGGTCAGCAGGGCCGGGCGCAGCTGCGTCGTGGCGGCGTCGAAGAACACGGTGTCGTCACGGTTCTCAAGCGCCTTGTCGAGATCGGTGGTCCAGCGCTCGACGTCATGGCGTCTGGCAAGCGCCTCGGTTTTCGCAGCGTTACGCCCGACGAGGATCGGATCGGGCATCACCCGTGTGCCGTCCGCCAGCCGGCAGCCCCCCTCCGCCTTGATGGCCAGGATCGAGCGCACGAGGTGCTGGTTGGTGCCCATGCGGCCGGTGACCCCGTTCATGATCACGCCGAGACGCCGTGTTGTCATAGGGTGGAAACTCCTGTGGATTTGTCCCCTCTCGGGGGCCTCTCGGGGAGAGGGCAAGGGTGAGGGGCGCGATTGGCTGCAGTCTTTGCTCCAGGCACTGTGGCCCCTCGCCCGGCCCCTCACCCCGGCCCTCTCGCCGCAGGCGGGGAGAGGGGGCGCACCCCACTGCCCAAGCCGGCTCAATCCAGCCTGCCCGCCACGGTGAAATGCCGGCGGATCGTCTGCGTCAGCGCCACGAACACCGGATCGGCCATCACGTCGATTGCGCGCGGGCGCGGCAGCGGCACGTCGTAGATTGCCGCGACCGCGCCGGGGCGCTCCGTCATCACCAGCACGCGGTCGCCCAAGAACACGGCCTCGGGGATCGAGTGCGTGATGAGGAGCACGGTCTTGCCGGTATCGCGCTGGATGCGCTGCAGCTCGACGTTCATCCGCTCGCGCGTCATGGCGTCGAGCGCGCCGAAGGGCTCGTCCATCAGCATGATCTTCGGGTCGTGGATCAGGGCGCGGCAGATGGCGGCGCGCTGCTGCATGCCGCCCGACAGCTGCCAGGGCAGCTTGCGCTCGAAGCCGGTGAGCCCGACCATCTTCAGGAGCTGCGCCGCCTTGGGCAGGAAGGCGGCGCGCGGCAGCTTCTTCATGTCGATCGGCAAGAGCACGTTGCCGAGGACGTCGCGCCACGGCAGGAGCAGGGCGTTCTGGAAGACGATGCCGACGTTGCGATGCGGCTTGATCACGACCCTGCCCTCGAGGCGGATCTCGCCGCTCGAGGGCAAGAGCAGGCCCGCGATCATCTTCAGGAGCGTGGACTTGCCGCAGCCCGAAGGGCCGACCACGACGAAGAATTCGCCCTCGCCGATGGTGAAGTCGAGCGGACGCAGCGAGGGCACGTCGCCGTCGCGCGTTCGGTAGGTCTTCGAGGCGCCGACAGTCTCGATGACGGCGGACCGCGGTTCGGCCGCGGTCCGCACGAGCGCGAGATGGGGCGTAGGACGGGCAAGGCTTATGCCGGGCATTGCGGCTTGCAGCTCTACTTCGGCAGGTAGTCGTTGGTGTAGAACTGCTTCGGATCGCCCTTGGCGCGCGGATCGAGGCCGCCGTAGTCGACCATCAGCGCCACAGTGTCGGCCATGTTCTGGTCAGTAACGCTGAACGGCGGCTTGTCCTTGGTTTGCGGCGTCGCATAGAACTCGCGCGCCAGATTGAAGCCTTCGAGCAGCGTGTCGGGCTTGCCGGCCTTCGGATCGGCCGCCAGGATCGCGTCCACCGCCTCCTTTGGCGCGGCGGCGGCGCCCTCGACCGCCTTGCGGGTGGCGGCCATGAAGCGGCGCACGAGGTCGGGGTTCTCTTTGACATAGTCGGTGTTGGCGATGATGCCGTCACCGACCAGGTTGATGCCGTAGTCGGCAAAGCGGATGCAATAGGCCTCCTTGCCGGTCGCATCCTTGATCTTCATCGCCTGGTCCATCACGGCGCCGAGGAGGAGATCGGCGCGGCCGTTGATGACGGCGTTGAGCTTGGTCTGGGCATCGCCCGCGACGATCTTGACGTCGCTCTCCTTCAGTCCCGTCTTCTTCAGGAACAGCGGCCAGATCTGGGTGAGCGAATCGCCCGGCGTGATCGCCACGGTCTTTCCCTTGATGTCCTGCGGCGTGCGGATGTTTCTGTCGGCAAAGCCCATCGCCGACATGGCGGTGGTCTGGTTAAGCACGCCGACGGCGATGATCGGCGCGCCCTTGATGGCAGCACGCATCATCGTCGTCACGTCGGCATAGCCGAAATCGGCGGTCTTGGCCGCGACCGCCTGGACCGTCGCGCCCGAGCCGCGGCCTTCCTGGATTTCGAGATCGATGCCGGCGGCGGCGTAAATGCCCTTGGCCTTGCCATAGAAGAAGAAGGCATGCTCGCCGTAGACGTACCAGTTGAGCATCAGCACGACCCTGTCGGCGGCGCGGCCCGGTCCCGCCAGGGCAAGGCTCAACGCCAGCGCCAGCACCATCCGGATCATGTCTTCCTCCCTTGATCGGGGCTGGGCGCGCTCATGACGCCGAAACGACTATCTCATCGCGGCGGCTGGCGTGCCAGGGGATGGCCCAGCGCTCGACGAGGTCGACAAGCGTGAAAAGCAGGAGCCCCATCAGGGCCAGGATGATGAGGGCAGCGAACATGACCGGCAGGTCGAAGGTGCCGATGGCGCGCTGCATGACGTAGCCGATGCCGGAATTGGAGCCGACGAATTCGCCGACGACCGCACCGACGACGGCAAGCGTCACCGAGACTTTCAGGCCGGTGAAGATGGCAGGCATGGCATGCGGGATGCTGACGGCACGAAAGATCTGCAGCCGGCTTGCCTCCATGGCGCGCGCCAGGTCGATCATGTCCTGATCGACCGACTTGAAGCCTTGCACGGAGGATACGACCACCGGGAAGAAGCCGAGGAGAAAGGCCGAGATGATCTTCGGCACGATGCCGAAGCCGAACCAGACCACGAGGAGCGGCGCGATGGCGATCTTCGGGATCGATTGGGAGAAGACGAGCAGCGGATAGACGAAACTCTCGACCGTACGCGAGGCGGCAATCAGCATCGCGACCGGGATGCCGAAGAGGGCCGAGAGGGCAAATCCGGCAAGGGTCGCGAAGGTCGTGGGCAAGGCCTGCGCCAGAAGTTCCGGCCAGCCGTCCCGCAAAGCCTTGATGACATCGATCGGCGCCGGAATCTGGTAGGGCGGAATGTGGAAGACGCGGATGGCGGCATCCCAGAGCACGACGAGGATCGCCAGCAGCACAAAAGGCCTGATCCACGTCGTCTGCAGCAGGCGCAGCACCCTCGGGCCGGCTCCCCGCACGTTGTTCCTCCCTTTCGTCCGCGGGCGCGTCCCGCCCTTCGATTTCGATAGCTAGCCCCAGACTCCACACAGGGTCAACCTTGTCATATCACCTGACGTC
>JAFAME010000218.1 GCA_019233695.1 Methylobacteriaceae bacterium
CGTCGAAGCTGCCGCCACGATGAGGCTGTTCAGCGCCCACCGGCCCACCGGATATTGCGTCAGCACCTTGATGTAGTTGGCAAGCGTCCATTCGCGCGGGACCCACTCGATGTCCTGCGTCAGGACCTGCGACGGCGGCTTGAAGGACGTCGACACCATCCAGACGAACGGTGCCGCCCACAGAAGCACGAAGAACATGCCGACGAGCCATGTCGGCACGTCCCTGAGAGCAAGGCCGGTGCCGGGAATCCGCCCGGAGAGCCGCAGTGCCCTAGCCCTAGCCACGTGCGGTCTCCCTCAGCAGCGTGCGCTGGACGAGCGTCACGACAAGGATCGCCAGGAACAGGAGCACGGAGACCGCCGAGGCATAGCCCAGAATGTTGCGCACCACGGCGGTGTCGTAGATGTGCTTGATGACGGAGAGCGAGGCGCCCGACGGACCGCCGTTCGTCATCACATAGACCTGGCTGAAGATGCGCATGGTCGAGATGATCTGCAGCGTCACGACCATGCTGATCGTCGGGCGGATGTAGGGGAGCGTCACCGACCACATCTGGCGCAACCGGCTGGCGCCGTCGATCTCGGCCGCCTCGTAGAGGTCCTTCGGCACATCCTGGAGCGCCGCAAGGAACAGGACGAAGGCAAGGCCCATGTCCCACCAGATCGAGGCGATCGACACGCCGAACAGGGCCCAGTGGACGCTCGTGAGCCAGGGCACGGGCGGAACGCCGAGATAGCCGAGATAGTGGTTCAGCACGCCGAACTGCGTGTCGAGGACCCACACCCAGACGAGGCCGATGACGGTCGCCGAAACGACGTTCGGCGTGAACAGCAGCGTGCGGGCAAGCGCCGACAACGGCCAGCCCTGGTTGACAAAGAGAGCGAACGCGAGGCCGAGGATGACGACGCCCGGCACGATGATCAGGGCATAGAAGAAGACATTAATGAAGGCGGTGCGCAGCCATTCGTCGCGCAGCGCCTCGCGGTAGTTGTCGAGGCCGACCCAGCTGGGCTCGCCAACGATGCTCCACTCCGTGAAGCTGACGTAGACGCCGAACAGGATCGGCATGATGTTGAAGAGCAGAAAGGGAACCGCGAAGAAGGCGATGAAGACGTAGCCGATCCAGTCGATCTTGGTGCGGCCAGGTTTTGTGGCGAGCGGGCCCTGCAAAAAGCTCTCCGCTCAGTTCCGGCCGCGAGCGCCCCTTCTCCCGCTTGCGGGAGAAGGTGGCCGGCTGAGCCGGCCGGATGAGGGTCCGCGCCATCCCAATCCAGCCCGAGAACGATGCTCTTTCAAGTTCAGCAACGAGTGGAACGTCGGTTGGGGCGGCATTGCCCTCATCCGTCGTCGCTGCGCGCCGACACCTTCTCCCGCAAGCGGGAGAAGGGCCGGCCGCCCAACATCCCAGCTACTCGCCTCACCCGGCATCGAGGCCTTTCTGCCATTGTTCCTGGATGCGCGCCATGGCGTCCTCGGGCTTGCTCTGCCCCGCCCAGACGCCCTCGAGCGTCTTGGCCAGGAAATTGCCGCCCGAATAGATCGTGAAGTCCGGCCCCGACTGCACCGGTATCTCGCCCTGCGTGGCAAAGGCCATGCCGTCGACGAACGCGCCGCGCACCGACCACGGATGGCCGGCGGTCTTGTAGTCGGGCCGCGACAGGATCGACTTCCGCGGCGAGGCGCCGCGCCCGACCGTCGTCCACAGGAACGAATTGTCGGAGAGCCACTTCACCGCCTGCATCGTCGCCTCATAGCGGCCCTTGTCCTTCTGGACATAGAGTTCGAGGCCGCCCTCCTCGAAATAGGTGAGCTGCTTGTCGCCGATCTTGGGGAAGAGATAGGTGCGGAAGTTGAGCTTCTGGCCGACGTAGCCGTTGAGCGTCCAGGGGCCGGTCCAGAAGATCGAGCCCTGGCCGGTGCCGAAGGCCTTGTAGCGGTCGGTCACGTCCCGGGTCGAGACCTTATGCTTGTCGAAGAGGTCGAGCACCCAGTGCATGGCGGCGATGCCGGCCTGCGGATTGACGCAGGCGGTCTTCAGATCGTCCGAGGCGCGCTGAAAGCCCATCTGCGCCGCGACGATGCCCCAGGTGACGGTCGGCTGCACGCCCGAGCCCGTCATCATGATGCCTGAACGCTTGACCGTATCGCCGTCGCGTTTGGTCATGGCCTTGGCCCAATCGATCAGCGTCGCCCCGTCGGTCGGGAATTTCTCCGGATCGAGCCCGGCTTCCTTGACGTGGTCGAGATTGACCTCCGGCTGCAGGCTCATGAGATCCATCGGCACCATGAAGAGGCCGTTGTTGTATTTCGGATAGCGCGCCGACTTGATGGCGAAGGCATCGAAGTCGGCAACATCGAGCCCCGCCTTCTTGGCAAGATCATCGAGGGGGACGACCACGCCGTCCTTGGCCATTTTCGCCCGCTGGCCGGCGGTGCCCCAGCCGAAGTCGGGTGCCTTGCCGGTGACGGCCGCGCCCAGGACCTTTGTCGGATACTGCTCTTCGGGCACGACCTCCATGCGGATCTGCATGTCCTTGTTGGCGGCGTTGAAGGCATCGATCATCTTCTGCCAGACCTCGCCGTCGGAGGCGGCAAGCCAGCTCCAATGCACGATCTCGGTTGCAGCCGCACGCGCCACCCACGGCTTGAAGACCGTGCCTGCCGCAAGCGCGGCAGCGCCGGCGACCACGTTGCGCCTCGTCAGTCCATCCGTGCTCATGATGATTCTCCCTCCGCTGGTTGCACCGATGCTGCCGCGGACGACGATCCCGGCGGACCGGCTCAGATCGCCACGATCGTGGCGTGCACTCCCGTGACGCCGGCGGCGTCGCGGTAGTAGTAGGCAACGAAAAGCGACCCATCGTCACGAAGCGCCGCGGTCGGATAGCCGAGGTCCTTGCTCGGCAGGCCGGTGCGCACGCAAAGCGGGGAGTCGAGACCGAAGCTGCGGCCCTGATCGGCGGAGACGTAGATCGCGATGCCGTAGGGCGGGCGACGGCAGCCGACGACGGCAGCGATGCGTCCGTCCGGCAAGCTCAGGAGGTGGGCGGGATAGGCCTCGATGCCGGTTGGTGCCGGTGGCGACCAGCTCTCGCCGCCATCTTCCGAACGGATCTGATAGAGGGTGCGCGAGACGTTCTCGCGCAGAAGCACGAGGATTGTGCCGTCTTCGAGCAGCAGCGGCGCGGGCTCCTCGAACGTCCGCCCGGCTGCCGCCGCGACCGGTTGCGGCGCGCCCCAGGAGCGCCCGCCGTCGGGCGAGCGCACCAAAAATATCCGTTCGTAGAACGGCACGTCCGAGAGCGGCAGCAAAATGGCGCCGTCGGGGAGTACGACCGCGCCGCGCATGCCATAGCCGCCGGCGTAGGCGCCCGTGCCGATATGCGCGGAAGACCTCCAGGTGCGCCCGTCATCCTCGCTGCGGTGGGTGACGGCCTCGCCGCCGCCGCGCACCCAGGGCATCAGCGTTTCGGGCGCCGACGCGAGCGCCGGGCCGTCCGGCTCGATCTCGCGCGACCCGACAAGACCCTGCAGCAACGCTGCAGGTCCCTTCGAGAGCGGTTCCAGCAACGGATCGGGTGGGGCGGTGTACGGATACCAACGGAAGCGCCATTGATTGAGCAAGACGCTGCCGTCAGGCAGCGCCGTCAGCCCGGCGCATTCCATGCCGGTCCAGCCGTAGGCCGGAACGACGCAAGGTGGCGACCAGGATCGCCCCTCATCGTTCGAGCGGATGAGGATATTGACGAATTCGGGGTCCTGCGGCGGATGCATCGTCACCGTGCGGCGCGGCCCGCAGGTGGCGGCAAGCAGCCAAGTGCCGGACGCGAGCACCGCCATGTGCGGATGGGCGCAATAGCGGTGCTCGTCCCGGATCAGCGTCCGCTCCTGGCTGCGCAGATACACTCCCTTGAGCTCCAAGTGCTAGTCGGGCAGGCGAAACCTCGTTGCGCGCACGTATTGCAGCGGCCGCTCGTCCTCGCTCCACTCGTGGTAGGCGGCAACGATGGTGCCGTCGGCCATCTGCACGACGCTCGGATAGCCGATGTGCTGGTAGACACCGGGATTGTTCCAGTCGATGCGGCCGCCGCCGTACTTGCCGGAGGCCGGGCTCATGCGGCTTGACCCCGGCCGCTCCATCTCGCTCTTGCCGGGCACGCCGCCCTCGCGGATGACAAACTCGTTTTTGACGTCCCAGGTGAGACCATCGGCGGAGACGAGGCCACGCACCCCATAGGGCGGCCGCCGATAGCCGTAGATCATCAGGTAGCGGCCGTCGGCGAGCGGGATCGTCTCGGCCGGATAGCCCCAGATGTTGGTCCATTTCGGCGACGTCCAGGTGAAGCCGTCATCCTCGGACACGACGAAGACCATGTTCTTGGCGTCGCCCGAAGGATTGACATGGGTGCGCAAGAAGGACACCAGCCGTCCGTCCTTCAGCCGCAGCATCGAGGGTTCTTCGTAGTCGATGATCGAGGCGGGGTCGTAGGCGAGGGTCGAAAAATACTCCCAATTGTCGCCGCCGTCGTCGGAGCGCATGAGCGCCGAGCGCGTCGATTCACCTTCACCCTCCTCCTCATAGCCGTGGATGCGCCCGTAAAGGCCCATCAGGAGCGAGCCGGAGGGAAGCTGCCAGCAGCCGAGCCGGCAGCCGCCATGCTTCAGCGGCCGGACGTTGACCGGGATCGGCTGACTCCAGGTACTGCCGCGGTCCTGCGATTTGACCACATAGGTTCCGAGCCAGCCCTGGGTCTTGTACGCCCAGGTCCAGTCGCCCCATTCCTGCGTCATCGGGTGGGCGCTCCACGAGACGCCTTCCGGCTTGATGCCGCGCTTGAAGTATCCCGTGATGGTCAGATTGACGAGCCATGTGCCGTCGGCGAACTCGCAGAAGCCGCAGTCCCAATTGCCGGTCGTCGTCGTCCAGGGCAGCACGACCTCCGGCTTCGACCACGTGATGCCGCCGTCGGTCGATCTTGCGAGCAGCGTCTGGCCGGTGTCGTGGTGATAGGGAAAGCGCTCTTCGTTGAATACGGCGACGATCTCGCCGCTCGCCACACGCCGCATCGCGATCTGATTTATGCAGTGCTCCGGATGCGCGAAGATCTGATGATGCGTAACATCGAGTATTTGCGACATCGAATCCAGCTTTTCAGACCTGTAGTGGCAGACCGGCGTCGGTGAGAAGCACCCGATGTGAGCGGAAAGCGATCTCTGGCGCCGCAGCCACTAATCTTCGCCATCTTTGCCGACGATATTGCAAACGCCTTCCGGACCAACAAGCATGAACATCGCTGTTATTTTGACCGAATGAGCCTACGGGCAGGCTAATCGTCAAATTGTCACGGCGACCACGACTGTGCTTGTCACATGGCGTTGTCATCATGTACCACTACTCCGGCAGTACACCGGCAATTCTGCCCGTAACTGTCGTTCTGCTTGCAGGCTCTTCTCAGCGCAACAGGTGCATCATTGCAGGCTTGGCAGCACAGCTATTGATTCCTTGCGGCAGTTGATTGATGATTTGCGGCACTTCTCCGGCGTGCCGCTCATGCGCACTGCTCGTCTACCAGCGCGACGAGGGCTGATTTCGAGGGCGGGTAAAGCCTGGTCGCTCTCAAGCCGCCCGCCGATTGAAAAGGCCGCGCGCGCTGAGTATGTCTGCCGTGCTGTCCCTTCTTTCTCGCTGCGCCTGCTGAAGGCAACTTGTCGATGCCCGCCATGGATCAGAAAATTTCGGTATTTCTGATCAATCTCGACAGCAGCGCGGACCGCCTTCGTCATATGCAGAGCGAACTCGACCGCGTCGATCTTTCTTTCGAACGCGTTCCGGGTATTCTGGCATCTGCGCTGCCGGCCTCGCTGAGAGAATATTTTTGTGACGGCGCCGGCGCGATTGTCGCGCCGCTCAAGCTTGGAGAGGTTGGCTGCTTTGCCGCCCACCTTTCCGTTCACCGTCGTCTCGCCGAGGCAAACGAGGATGGTCTTGCCGCGCTCATCCTCGAGGACGACGCAAAGCTGCCGGACAACCTCACGGATATCTTGTCATCTCTCCTGCGTACCCTGCCGCCGCAATGGGACGTGGTCCGGCTGTCGAATCCGCCAAAGCGCGCCTATGTCCCCATCGCCCGCGTGGACGGCCAGCATCAGCTCGTGCGCTATTCGAAGATCCCGAATTTCGCCACGGCGTACCTGCTGAGTGCAAGCGGCGCACGAAAGCTCGTTCGCCCCGGCCTGCGGGTTCACGCCTTCGACGAATATCTGCGACGACCATGGCTCAACGGTCTCGACACGTTCGGGGTCGTGCCGGCGCCGATCACGGAAAACGTGTTCCAATCGACGATAGACGCCGTCGAGCCGCGCAAACCGGGCCCCGCGAACGTCATCGCCAAGAACATCCGCAAGTCCGATTTTCGCAATCTCGTCGGGCGCATCTCATTCGACGTGTCGACCCTGGGACCGGCACGCTGGGCCGGTTGCCTCCTGGTCAACTTGGCCGACAAGCCGGCAAAGCGGCTCTTTCGACGGACCCTGATTCATCGATCTGCGCTTTGGCTGAAGTACTGAGGCGTCGGCGGATTGACCGACTGCGGCAGCTGATTGATAATTTGCGATCCTCCCTGCGCCACGCCACGCCGGCATGTACAGAGACGTCGACAACATCCATTTCCTCCTGCTGCCGGATTTCCCGCTCTATGCGCTCGTTCCGGCAACGGATGCCTTGCGCATCGCCAACCAGAACGCCGGGAGCAAGCTCTACGATTGGTCATTCGTGTCGGCGGGCGGGGGGCCGGTGCGCTCGAGCAACGGCATGACGGTCGATGAAACGCTCGCCATTACGCCGGGACTCCTGCCCGACTGCGTCATCGTGTGCGGCGGCAACGAGCCGACGCAGCACCTGACGAGGCCGCTCTTGAGCTGGCTGCGCCGCCTTGGCGCCCATGGCAGCAAGCTTGGCGCGCTCGATACCGGGGCCTTCGCCCTGGCTGCCGCGGGCGTCCTCAATCACTACCGGGTCACGCTGCACTGGGAAGCGCTTCCGGTGTTTCGCGACGCCTATCCCGAAATCGATGTCACGGAACAGATCTTCGTCATCGACCGCGATCGGCTGACCGCGGCGGGAGGCGTCGCCTCCCTCGATCTGATGCTCGACATCATCGGTCGCGCCCATGGCTCCCGCCTGGCGCAGATCGTGGCCAACGGCTTCGTGCACGGCCAGCCACGGCCGGCCGAAACGCCGCAGCGACAGGGCGGCGTGATGAGTTCGGCCGACCAGACGCTGTTTCGCCGCGCGGTGCGGCTGATGAGCGACACCATCGCCTTCCCGCTCTCGATCGGCGAGCTCAGCGGCAACCTCGCCGTGTCCCGGCGGCAGTTCGAGCGGCTGTTCGTGCGGCATTCCGGCAAGACGCCGGCTGCGTTCTATCTCGACCTGCGGCTCGAAGCGGCGCGCGATCACCTCTTCTACAGCGCCCATTCGATCTCCCACATCGCTGAAGTATGCGGATTTCAATCGAACGCCCATTTCTGCCGCGCCTTCCGGGCGCGCTTCGGCGATTCGGCAACCGCCTACCGGCGCAAATTCGAAAGCGGCGAGCGCATGAAATTTCACCCTGCCGGGATGCGTCTGACCGCCGGAGAGCGCCCCCTCTCGGTGCCTTTCGCCGCGACCGTTCGTTAGCGTCTTCCCGCCTGCCTTACGGGCCGGGCACCGGCTGCCGAGGAGGATGCCTGA
>JAFAME010000439.1 GCA_019233695.1 Methylobacteriaceae bacterium
GGGGTTCCTCCTGTCCTCAATCGCGCCGCCTGCATTTGCTCCTCTCGACCGGTGGTCGACAAGAGAACGGACACGACGAAGCGCATTCTCCTGCCCTTCTCAAAGCGCGCTCCCGCCGCCGCCGTCGATCAATTGTCCGGTGATCCAGCGAGCCTCGCCGCTCGCGAGAAAGCCGACGATGTCGGCGATGTCCGTCACATCGGCGATCCGCTTGAACGCACTGAACTGCGCGGCAGAGGCAAGTGCCTCGGGCCTGCCGCGCAGCCAGCTCGCGTTCATGTCGGTGTCCGCTATCCCGGGCAGCACCGCATTCACCGTGATGTTGCGGGGCGCCAGATGCTTGGCGGCAATGACCGTGAGACGGTCGAGCGCCGCCTTCGCCATGGAGTAGGCCGCAACGCCCGGAAAGCCGATCAGCGAGGTCTGCGACGAGATATTGATGATCCTGCCGCCGTCCGGCATGCGCGACAGGGCGGCCTGCAGGATGAAGAAAGGCGCCTTGGCATCGACGGCGAAGACCTCGTCGAAGACGACCTCCGGCGTATCCTCGATGGTACCGCGCGGGCTGATCGCGGCATTGTTGACGAGAATGTCGAGGCCGGTGCGGTGATCGAGTGCCGCAAGCTCAGCGTCGAGACGAGCAAACAGCGCCCCGACGCTGGCCAGCGACCCGTCGAGAGGCGCTTTCACCGGAAAGGCCTTGCCTCCGATCGCCCTTATTGCCGCAATGGTCGCGGCGGCGGCGGCATCGTTGACCGCAAAGTGCACCGCCACCAATGCGCCATCGCACGCAAGCCTTTCGGCAATCGCTCGACCGTAACCGCGGCTCGCGCCGGTGACCAGCGCGAGCTTCCCATCGACGCTCGCCATGCCTCTCAGCCTTCTCCAGTTCAGCTGCCCGGTGCCGAACCGTATCTAAAATCGATTTCAGAGTCACGGCTCTGAACGGCACGCATCGATTTCGGGCGAGCGCTTTTGCTGATCTCTCGCGAGGCATTCTTCACGGCCCAGATGCAATTTGCCCCGTTCCCTTTTCGACTTGCAATATGCGCCCTGCTGTTCTTAAATCGATTTGCATGTCGCGAACGAGATGGAGGGTCGCCGCATCAGCCGCCCAGCGTGCCGATCCATCTGCGGCTCCCGCGACACTTCAAGAGACGAAACGGGAGGGACGAAAATGGAAAGCAAGCAACGTCGCAGTGCTGCCGAATTGCATTTGGGTCGCGCACGTTCGGCCTCGCGCAACGCGCTGCCGACCTCGGTTGCGGCAGCAGGCCTCTTGATTGCTGCGGCTGCCCCTGCCTACGCAGCCGGCGCGACGATCGGTTATTCGGCGCCGTTTCTGATGTCGCAGTTCGAGGTTGTCCTGCAGGACGAGACTGTCGCTGCCGCCAAACTGGGCGGCCTCAATGTCCTGTCGCCGACCAATGCCGACCAGGACTCCGGCAAGCAGATCACCGACGTCCAGAATCTGATCGGCGCGGGCGCCAAGGGCCTCATCGTCGTGGCCAACGACAGCAAGGCGATCATTCCCGCGCTCGACTTTGCGGCGGCGCAAAAGGTGCCGGTGGTCTCCATCGACATCGGGCCGGACGGCGGCAAGGTCTATGCGATCGTGCGCACCAACAACGTCGGCATGGGCTGGATCGCCTGCACCGACATGGCCAAGGCCATCGGCGAAACGGGCAAGGTGCTGTCGCTGCAAGGCTCGTTCGCCTCGATCAACGGGCGCGAGCGCAGCCAGGGCTTTCATGACTGCATGACGAAGGAGCATCCGAAGATCGAGCTGATCGAACGGCCGACCGACTGGGATGCTGCCAAGCAGGCGGCCGCGCTGCAGACGGTGTTGAGCGCCAATCCCGATCTCAAGGGGATTTTCCAGCAGTCCGACTATGCGCTGTCGGCGACCCTGAACGTGCTCAAGCAGGCGGGCCGCGATGCCAAAGTGGGCGCGCCCGGGCACATCTACGACATCAGCATCGATGCCGGCCCGCAGTCGCTCGCTCTCGTCCGCAGCGGCGATCTCGACGCCGAGATTTCGCAGCCGCTCGACGGTTACGCCAAATACGGCATCAAATATCTTCAGGACGCGCTCGCCGGCAAGGAACTCGCGCTCGGCAAGACCGATCACGGGAGCGAGGTTGTCGAGTTCAACGGCAACAAGATGGACCTGCTCCCGGCCGTTCTTGTCACCAAGGCGAATGTCGACGACAAATCGCTGTGGGGCAACAACACGGCCAAATAGGTCTGCGATGCCGGAGCCATCGTTCGACGGCGTTGCGCCCCTTGCCGCGACGCGCGGCGTCAGCAAGCGATACGGAACGACGCTCGCGCTCGACAATGTTTCGCTGAAGATCCATGCCGGCTGCTCGATCGCCGTCGCCGGACGAAACGGCGCCGGCAAATCGACGATGGTTCGCCTGCTGACCGGGCTCGACCTGCCGGATGCCGGCGAGGTGCGCTTTGCCGGCAAACCTGCACCCGACATCGCGGCCCGGGCGTGGTGGCGATCCAACGTTGCCTGCGTCTACCAGAAATCGACGGTGATCCCGGATCTGACGGTCGTCGAGAATCTTTTCCTGCACGACCATCCGGCCTCGACGTTTGGCTACATCCACTGGCGCGAAGTGCGGCGCCTCGCCCGCAACGAGCTCGAGCTGTGGGGGCTCGAAGTCGATGTCGATCAGCGGGCCGGAGACCTGAGCGTCGGCGAGCGCCAGCGCCTGGAGATCGCCCGCGCGCTGCGGCAGGGCAGCCGGTTCATCATCCTCGACGAGCCGACCGCGCGGCTCGAGTCGCGGGAAATCAGCCAATTGTTCGACCATGTAATGCGCCTGAAGCGGGCCGGCGTCACGTTTCTGTTCATCTCGCACCATCTGCAGGAAATCTATGAAATCTGCGAGCGCGTTGCGGTGCTGCGGGACGGTCGCCTGATCATCGAGGCAGCGGTGGGGGACCTGGACCAGGGCGACCTTGTCGCCGCGATGGTGGGTGATGCCTATCAGCCAACCGAGGGCACCGGCGCGGATCCGGACGCTAGGCACAACAGAAACGGAAACCTCGGCCCGTCCGATCCAAGACCGATCGTCCTTGACGTCGATTCCGTCTCGGTTGCCGGATCGGTCGTGGGGGCCTCGCTCCGCATTCGGGCGGGAGAGCGGGTAGGTCTCGCCGGCCTGGCCGGGTCAGGCAAGTCGGAACTTGCGCAGGCAATCGTCGGACAACGGAAGCCCGACGGCGGCCGCATCCTCGTCGAGGGCCAGGCCCTGCCCCCGGGGCGGGAGGATTCGGCCCGCGACATCGGCATCTCGCACGTGCCGGAAGACCGGCACGCCAATGGATTTTGCGGCAACCTCTCGGTTGAGGAAAATATCGCGCTGCCCGTCCTGCAACGCATCAGCTCGTGGGGCTTCGTTTCGCGACGCCGGCGTCGCGCGATGGCGAACGCGATGATCGCCAGGTTGCAGATCAAGGTCAGCGATGCTGCCCAAAGGACCAGCGAGCTTTCCGGCGGCAATCAGCAAAAGACCGTCATGGGCCGCGCCTTGGCCTCGGATCCGATCGTTCTCGTCTTGGAGTACCCGACCGCCGGCGTCGACATCACCTCGAAACAGACGCTGTTCGACATCATCCGCGGGACGGATGCGGCAGTGCTGCTCGTCTCCGACGAGGTCGATGAGCTCGCAATCTGCGATCGCGTGATGGTGATGTTTGCGGGCAGGATCGTTCGAGAATTCGCCAGCTCATGGCAGGAGCACGAAATGGTCGAGGCGATGGAAGGCTTGAGCCAATAGATATGGCAATAGACATGGACGCGCAGAAGTCTGTCTTGACCATGGCGGCAGCGCCTGTCCGGCGCTCGCGTCTGCGCATCGGCGACGAGCTCGCTCTCCTGCAGTTGATCGGGGTCGCCGTCATTGTCGGAAGCCTGTTGCATCCGGCGTTTTTGACGCCAACCAACCTCATCAATGTCCTTCAGCAATCCTCCGAACTGTCGGTCCTGGTATTAGCCGAGGCGATCATCCTGATCGTCGGGAAATTCGATCTTTCGCTGGAATCGATCGTCGGCGTGGCGCCGATGTTTGCTGCATGGCTGGTGTCGAGCACCGCGATCAACGGATCGGGATTGATGGTCAATCCCTATCTCGCCGTGCTGCTCATCTTCGTCGTCGGCATCGCGGTCGGCACCTTCAACGGCTGGCTGATCGTCCGCCTCAAGCTCAACGCCTTCATCACGACGCTGGCGATGCTCATTCTGCTCCGCGGGATTTCGATCGGCATGACCAACGGGCGGACGCTCTATGATCTGCCGGGGCCGCTGCTCTATCTCGGAAACGCCCATTGGCTCGGCCTGCCCGCTTCCGTCTGGGTCTCGGCAGGCCTCTACCTCACCGGCAGTATCATTCTCAGCAACCACCGCTTCGGGCGGGCGCTCTACGCGATCGGCGGCAACGCCGAGGCGGCGCGCGCTGCGGGCATTCGGGTCGATCAATACATATGGACGGTCTTTGCCATCGGCGGGGGCTTGGCGGCGCTCTCCGGGCTGATGCTGACAGGACGCATGGCCTCGGTCCTGTCGGGCCAGGGCCAGAACATGATCTTCACCGTCTTTGCGGCAGCTGTCATCGGCCGCATCAGCCTCAACGGCGGCAAGGGCTCCATCCTCGGGGCGCTCTGCGGCGTCATATTGCTGGGCATCATTTCGAACATCCTGACGCTCTCCAACGTCGAGACGTTCTGGATTTCGGCCACCTACGGCGCCATCATCCTGCTCTCGTTGATCGTGACGCGCCTGACCGCGGGAAAGTCCTATCGAAGCGATTGAACGGCGTCCCGGCGGGGCTGCGAAATGGTTTCGATGATTGCGGACCGGATTGCTGAGCCCTGCCGGCGGGCGGATACGCCTCTCCTGAGCTGAGCTCAGGCCGAGACCGGCTGATCGACCGCTGCCGCCAGAATGCCGCGCGTGCGCCAGGCTGGTGCCGGCCATATCCGCGCGATCTGATAACGCGTCAGCCGCTGAAGCGGCGTGGGCGCGGGGGCGGGCACATGCGCCTCCCGCTGCACGAAGACCTTGTCGAACTGCCGGATCACTGCCTGCGGCGAATAGGCCTTGCTGTAGCGGTCCCATTGCCGCGCTCTGACGAAGCCGTGGTCGATGTTGAGGAGGATGTCGGCGAGAGCGCGGGCGTTGCGGTAGAGCACGCCGGCGGGCCCCAAAATGTCGATATGCGCCCTGTGGCGGGAGCCCGAGTAGGTGATCACGGGCTTGTTGCGAAGGGAGAATTCACCGCACGCAAGGCCAAAGGTCTCGCCGTTCTCGCGGGCGTGCAGCATCGCATCGCAGCACTCGATGAAGTCGGCCTTTCGCACCGGATCGGCCGAGCCGGGCAGGAACATCGCGTGCGGATGGGCGCAGAACGGCTCGATGTTCATCGCCACGAAATAGAGGTCGGCGCGGCGCTGCAGCGCCTCCGCGACAACCTTGCGGGCAAATGCGATATTGAAGGAATGGGGGCCACCGTGGCAGCCGAGCACGAAGGCGCTCTTCGGGATGCCGAGCTCGCGTCGTAGATTTTGCCGCGGTTGCGGCAACGTGACCATATGAGGAACGCTGGGCAGGCGGCCGTTCGAATATTTGTCGGCGAGCCATTGCGAAACATAGGCGAAGGCCGCGCCATGCGCTTGCCGCGCCGGCGTCGTGAAGACGGCGTGAACGGCCGTCGGCACCTCGCTCGCCAAGCGGCAGTCGGTCTTCGTCACCTTGATGAAATAAATGAGTTCAGCTTTCTCCGCCGCGAGAATGCGGTCGACATCGGCAAATTCTTCGTATCCGATCAGCGGAAACCGTCTGCGAAATTTTTCGACCGCACTGGGGTGGCTATGCGGGTTCTTGCTGTCGTAGACAATCACGCTCTGGTATCCGAGCAGCCTTTCGCAGTAGTCGGCGTAGTCGAACAGTGCGACTTCCGTGCCTCTGAGGCCGATCTGGTCGGCATGGAAGGCGATTTTCATGTCGCGGCCTGCCCGATTGCGAACGGCTCTTTGCGCATGCGAGGCTCCTGATGGCGCCGCTGGCTCCCGACGCCCTCCGACCAAGCCGCGTGGAGGCCCGGAACCTAGCCTGGCTTCGTTGTAATCGCCAGGCAGCCGTTGCCCAGAGCTTCACGCCCACAGGTGTTCTCCCAGGGCAATGAAGGCCGGGCGGACGCGAAACGATTTACTGAGGCTAGGCTTGACGATCCGATCGCGTTGGTTTCTGCTTGCCTTCGACTGCCGCGTACTCTTAAATCGTTTTTGCCGGCCCGCGGTCGTTGCGATGAAGCGCCATTTCTGACCGAGGGTCCGAGGTCCCTGGAGATCGTCTTGAACCGAGCCTTTTCCCCTCCAATCGCCCGTCGGGATCTCGAGCCCAACTGGAACTGGAACCGGGCGATCCCGGCGCCCGGTCATTCCTCGGTGGACTTCGAGCAACGCGTCGACTTCGACCGGTTGCGCCACTATCGCCTCGCCCGCGCCCGGGAGGCTTTGGAAAAATCCGAATGCGGGGCGCTGCTTCTCTTCGATGTCAACAACATCCGCTACATCACGGCCACCAAGATCGGCGAATGGGAGCGCGACAAGCTCTGCCGCTTCGCGCTGCTCGTTCGCGGCAAGGAGCCCATCGTCTGGGATTTCGGCTCCGCCGCCGTCCATCACCGGCTCTACTGCGACTGGCTGCAGCCGGATCACGTGCGGGCCGGCATGCTCGGCATGCGCGGCACGGTGCCTCCGGCCGCAGGCTTGATGCAGCGGCACGCGGCCGAGATCATGTCGCTCCTGAAGGAAGCCGGCGCCGCCAAGATGCCGGTCGGCGTCGACCTTGCCGAGACCGCCATGCTCTTCGAGCTGCAGAAGGCGGGAATGAAGGTGGTCGACGGCCAGCAGGTCATGCTCGATGCCCGCGAGATCAAGAGCATCGATGAGATCGTGCTTCTCAACCAGGCGGCCGCCATGGTCGATGGCACGTATCACATGATCTACGAGGAGCTGAAACCGGGAGTGCGCGAGGCCGACATCGTCGCCAAGGCCAACGCGATGCTCTATGCCATGGGCTCTGACGACGTCGAGGCGATCAACGCGATCTCCGGCGAGCGCTGCAATCCGCACCCCCACAACTTCACCGACCGCATCGTGCGGCCCGGCGACCAGGCGTTCTTCGACATCCTCCAATCCTACCAGGGCTACCGGACCTGCTACTATCGCACCTTCAACGTCGGGCGCGCGACCCCGGTCCAGCACGACGCCTACAAGAAATGCCGCGAATGGCTCGATCATGCGATCGAGCTGATCAAGCCGGGAGTCTCGACCGATCGGGTCGCCTCGGTGTGGCCGGCCGCCGAGGAATTCGGATTTCCCGACGAGATGGCGGCGTTCGGCCTCCAGTTCGGCCATGGGTTGGGGCTTGCGCTGCACGAGCGACCGATCATCTCGCGTCTCGTGTCGCTCGATCAGCCGATGGAGATCAAGACCGGCATGGTGTTCGCGCTGGAGACCTATTGCCCGGCAACCGACGGCTTTTCGGCCGCCCGCATCGAGGAGGAGGTCGTGGTCACCGACACGGGCTGCAGGGTGATCACCCTGTTCCCGGCCGAGGATCTCCCCATCGCCAACCGCTATTAAGGAACGGCGCGAGGCACGCGGCGCGGAGCTGATCCACGGCCCTCGTCGACCTGAAAAAGAAGGGCTGCTGCCCTCGCGGAGGAAGACAGATGGTGCGAACGCTCATCCGCAACGCCACGATCATCTCGGTCGATCCTGATGTCGGCGACCTTCGGCGCGGCGATATCCTGATCGACGGCAGCAAGATCGCCGCCATCGCCCCCTCGATCGAAGCCGACGATGCCGAGATCATCGAGGCCGCCAACCGCATCGCCATTCCGGGCTTCATCGATACCCACCGCCATACCTGGGAATCGCTGCTGCGCGCCACCGGGCCCGACTGGTCGCTCGCCCAGTATTTCACCGGCGTCCGGGTGGTGATGGGTGGGCTCTATACGCCGGAAGACAACTACGTAGCCAATCTTCTCGGCGCGCTCGATGCGCTCGACGGCGGCATCACCACCCTCTACGACTGGTCCCACAACAACAACTCGCCCGAGCATGCCGATGCCTCCGTGCAGGGCCTGAAGGACGCCGGGATGCGCGGCGTCTTCGGCTACGGCAACGCCAATGCCGAATGGTTTCCCCCCAACACGATTGCCACGAACTATGACGATATCCACCGCGTGCGGAAGCAGCACTTCCCGTCCGATGACGGGCTCGTCACCATGGCGGTGGCGTCGCGCGGCCCGCAGTTCACCACCCTCGACATTACCGAGAAGGATTTTCTGACCGCGCGCGACCTGGGCATCCGGATCACGATCCATGTCGGCGACGGATTATGGGGCCTCAACCGGCCGCTGGTGCAGCTCGATTCGCGCGGCCTCCTCAAGGACGACACCACCTACGTGCACTGCAACACCATCGGCGATGACGAGTTCAAGCTGATCGGCGCCACCGGCGGCACCGGCTCGATCGCGCCGGAGGTCGAAATGCAGATGGGCCATGGCCTGCCGCCGGCGCTTCGGTTCCTCTCAGCCGGCGTGCGCCCCAGCCTCTCGATCGATGTGGTGACCACCGTTCCAAGCGACATGTTCAACGCAATGCGGGCGCTGCTTGCCGGCACGCGCCTGATGGTGCATCGGCGCGCGCTCGAGGAGCGCACCACGGTCGATCCCTTGCCGCTGACGAGCCGCGACGTTCTGGAGTTTGCCACGCTTCAGGGCGCCAAAGCCTGCGGCCTCGACCACAAGACCGGCAGCCTCACGCCGGGCAAGCAAGCCGACATCGTCCTCATCAACACCGACAGCATGAACCTCATCCCGATGAACAATCCCGTCGGCGCCGTCGTCGAGTTCGCCAATGTCGGCAACGTCGAGGCGATCTTCGTTGCCGGCAAGGCGAGGAAGCGAAACGGCAAGCTCCTTGATCTCGACTTCCCGGCCTTCCGCCGGCGGGTCGATGCCCATCGCGATGCGCTTTTCGCGCGGGCCGGGGTCCCGACGGACGGCTCATGGGTCGTAACGCCGTACGAGGAAGAACCAAAGTCGGAGTTCTAGACCATCGTTTCCATGCAACCGATCCTTGTCATCCCGGAAGCGCGAAGTGCTGTCGGGGGCCCGGTGCCAGATGCCGACCCTCCGCTATGCTCCGGCCGGAATGACGATGATACGAACCACGGAAACCTCAGCGAGCCTCGCCGGCATTCGAGCGGGAAGAACAGATGATCGCGGAGCGCATTCCCGTTTCGCTCGTGACCGGGTTTCTCGGCAGCGGCAAGACCACGCTCATCGCAGCACTGCTCAAGCAGCCGTCGATGGCGGGTTCGGCGGTCATCGTCAATGAAATCGGTGCGGTTGGAATCGATGATGCCATCCTCGCCCAGTCGCTCGATGCCGGCGACGTGTTCCTTCTCGCCAACGGCTGTCTGTGTTGCGCGGCAGGCGACGACCTTGCCTTGACCCTATGGACGCTGATCCGGCGTCCGGACCGGCCGCGGCGCGTCGTGGTGGAGACCTCGGGGCTTGCCGATCCGGCGCCGGCGCTGCGCCGCGTGATGGCCGACCCGCGCCTGCGCCAGGCGATCCGGCTCGACGCACTCATTGCCACCATCGACGCGATCAACGGATCGCGCGATCTCGACGACCAGCCGGTCGCCTCCCGCCAGTGTGCCGTCGCCGACCGCCGCGTGATCACCAAGTCCGACATTGCCGATGCGCAAAGCGTCGAGAGGCTGCGCCAACGGCTGCTTGCGCTCAACCCCGGCGCGCCGGTCGAGGTCGCTTGCCATGGCGCGATCGATGCCGGCAAGCTGTCCGGCGCCTCGCTTTTTGACCCCAGAAGCGGTCACGCCGACCTCGACAATTGGCTGAGCCTTGACCGCTATCGCGGTCTATCCACGCACCAGCACGGGGATCGCGGCTTTAGCGGCGGCCCAGCGCACGGTTCTTCGATCGGCACCTGGCTTGTCGAGGAGCCGCGGCCGGTCGATTGGACAGTGCTCTCGCGGCGCCTCGGCGACATCGTCGTGCGCCACGGCGACCGGCTCTTGCGCCTCAAGGGCGTGATTCGCACCGCCGGCGATGAACGCCCGCTGGTCGTCCATGGCGTCCAGCGGGTGTTTCACAGCCCGGTGCGGCTCGATCGCTGGGTCCGAACGCCGATGACCAGCATTGTCGCCATCGGCGATGCGGGTGCCCGGCCGGCGATCGACGCGATCTCGCGAGCGCTCGCCGATTCGGTCGCAGCGGCGCCCGCCGGGCCGAGCGTCCTCCATGGCGGGCAAGGCTTCCGGCCCGAGGACCGCAGGGAGTTCGGCGCATGAAGATCGGTTGGATCGGGGTCGGACGAATGGGAGCGCCGATGGCTGCGAGGCTCATCAAGGCCGGCTATTCGCTCGCCATCTGGAACCGCACCCGCGCCAAGGCCGAGACGGAGGAACTCAAGGGCGCAACCATCGTCGACACCCGCGCCGAACTCGCCGACGTGGATGTCCTCTTCACCATGCTGTCGACCGGCAAGGACGTCATCGACGTCTGCTTCGGCGCGAGCGGCATGTTTCGTGATGGGCTCGCGGCAACCCCGCGGCTGCTCGTCGATTGTTCGACCATCGGCATGGACGAATCAGCCGAAGTCCGCAGCCGCCTCGGCAGGATCGGCGTCGCATTTCTCGCAGCGCCGGTGAGCGGCAATCCGAAATGCGTACGGGCGGGCAAGTTCTCCTGCGTCGTTTCGGGGCCGAGCGAGGCCTTTGCCAAGGTGCAGCCGCTGCTTCTCGCGATCGCCCCGCGCGGCGCCTCCTATGTCGGCGAGGGTGAGTTGGCGCGGGTGTGCAAGATCGCGGTCAACCTCCTGCTCGCCGTCGTCAGCGAGAACATGATGGAGGTGACCCTGCTTGCGCAGAAGGCCGGCGTGCCGCGGCACGCCTTCCTCGACTTTCTCAACAACAGCGTCATGGGTTCGATCTTCACCCGCTACAAGACGCCGGCGCTGGTCAATCTCGATTGGACCACGACCTTTCCGCCGGGCGGAATGCGCAAGGACATGGATCTCGGGCTGTCGATCGCGCACGGGCTCGGCGTGGCGATGCCGGTGACCGCCGCCGCGCGCGAAGTCCTGCAGTCGCATTTCGGTTTGGCAATGCTGAAGGAGGATCCCGAGGCCTATCTGCAGAAGGACTTCGCGGCTCTCCTGGAGAGCCTTGCGCTGTTCGCCGGGGTCAGGCTCGAGAGCGAGAACGTCGCCGTCTCCGACGGGCTTGAGCCCGAGGGCGCGAGGTCGGCCGCCGGGAATGGGAGAGCGCGATGAGCGATGCGGGCACATCAGGAGACGTCCGCCAGAACGGCCGCAATGACGAAGTCGGCGAAGAGGTGCGCCTTCGCCTTTTCCGCAGCCAGTTCCTGATCCGGAAGGCCGAGCAGCGCGCCTATGACCTTTTCCTGCAGAACCTCGTCAAGGGCACGAGCCACCTGTCGATCGGCCAGGAGGCGGTCGCCGCCGGGTTTGCCGTTGCCATGCGGCCCGGCGATCTCAGCTTCTGCACCTACCGCGGACATGCACACACGCTGGCCCGCGGCGTGCCGGTCGAGAAAGTGCTCGGCGAGCTCATGCAACGCGACAACGGCCTGATGCGAGGCAAGGGCGGGTCCATGCACCTGACCTCGGTCGAGCACGGCGTGATGGGCTCCTATGCCATCGTCGGCGCCCACCTGCCGATCGCCTGCGGCGCCGCCTGGCGGGCGCAGTACCGAGGTGAAGGCGACGTCTCAGTCTGCTTCTTCGGCGACGGCACGACCAACATCGGCGCCTTTCATGAGGCGCTCAACCTCGCGGCGGTGTGGAAGCTGCCGGTCGTCTTCGTGTGCGAGAACAATCTCTACATGGAATATACGCCGATCCGCACCGTCACCGCCGTCCCGCAGCCGGCCGCCGACCGGGCCCGCGCCTATGGATTGGATCGCATCGTCATCGACGGCAATGATGCCGACGATGTCTACCTCACCGCCCGCAACGCGATTGCCCGGGCGCGGGCGGGTGACGGGCCCGCCCTCATCGAGTGCCTGACCTACCGCCACAGCGGCCACTCACGCGCCGATCCGGCCAAGTATCGGCCGCCCGGCGAACTCGAAGACTGGCTGAAGCGCGATCCCATTCCGCTCTACCGCGCCAGGCTCCTCGGTTTCGACATCTCCGAGGCGACCTTGGCCACGATCGAGGCCGAAGTCATGCGCGAGGTGGAGGAGGCAACCGAGGCCTGCAAGGCCGCGCCGATGCCGCCCGCCGACATCCTGGCGACCGACGTCTATGCCGATGGGGGCTGGGCATGGCGGAACTGACCTATCGCGAGGCCGTGGCCCGAGGCATCGCCCAGGAGATGGAGCGCGATCCCGACGTGGTCTTCCTCGGCGAGGACGTGGCCGCCGCGGGCGGCGTGTTCAAGACGACGGTCGGCCTCCTCGAAAAATTCGGATCGCGGCGCGTGCGCGACACGCCGATCTCCGAACAGGCCATTCTTGGCGCAGCGATGGGCGCCGCGATGACGGGACTGAAGCCGATCGCCGAGATCATGTTCTCCGACTTCCTGGCGGTCTGCTTCGATTTCATCGCCAACCAGTTCCCCAAGAGCCGCTACATGAGCAACGGCCAGCTCCGTTGCCCACTCGTGGTGCGCACGGCAAACGGGGCGGGATCACGCTTCGGTGCGCAGCACAGCCAGAGCGTCGAGAACTGGGCAATGGCAATTCCCGGGCTGAAGGTTGTCGCCCCCTCGACGCCCCGCGATGTCGTCGGCTTGCTCGCTGCAGCCGTGCGCGATCCCGATCCGGTGATCTTCTTCGAGCACAAATCGCTCTACCCGACGACGGGCGAAGTGCCGGACGGCGAAATCATCGACGCGCTCGGCACGGCGCGGGTCGTGCGCCCCGGCGAGGACGCGACGATCCTCGCGCTTGCCCTGATGGTTCCGCGCGCCCTTGCTGCGGCCGAGC
>JAFAME010000076.1 GCA_019233695.1 Methylobacteriaceae bacterium
GTGCGCAGCCGCCAATAAATCCCGTTCAGAACCGTGCGATCATCGGCGCGTGGCTTGCCACGCGGCTTGTTCGGCAACAGCGGGGCGATGATCGACCATTCAAAATCCGTCAGTTCGTAGCGCCGTGTGTTCATCGTAGCTCCTCCAGGGAGCTTGAATCACACCTCGCTCGCCAATGGAATCCCCTTTATGAGTTTGCGACCTAGACGAGACGCTTGAGGCCATACCGCTTCGTGAAGCCCTCGATCAGCCCTTCGCGATGCTCATAGGCGCGCCGCGCGATATCGCTCGTTACGCCGATGTAGAGCGTGCCGTTCGGCCGGTTCGTCATGATGTAGACCCAGCCGCCCCGCATTGCGGCAGCTTGCACCGCGTGGATGCCCGCCACAAGGGCGGGCATGACGGTGGGGCCTTCACCTTCGCGGGAACGAGCAGCGGTGAGTTGCAGCGCCCGGTTTCCCGACAAGTCCCAAGGAGCAGCCCATGAGTGCAAGTCCGGTTTCCGTCGGTCTGCAGGTCGCCGGCGCCGATGTCGGGGCGGGCAATCCCGTTCCCGTCGCTGCAGCGATCGGCGGCAATCCAGGCGCTGCCGGGGACGGCGCGATTGCGACCGGCGGGACGGCGCAGACCCTGTTCGGCGGCGCGACGCCGGCGAACGGCTTTGCGGTCTATAATCCCGATCCGACGAACGACCTTTGGATTTCGCTCTCCGGCACGGCGGCCGCCAACGCGCAAGGCTCGATCCGGATCGCGGCGAACGGCGGCGGCTATGAGACCCCGCCCTGGTTCAAGCCGTTCGGCGCCGTCTCAATCATCGGTGCCGTCACCGGCCAGAAATTCACCGCCATCAGAGCCTGAGGATCATGATCATGAAGCGCTTGCTGGCGGCGCTCGCCGCCCTTTTCGTTGCCGTCGCCCCTTCGCCCGCGGCGGTCATCAACCCCCCCGGCCTGCAGCCAAACGCCAACCTTGCCGATCTTCTGAGCGCGCCCGCCGCCCGCGGCAATCTCGGCATTCCGCTGCGCGCCTATTCGAGCATGGACGCGCAGTTCAGCGCCAAGGGCGACGCGCGCCAGGCGTGGGCGACGGCCTCGATCACCGGCGGCCAGGCAGTCCTCACCATCGGCGCGCAGGTTACCAGCACCAGCAACGTCACCTGCACTCTCGGCGGCCAGACCCTGACCGTCGCCGGCGCGCCCTTCACCGGCGTGCAGATGATCGGGCAGCCGATCACCGTCACCGGCCCGGGCGGGGCGCTCCTGCGCTCGACCATCACGGCCTACATTTCCTCGACGCAGGTCGGCATCGCCGATCCGTGTCCGTTTGCGCTCAGCGCGTCCTCGCAGACCGTCACCATCGGCCTCGGTTTTGCGGCAACCGATGTCGGCAAAGCGATCCTCGTGCCTGGAGCGGGTGCGGCAGGCGCCAGCCTTGCGACCACCATCGCGGGCTTCACCAGCGCGACGCAGGTGAGCCTTGGCGCCAACGCCTCGACCACGCTGACAAGCGCGCAGTCGCTCATCACTTACGGCACCGACGACAGTGCGGCGCTCAATGCCGCCATCACCGCCGCGCTCGCCCGCGGCGACCGCTATCTTTACGTGCCCAACGCCCATTATGTGCCGAGCCTGTCGGCGCTGGTTGCGTACGTCGTGCCGATCGGCGAGGGGAAGCTCCTCGGTGCCGCCTACCGGCGCTATGTCATTCCGACGACCGCGCCGCTCCCCGGGCCGCCCGCCCGCACCATCGGCCGCGAGCGGCTTTCAGCCTTCCGCGCCGCCTCCTCGCCTGTGGTGGTGGTTGCCGGCGACAGCATCTGGCAGACCAGCAACAACCCGGCGCTCGCGATGGAGCCGCAGCCGTGGCTGCAGAAGGCGATCGGCGACGCCAACACCGACAAGACCGCCATCACCTTCTACAGCCGCGCCGTCGGCGGCCAGACCTATGCCAATCTCGACACGACGCCGAGCGTCTTCCCCGCCTGGGACACGGTTCACGCCACACCCTGGCTCGGCACGGCGGCGGCCACCGGCTACATCTACGCCCTCAACCCTGATCTGCTGATCCTTGGATTCCAGAACAACGACAGCATAGGCTTGAGCCTGTCGGCCTTCCTCGACGTGCAGTCGAAGATCGATGGCTGGGCCAAGGTGCCCGACCGCATCATCGCCACGCACTGGACCATGGGGCTGGTGTCTGCTGCCGGGGCAACCCCGAACAACAACGACTACGCGGCGATGTTCCTGCGCACCTATGCGCAGATGCGCGGCTTCGGCCTGCTCGACTTCCACCGCCAGGGCACCAAGCTGCGCGACGGCTATGATCCGGTCGGCATGTCGCTCGTCTCAGTGCCGGGCTTCAACGACACGACCTTCTGGCGCCTGTCGCTGCCCTACACCGCGCCCTTCTCGGCGACCGGCTACGAGATGTCGTTTGCCGACGTCACCAGTCAGAGCGGCCCCTCGTTCTGGACGCACTACGGCAACGAGTTCCAGTTCACCCTCAGCCAGAACGCCGACAACGTCTTCCGCATCGGCTACGACAACACCGCCGATTCGACCGGCCGCACCGGCTCGGGAAACCTCTACTACCAATGCGACATCGGTGCCGCCTATCCGGGCGCCGGCTGCCGTGGCGGCACGGTGCCGTCGGCCCTGACCAACGTCTCGATCACCTCAGGCGCCAACAGCCTGACGACGTCGAGCAACATCTTCGTTGCCGGCGATGACGGCAAGCAGATCACGGTGCCGGGGGCCGGCGCCTCCGGCGTCTACCTCGTCGGCTACATGCACTACATCAGCGCCACCAACGTGACGCTGTTCTCGAATGCCGGGCTGACGACAGCGCTCAACGCCGGAACGACGCTGGCAGCAAGCAACCAGGTCATTCTGCGCGGCAATCCCAAGATCAACACCGGCCTCAACGTGTCGAGCGACGCGACGGGCCACTCCGTCTTCGGCATCTCGGTCGTGGGCGACATGGTCACTGCCTGGTGGCAAGACCAGGATGCACAGGTGTTCTTCCGCGGGCCGGCGGTCCGCTTCGGTGGCACGTTCTCGCCGGTCATCACCGCCAGCGCGAGCTTTCCGCTGGCGTTCCGCACCTTCGGCAACACACTGCAATGCTTTGCCGAGGCTCCGGCGCTGTCGCAGCCGAGCCTGACGGATCCAGAGGTCAATGGCCCGGCGATCGATTCGCCGATCAGCAACCTCCCCTACATCGGGGCCAGCGGCGGCAACGGCAACAACCACCCCACGCAGCTCGCCATCCTGCGCATCGTGCTCCCCGTGCTGCAGGCCCAATCCTGGAACGCGCAGTAAGGGGGAAGGGCGATGTCGAACACCACCAACCTGCAACTCCCCCTGATCGATGCCAACCAGAACCAGAAATACGTCACCCACAACGAGGCCCTGACCTCGCTCGACGCGCTCATCATGATCGATGTCGTAAGCAATGCGCTGTCGGCGCCGCCGGGCTCGCCTGCCGATGGCCAGCGCTGGATCGTGGCGCCCGGCGGCAGCGGCGCCTGGTCCGGCAAGGACGGCAACATCGCCGCCTGGCAGTCGGGCGCCTGGAATTTCTACTTCCCGGGCCAAGGCTGGACCGCCTACATCGCCAATCTCGGTGCGCTTTACGTCTATGACGGCACGAACTGGAATCCGGTGCGCGGGGCCGGCACCGCTGCCGGCAACCGACTTCTGAACGCCACCTTCACCCTCAACCAGCGCGGCGCCGCGTCCGTCGCGAGCGGCGCCTATGGCTTCGACCGCTGGTATGTGCTGACCGAGACCGGCAGCGTCAGCCTTTCGGGCCTCACCGACCCCGAGACCGGCGCCATCGCCGGCATCAGGCTCACGCAGCCCGATGCTTCGGCAAAGCGGATCGGGCTTGCCCAGGCGATCGAAAGCGCCAACGTGCGCGATCTGCGCAGCGCCGCAGCGATCCTGTCGGCGCGGGCGCGGCTCTCGGTCTCGGGCTCGATCCGCTACGCCATCCTGGAATGGACCGGCACGGCCGATGTCCCGACAAAGAACGTTGTCAACAACTGGGCGTCGACGACGTTCACGCCCGGCAATTTCTTCATCAACACCGTCAATGTCATCGCGACCGGGGTCATCGCGCCGGGCGCGAGCGTGTGGGGCGCGCTCGCCGGCATTTCGGGCGCCTTCGGCGCCTCGATGGCGAACGCCATCGTCTTCGTGTGGTCGGATGCGCAGCTTGCCCAGAACGTCACGCTCGATCTCGACCGCATGCAGCTCGAGGCAGGCGCCGCCGCCACGCCCTTCGCCTTCCGCCCCATCCAGGAAGAGCTCGCCCGCTGCCAGCGCTACTACGAGAAGAGCTACGGCCAGGGCGTCGCGCCCGGGAGCGTCACGACCGCGGGCATCTCGCTCTGTTTTCTCGGCGGCCTGCCCTCGGCGGCCTATACCGGGGCGGCATTCGTGTCGTTCAGGTCGACGAAGGCCAAGGTCCCGGCAGTGACCGGATATTCGCCGTCGACGGGCGCCGGCGGCAAGGCGCGCGACGGTGCCGGATCGGCCGACGTCAGTGTCAGCATTGTTGGCGCCAACGTTGCGGACAGCGGATTCACCTGGAGCGCGGCTGCCGCCGGCGCCGCCGCCTCGCTGAACCTGCAATTGCAGTGGACCGCCGAGGCGGAGCTGTAGCCCGCTCGCGGTAGCTCATCCCGCGGCCATCTTCCGCCGGCGGGAAGGCCGCGACCCGCCGCTTGCGGCGCTTCTTCCCATGGAGATTTTTCGCATGTCCCTTATCACAGCCGATCAGCTCCATCGGATCAGCCCGGTCGCCCGGTCGGACATTGTGGCTGCCATCATCGACAAGGCCGACGAGATGTTCCCCGCCTATGGGCTTGCGACACTCTTGCGGGTCCGCCACTTCCTGGCGCAGGTGGCGGAGGAAACGGGCGGACTGCGGGTCCTCGAAGAGGACCTCGACTATTCGGCGATGCGGTTGATGCAGGTGTGGCCGGCGCGCTTTCCGACGCTCGCAACGGCGGAGCCCTACGCCCACAACCCGCGTCGCCTTGCCGATCGCGTCTACGGCGGCCGCATGGGCAACGCGGGCCCGAACGACGGCTGGAAATACCGCGGCCGCGGGCTCCTGCAGACGACCGGCAAGGCGATGTTCGCGCTGCTTCAGCACGACACGGGGTTGCCCCTCGTCGATCAGCCCGAACTCGCAAGTGCGCCCGAGCACATGCTGCAATGTGCCGTCGTCAGCTTCGTTCGCATTCACGGCGTGCTCGCCGCATGCGACCGCAACGACGTCGCCGGCGTGACGAGGCTGGTCAACGGCGGCCTCACCAATCTTGCCGCGCGGCGGCTCTATCTTGCGCACTGCGATCACGCAATAGCCGAGCTTGGCGCGATCGGAGCGGTCCCTGCGTAGGGACCTGTGCGAAATCCCCTCTCCCCGCCCTTTGCGGGGAGAGGGATAGGGTGAGGGGCCCGGCGATTGGCCCCGGTCCTTGCCTCAGCACCTGTCTTTCCGGTGCGCGGCGAGCACTGCGGCTAGTCGCGCGGCCCCTCACCCCAGCCCTCTCCCCGCGTTGCGGGGAGAGGGGGCGCGCGACGCGATCGGCCGAAACGGCGCGCGCTCGACCTCCTCGGCCAATCCTCAACAGGAGAAGAAGATGTCGTCTTTGCTGACGCCCGGGACGATTGCCGGCATGCTGTCGTTTGCCGGGGCGCTTTCGGTCGCTTTTCGGCAGCCCGCATTCGGGGCTTTCCTCTCGGATCCGACCACTGCCGCGTCCGCCACGGCAGTGTGCAGCGGCATTGCAGCCCTCGTCGCCGGCGGACTGAAGGGCCTCGGGGCAAAGGGCTGAGCCATCCGCGGAGAAGAACGGTGCGTTCCACTGAGCCGCCTCGATCGATGAAAAGCAGCGCGCCGGCGGTCGCGCCGGAGGCAGGCTGGCGCGTCGCCAGGGACGTGCCGCTCGCGCTGATCGCCGCGATCGTGTTTCAGACGATCGGCATCGTCTGGTACTTCTCCAAGCTCGATTCGCGCGTCAAGATCATCGAGGACGCGCGTGCCGCGAACGTTGCGCAGATCGGCAAAATCATCGAGGACAGGGACCTGACGCACACCCGGCTGACCACCGTGGAGGTGAGGCTCGAAGCGATCCTGGAAGGCATCCGCCGCATCGAGACGCGTCTCGATGCGGCGGGGTCTGCGGCGAAGTGACGGCCGGCCGGGTTCAGTCGGGCCAGCAGCGATGTCCATACGGACCAAGGTGGGTTCCGGGCGGGCAGATGGCGATGGGCCCGATGCCCAGCGGAGCTGCCGACGGCCCCGGGCCATAGGGCCCGGGCCCCGGGCCGTAAGGGCCAGGGCCATAGGGGCCGTTGGGGCGGCATGCGCCCCAGGCGTTGCGGTGCCAGCCCGGGCCGCATCCTCCCTCCACGAGGGTGAGGCCCGGGATCGCATATCCGGGCTGCGCCGGAGGGACTGGAAATGCCTGGGCGTTGATTGGGATCAGCGCGATCATCACCGCGCCCAATCCCAGACCTTTTGCTCTGTGCAGCAAGTTCGTTACCCCTTCCTCTGTGTTGCCGAGGCCGCCAGTCGATCGCAATCCGCGGCAAAGGGCAAGCCTTGCCGGAGCGCTGCTCGCGAGGAGGCTGCGGCGCGCCTACTTGAACGATCTGACGCCGGTCGGATTGCCGTCCGTGGAGTTCAGCGCGACGTTGTTGTTCTGATAGGAAATCAGCGCGCCGCCGTTGCTTGCCCCGAGGCCGTTGATGTTGCCCGAAACCGTCGAGTTGGTCAGCAGGATCTCGGTCTTCGGTCCGTCCGCGATGACGCCGAAGCCCGCTGCATTGTGCGATGACGTGCTGTGATCGACCATCATGAGAATGGCGGGGCCGCTCGCCGTTCCGGTGCCGACGATGCCGTTGGCTTTGTTGCCAGCCGACACGCTGTCGCGCACCGTCATGTTGATGACCCCGCCAGTCGTCTTGGTGCCGTCGGCCTTGATGCCGAAGAAGTTGTTGCGCACCTCGACCCGGTTCAGAAGGAGCTTCGTGATCGTATCGGGCTGGGCAAGCTCGACCAGGATTCCGCCACCGTCTCCCGTGCTGCCATTGTTTTCGATGACGCTGTCGGACACGAAGAGTTCCAGATGAGCGATGCTGATGGGGCCTGAAACGATGCCCCAGCCGAAACCGAAATCGTGGATCGCGCACTTCTCGATGTGCACCGCGGCGGCCTCGCCCACCGAAATCCCTGTCCCGTCGACGCCGTTGCCGGAGATGTCGAGGCCGCGCAGCACGACGACGTCGGAGGTGGATGCAATGATCGTGATCGCCGTGCCGGCCGGGCTCGGATCAACGACACGCGCCTGGACGCCCTCACAATCGATGGTGACCGACTGCGTGATTTCAAATCCGCCGCCGCCGAAGTCTCCCTGGGTGAGACAGTTGATCTCGCCGGTGGCGTTCGTCTGCATCAGCGCCCGGCCGAAGGTCGCGCAGGGACTTGCCTCGGTGCATAGGTTGCCGTCGCTGCCGAAGTTCGCCACCCAGGAGCGATTGTTCTGGGCCTGCGCCGGCGCAATGGGCAAGGCGAGGATCAGCGTTGCAGCAAGAACGAGCGGCAGCGAGAGCTTTGGCATCCGGACCTCCCGAGGTTGAGCCCGACAGGCCTGCCGCGGGCGCCAGCGGGTTCGACCACCGTCGGGCCGCGCAGAAGGGCGGCGCAACTATAAGTCAGATCATGGGAGGGCGCGCGTCCCGCGCGCCATGGCGGCGGGACGCCGCTGCCGCGGATGTAAATGATCAAAGAACAAATCAAGAACTATAGGTAACCGGCAGTATCGGACCGTGCGGATCCAATACTGCCGATGTTGGCCTGGGGGGACGCGGCCGCTCAGGGCTCGACGATGTATTTCACCTTGGCAACGCCGGCCCGCTCCATGCCGAGAACGCGCGCCGCGCTGCGGCTCAAGTCGAGCACGCGGCCCGTCCAGGCCTCGGGGCCGCGGTCGGCGATGCGCACGATGACCGAGCGGCCGTTGGCGAAATTGGTGACGCGCAGATGCGTCCCGAAGGGCAGTGTGCGATGGGCGGCAGTGAGCCCGTACGCCGGCGGATCGTAGAAGGTGGCAAATCCATAATTCGCCGCCGAGTAGTGTATCTTGTAAGCGTAACAAGCCTGAGCGCCGAACAACAGTGAGCCAACACTCATCGCAACAGTCCAGAAACGCATCTGCATTCGATTGTCCATCCTTTCGAATTATCCAAGATCGACGCTAGCGCGTCGTGGCCCAATTGCCGGGATATTGCGTCACCATTGTGGCAGTGCAGAGATAGTCCTGAGGCAATGAGGATTGACTTAGGCGTTGCCGCAGATTGACCAGGTGCCATTCCCTCAAGCTGGTGAAGAGCGCGGGCCCCTTCTCCCCGCGGGTCCCCGCGGGAGAAGGTGCCGCCACTTGGCGGCGGATGAGGGGTTACCATATTGAAAAGTAGTGATAATTTCCCATGAGCGGAAAATTACGACCGATTGCGTGCCCCTCATCCGGCCGCTCCGCGGCCACCGTCTCCCGCGGGGAGAAGGGGGGCGCTACGCGAGCTCGATCCTTCTGCCGGTCGCGGCCGATTCGATCATGCCCTCGCACAGCCGCAGCGCCGTTGCCGCGTCATCGAGGCTCGACAACGGCGCGCGACCCTGCGCCAAACACTGGTTCACGAAGTAATCCTGCAGGTGATAGAAGCTGTCGCGGTAGCCGGCCTTGTCCCAGCCGGGGAGCTTCGTCTCGCCGAACTGCAGGTCGTTCCAGCTGCTCTGGAAGGTGCCTTTCGTGCCGAGCACCTTGTAGAGCACCGACCAGGGATTTGCGCCGAGATCATCGACGCCCTGGCTCTCCCACAGGTTCGAGATGACGCCGTGCTCGTGCTCGACCACCGCCATGATCTGGTCGGGCACGCCTGGATCGGGAAAATGCACGGTCGAGGCGCTGGCGCTCACCCGAAGGGGCGTGCCGACGAAATAGATGGCGGCATAGGCGTGGTGGATCATCAGCCCGCGAAAAGGGGCCTGCGGCGCCGTGTGCGGGCGGAACACGTGCCGCTGGTTGTAGATGAGCCAGAAGCTCGATATCCGCCCGAGGTCTCCGGCGGTGATCCGGCGCTTGGCCTCGCGCAAGACCGGCGCATAGACGTAATTGTGCGCGGGAACGCACAGGCGCCCGGCTGCCGCGGCCGCAGCCTTCAGCTGTTCGATCTCGCCGAGCGTGGCGGCGAT
>JAFAME010000325.1 GCA_019233695.1 Methylobacteriaceae bacterium
GCCACCGCGGTCGTGACTTCGGCAATGTTGCGGACTTGGGCGGTGAGATTGCCGGCCATCGAATTGACGCTGTCGGTCAGGTCCTTCCAGGTTCCGGCGACGCCCGGCACTTGGGCCTGGCCGCCGAGCCGGCCTTCGGTGCCGACCTCGCGGGCCACGCGCGTCACCTCGCCGGCGAAGCGGTTGAGCTGGTCGACCATCGTGTTCAACGTTTCCTTCAGCTGAAGGATTTCGCCGCGCACGTCGACGGTGATCTTGCGCGACAGGTCGCCGTTGGCGATGGCGGTCGCCACTTCGGCGATATTGCGCACCTGGCCAGTGAGGTTGCCGGCCATCGAGTTGACGCTGTCGGTCAGGTCCTTCCAAGTCCCGGCCACGCCCGGCACCTGGGCCTGGCCACCCAGCCGCCCTTCGGTACCGACCTCGCGCGCCACGCGCGTGACTTCGGAAGCAAAGGAGTTGAGCTGATCGACCATCGTGTTGATGGTCTCCTTCAGCTGGAGGATTTCGCCCGAGACGTTGACGGTGATCTTCTTCGACAGGTCGCCTTGCGCCACGGCGGTTGCCACCTCGGCGATGTTGCGCACCTGGCCGGTCAGGTTCGAGGCCATCGAATTGACGCTGTCGGTCAAGTCCTTCCAGGTGCCCGCGACGCCCTTCACTTGCGCCTGGCCGCCGAGCTTGCCTTCGGTGCCGACCTCGCGCGCCACGCGCGTCACCTCGCCGGCGAAGGCGTTGAGCTGGTCGACCATCGTGTTGATGGTGTCCTTGAGCTGCAGGATCTCGCCCGACACGTTGACGGTGATCTTCTTCGACAGGTCGCCGCTGGCGATGGCGGTCGAGACCTCGGCGATGTTGCGCACCTGCGCCGTCAGGTTCGAGGCCATCGAGTTGACGCTCTCGGTCAAATCCTTCCAGGTGCCGGCGACGCCGAGCACGTTGGCCTGGCCGCCGAGCCGCCCGTCGGTGCCGACTTCGCGGGCAACGCGCGTCACCTCGCCGGCGAAGGCATTGAGCTGATCGACCATCGTGTTGATGGTCTCCTTCAGCTGCAGGATCTCGCCCGACACGTTGACCGTGATCTTCTTCGAGAGATCGCCGCCGGCAATCGCCGTCGCGACCTCCGCAATGTTGCGGACCTGGGCCGTCAGGTTGCCGGCCATGGAATTGACGTTGTCGGTAAGATCCGCCCACGTGCCCGCAACGCCCGGCACCTGTGCCTGGCCGCCAAGCCGTCCCTCGGTTCCGACCTCGCGGGCGACGCGCGTGACTTCCGAGGCGAAGGAATTCAGCTGATCGACCATCGTGTTGATGGTGTCTTTCAGCTCGAGGATCTCGCCGCGCACATCGACGGTGATCTTGCGCGACAGATCGCCGCGCGCCACCGCCGTCGTCACCTGGGCAATGTTGCGCACCTGGTCGGTCAGATTGCCGCACATCGCGTTGACCGAATCCGTGAGATCCTTCCACGTTCCGGCAACGCCCGGCACAAGCGCCTGGCCGCCGAGCTTGCCTTCCGTGCCGACCTCGCGGGCGACGCGCGTGACTTCCGAGGCGAAGGAGCGCAGCTGATCGACCATCGTGTTGATGGCTTCCTTCAGCTGCAGGATCTCGCCGCGCACGTCGACAGTGATCTTCTTGGAAAGGTCGCCGTTGGCAACTGCGATCGTCACTTCGGCGATGTTACGGACCTGCGCCGTCAGGTTCGAGGCCATCGAGTTGACGCTCTCGGTCAGGTCCTTCCACACGCCGGTGACTTCGCTTACCTGCGCCTGGCCGCCGAGCTTGCCGTCGGTGCCGACTTCGCGGGCGACGCGGGTCACCTCGGAGGTGAAGACGCTGAGCTGCTTGATCATCGTGTTGACGATGTTGGCGGAACGCAGGAACTCGCCCTTGAGCGGCCGTCCGTCAACGTCGAGGCGCACCGTCTGCAGGAGGTCGCCCTTGGCGACGGCGCTGATCGCCCGGGTCACGGCCGAGGTCGGCCACAAAAGATCGTCGATCAGCGTGTTGACCGAGGATTCCATCTCTCCCCAGGCGCCGTGCGACAATCCGAATTTCACGCGCTTGCGGATCTTGCCCTCGCGACCGACGACCTGCCCGACAAGCTCGAGCTGTCGCGCCATGCTCTCGTTGGCCGCCACGATCTCATTGAAAGTATCAGCGATTTTCCCGCCGAGCCCGACCTGATCGCCAGGAAGCCGCACCGAGAAATCACCAACCCGCATTGCCTGCAGGGCATGCAGCAATATGTGCTGATCCAGGAAATTGTCGGCGACACTGCCATTGGGCTGCACGCCGGGGCCATTCGTGCGTTCAGCGCGAACGGGGCTGCCCGAGGAACTGGGCTTTGCCCCGGGGTTAGTGTCGGCGGTCCGCGGCATGGCGATGCTCCGGGATGATCATTCCGTCGGAAACGCCCCTCTGTTTTTGTTGACCTATTGTACGGTTGCGGCAGGCCGAAGGGAAGCGGCGTACTACTGCATCGTTTGAGAGGCCTAATTCATTCTCAACACTAACACTCGACGGGCACCTGCGCGCGAACAGCGAACACCGCATCGCAGATCAGCCGCCAGCCAAGCTTGAGAGGAGCGCCGCCGGGGACACGCGCCGGGAAGATTCTGCGCCCGAGATCCGCCTCGCCAACTTCGGGCAGACTTGCACCTATCAGACTGAACCGCGCGCATATTTGCCCGGACAAGGAACTTAGCCTTCGCGGCCGGGGTTATGGGGGCACCATCCTCCCGGGAGCCTGTCTTGAGCTCGAGAAAATTGCGCCTTGGCATCGTGGGCGTGGGGAATTGTGCCTCTTCCCTTGTTCAGGGCCTGACCTACTACCATGACGCACGCTCGAATGAGCCCATCCCGGGTCTGATGACACCAGCATTGGGCGGCTACGAGGTCGGCGACATCGAAGTCGCCTCCGCCTTCGATGTGGCTGCCGCAAAAGTCGGCCGCGACGTCGGGGAGGCCATCTATTGCCCGCCGAACAATACCTACCGATTTGCGGAGGTCGGCCGCACCGGAGTTCGGGTCGAACGGGGCAACACCCTTGATGGTCTCGGCAAGTATCTGCGAGAGGAGATCGAGGAATCCGACGAACCCGTGTGCGACGTAGGCGATGTTCTCGCCCGAACGGGAACCGAAATTGTCGTGTGCTACTTGCCCGTCGGGTCCCAGCACGCAGTCGAGTGGTATGCCGAGCGGGCGCTCGAAGCGCGCTGCGCGTTCGTCAACTGCATGCCGGTCTTCATCGCCTCGCGCCGTGAATGGCGGGCGCGCTTCGAGGCTTCAAACCTGCCGGTCATCGGCGACGACATCAAGAGCCAGGTCGGCGCGACGATCGTACACCGGGTGCTGACCAATCTCTTCCGCGAGCGCGGCGTCAGGCTCGACAGGACCTATCAGCTGAATTTCGGAGGCAATACCGATTTCCGCAACATGCTGGAGCGGGAGCGCCTGGTTTCGAAGAAGATCTCGAAGACCCAGGCGGTCATGAGCCAGCTTGACGTGCCGCTCGATCCCGACAACGTGCACGTCGGCCCGAGCGACTACGTGCCCTGGCTGACCGATCGCAAGTTCTGCCACATCCGCATGGAGGCAACGACGTTCGGCGGTCTGCCGCTCAATGCCGAGATCAAGCTTGAAGTGTGGGATTCGCCGAATTCGGCCGGCATCGTCATCGACGCGGTGCGCTGCGCCAAGCTTGCGCTCGACCGCGGGGTCGGCGGCGCGCTCGTCGGTCCGTCGAGCTATTTCATGAAATCGCCGCCGCAGCAGTTCACCGATGCCGAGGCACGCGAACGGACACTACGCTTCATTGCGGGGAACGATGAAGCTGCGCCAAGGCTTGTCCAGTGACGACGACGTTCCTCTTCGTGCGGCACGCCGCCCACGACGACGTCGGCGGCTTTCTCGCCGGGCGCATGCCGGGCGTGAGACTTGGTGCGGCGGGCCGGGCACAGGCGGCAAGGCTCGCCGAGCGTCTGCGCCGGGAGGAATTCGATACCATCCACTCAAGCCCGCGCGAGCGCACCACCGAGACGGCGCAGGCAATATCGGCGGCAACCGCTGCCCGCGTTGAAACGGCGCCTGACCTCGACGAGGTGGATTTCGGCCCCTGGTCCGGCCGCGGCTTCGACGAGCTCGACGCAGATCCGCTGTGGCGGCAATGGAACGGCGCTCGCAGCCTGACGCGCACACCCGGCGGTGAGACCATGCACGACGTCCAGGCCCGCGTGCTGCGGCTCATGGAGCGCCTGTCGGCCAAACATCCCGAACGGACCATTGTCCTCGTCAGCCATGCCGAGGTCATCAAGGCAGCGGTCTCCTTCCATCTCGGCCTGCCGATCGATGCCTGGCAGAAATTCGATATCGCGCCAGCATCGATCACGAAGCTGGCAGTCGGCGAGGCGGGCGCGAAACTGCTGGGGCTCAACGAAGTTGTGTCCTGAAGGGAATTGGGAGGGCGCGATCGATGAAGATCGTCATCTTCGGCCTGACCATCAGCTCGTCCTGGGGTAACGGCCACGCCACGCTATGGCGCGGACTGCAGCGTGCGCTCGCCCGGGACGGCTGGCACGTGGTCTTTTTCGAGCGCGACGTGCCCTACTACGCAGACAATCGCGATCTTGGTGAACTCCCCGGCGGCGAGCTCGTCCTCTATGGCGACTGGGAACGGGTGCGCAGCTGCGCCATCGCTGAGGTCGCCGATGCCGACGCGGCGATTGTCAGCTCGTACTGTCCCGACGGCATCGCGGCGACCGAGGTTGTCCTCGCCTCCCCCTCGGCGCTGCGCGTCTTTTACGATCTCGACACTCCGGTCACGCTGGCGCAGCTGCGCCGGGGGGACGGGACGACCTACATCGGACCGCGAGGACTCAGCGATTTCGACCTCGTGCTGAGCTACACGGGCGGAGCGGCCCTCGACGAGCTGCGCACAAGGCTTGGCGCCCGCAAGGCCGTACCCCTCTACGGACATGTCGATCCTCAGACGCATCGCCCGGTGCCGGGCCTCATCGAATTTCGTGCCGATCTCTCCTATATCGGGACATATGCCGAGGATCGGCAGGCGTCCTTGGAGCGTCTCTTCATCGAGCCGGCGCGGCGTCGGCCGGACCTTAGGTTCGTCATTGCCGGGGCGCAGTATCCGCCGGACTTTCCCTGGACATCGAACATCTTCTTCGTGCGCCACCTCCCTCCCCCGCAGCATCCCCAGTTCTATGGCTCCTCGCGGCTGACGCTGAACGTCACGCGGCAGGCGATGGCGGAAATGGGTTGGTGTCCGTCCGGACGCCTGTTCGAGGCGGCAGCCTGCGGAGCGACCATCGTCAGCGATTGGTGGCCCGGGATCGACGCATTCTTCGCGCCCGCGCGGGAGATAATCGTGGTCGAAGATACGGAGGACGTTCTTGCCGCACTGGATCGGTCGGCGCCGGAGCTACGCGACGTTGGCGTGAATGCCCGGCGCCGTGCACTCGCCGAACACACCTCGCAGCACCGCGCGGCACAGTTCGCGGCCTTCTTGTCGAATACCCCACGCTCGGGCCAACGGGCAGCTGCCCCGATCCCCGAGCCGGAAGGCGTGTGACCATGTGGGGCATCATACCTGCGGCGGGCCGCGGAAGCCGCATTCAGCCCCTCGCCTTTTCCAAGGAGCTGCTGCCCGTCGGCAGCCGCATCGATGGGCAGACCGAACGTCCCTGCGCGGTGAGCGAATATCTCGTCGAACGCATGATCGAAGGGGGTGCCGACAAGATCTGTTTCGTCATCGGGCCGGGAAAATCAGACATTCTGCAGTACTACGGTGCCGGTTACGGTCCGACGCCCGTCGCCTATGTGGTTCAGCCTTCTCCGGCAGGCCTCTGCGATGCGATCTTCCGCGCCGCCCCATTCATCGGCGAAGACCCGGTTCTCGTCGGCCTTCCGGATACGGTCTGGTTTCCCCGGGACGGCTTTGCGAGCCTTCCCGACGACCCTCTTTCTTTTCTGCTGTTTCCCGT
>JAFAME010000016.1 GCA_019233695.1 Methylobacteriaceae bacterium
TTGACCATGCCGAGGACTTCGCCGCCCTGATGGATGATGTCATTCGGGAACAGCGCGGTGTTGAAGTAGGCCCAGAACCAGGCCACGAAGAACATCACCTCGGAGGCGATGAACAGGATCATCCCGTAGCGGTGGCTGATCTGCACGACGCGGGTGTGGAAGCCTTCGTGCTCGGCTTCGTTGATGACGTCGACCCACCAGGATGCCATCGTGTAGAGGACGCCGATGACGCCGGCGCCGGCGATGTAAGGACCGATCTTCAAGCCGCCGATCGGGAGCGACTTCATCCACATGATGGCGCCCGCGGCCATCAGGAACGCACTTACCGCACCGATGATCGGCCATGGGCTGGGCGACACGAGGTGGTAGTCGTGATTTGGCTTGGCGTGTGCGTCTGCCATGGCGAGTGATCCTATTCCCCGATTGCGCCGTGCGCCGTTTGCCGTTTTTCCGTCCCCGGGTCAACGCGGCCGGATGATGCAGATGCGCGCACCGCGCACACTGGTTCCGTCACAATTTCGACGCGGGTCGAGGTTTGGCGTTGGCGATCGGGCTTGTTTGGTCCTTGGCCGCAAAGAAAGTGTAGGACAAGGTCAACGCCTCGACGTTTGCCATCGTCTCGTCTTTCTCGAGGGCGGGATCGAGAAAGAAGACGACCGGCATGTCCATCGTCTGGCCGGGATCGAGCCGCTGCTCGTTGAAGCAGAAGCAGGAGATCTTGTCGAAGTAGCCCCCCGCGACGTCGGGCGTCACATTGTAGGAGGCAAAGGCCGCCGTCGCCCGCGCCGACTGATTGACGACCTTGAAGAACACCGTTGCGGTCTCACCCGTCGCGAGCTTGATCGACGGGGTCTCCGGCTCGAAACTCCAGGGGAGTCCCGGCGCGACATTGGTGTCGAAGCGAACAACCAGCACGCGCTTGCCCTTTGCGGGCGCGGCGCTGTCGGCGACGCGCGGTGTGCCGGCAAAGCCCGTCGCGCGGCAGAAGATCTGGTAAAGGGGGACGGCCAGATACGACAAGCCGAGCATGCCGACGGCGACCGCGGCGGCGATCAGGGCGACGCTTCGCCTGTTGAGGGCGATCTTGCGGGATGCGGGGGAGGGATCGGTCATGCGCAATCACAAGGGACGGTTGAGCACGCCAGGACCGAGCTTGACGATAGTCACCACATAGAACAGCAGCACCAGAAAGCCGACCGCCAGGCCGATGGCGAGGTTGCGCTGACGCCGACGCTTGATCTGCTCGGGCGTCAGGATGATGCCCTGCGAGGGAGCAGGCGCCTTTTGGCGGCCGTTCGGCGTTCCGGGCTCGTTGCCGTCGATCGTGGCCATGAGCGGTTTCACCAGCCGTACGTTGTCGCCAGGCCCAGTCCATGTTCGGCGACGAGAACGGCAAACAGCAGGAAAAGATAGAGGATCGAGTAGGCAAACAATTGCTGCGCCGCACGGACAGCCGCCTCGCCGGTGCGCCGGCGATAGACCCGCCACGCGAGTTGCAGCATCAGGATTCCTGCGACGATCGAGGCCAGTCCGTAGGCCCGGCCCGCAAAGCCCATAAGCCAGGGCGCAATGGCGGCTGGTGCCAGTACGAGAGAATAGGCCAGGATCTCGAGCCGCGTATGATTCGCACCCCTGACGTTGGGCATCATCGGCACGCCGGCGCGGGCATAGTCGGCGCACTTCACGAGGGCGAGCGCCCAGAAGTGCGGCGGCGTCCACAGGAAGATGACGGCAAACAGGACAAGGCTCTCAAGCGACACGCCGCCGACGGCGGCGGCGTAGCCGATGACCGGCGGGAGCGCGCCCGCCGCCCCGCCGATGACGATGTTCTGTGGCGTCGTCCGTTTGAGCCACATGGTGTAGACGACGACGTAAAAGAAGATCGTGAACGCGAGGAGCGCCGCGGCCAGCCAGTTCGCGACCATGCCGAGGGTGAGCACGGCGAAGACCGCCAGCGTCAATCCGAAGGCCAGCGCCTGCTGAGGCTCGATCCGCCCGGCAGGAATCGGTCGGGCGCGCGTGCGAAGCATCGCCGCATCGATGTCGGCATCATACCACATGTTGAGTGCGCCCGCGGCGCCGGCTCCGACCGCGATTGCCACGAGCACGGCAAAGCCGATGACCGGATGGACGTGGGCAGGCGCAATGAGAAGCCCGGCAAGTGCGGTGAATACGACGAGCGACATCACACGCGGCTTCAGCAGCGCTATGTAGTCGGCAGGGCTCGCGAGCGAGATCGCGGGCCCGTCGAAGGCCGTGCCGCTCCGCTCGACGATAAACGTCATGAGATCAATCTGCCTTGTCGAAGGAAGGGCGCGCACCTCCTTCTCCCGGTGGCGGGAGAAGGTGCCGCCACTTGGCGGCGGATGAGGGCCTGGGATGTTGGGAAATAATCGCTATCTTGCGAAGGCGTGGGATGGAGAATGTCCCCTTTCCGCCGACCGCGTGCCCCTCTTCCGGCCGCTCCGCGGCCAGCTTCTTCCCGTGGGAGAAGGACGCGTCCGCAGTGCGCAGCATTCCTCCACAGGCTCGGAAGGATCCCGGCTCTCCGCTTCGCTTCGGCCGGGATGACGTTCTGGCCGATCCAACCGTCAGATCCACGACTAGTGTCCACCGGGCACGGCGTCGGCATGCTCGCCGTATTCCGAGCCCACGATGCGCGGCAGCGTGTTGTATTGATGGAAGGGCGGCGGCGAGGACAGGGTCCATTCGAGCGTCGTTGCGCCGACGCCCCAAGGATTGTTGCCTGCCGCCCGCTTGCGCGCGAAGGCTTCGAAGATGGCGTAGAGGAACACGATGGCCCCTATGCCGGATATATAGGCTCCGAACGAAGACACCCGGTTCCACAGCGCAAACGCATCCGGATAATCGATGTAGCGGCGTGGCATACCAGCAAGGCCGAGGAAATGCTGCGGGAAGAAGGTCAGGTTCACGCCCACGAACATGAGCCAGAACTGCAGCTTTCCGAGAGTTTCGTTGTACATGTAGCCGGTCATCTTCGGGAACCAGTAGTACCAGCCCGCGAAAATGGCGAAGACCGCGCCAAGCGACAGCACGTAGTGGAAGTGGGCCACCACGTAGTAGGTCTCGTGCAGGGCGCGATCGACCCCCGCATTGGCGAGCACCACGCCGGTGACGCCGCCGATCGTGAAGAGGAAGATGAAGCCCATGGCCCAGAGCATCGGGGTACGGAATTGGATGGAGCCGCCCCACATCGTGGCAATCCAGGAGAAGACCTTCACCCCCGTCGGCACGGCGATCACCATCGTCGCGAAGACGAAATAGCGCTGCGTATTGAGCGACAGCCCGACCGTGTACATGTGGTGCGCCCACACGACGAAGCCGATGGCGCCGATGGCCACCATCGCATAGGCCATGCCGAGATAGCCGAACACCGGCTTTCTCGAGAACGTCGAGACGACGTGACTGATGATGCCGAAGCCGGGCAGGATCAGGATGTAGACTTCCGGGTGGCCGAAGAACCAGAAGAGATGCTGGAAGAGGATGGGATCGCCGCCGCCGGTCGGATCGAAGAACGTCGTGCCGAAGTTGCGGTCGGTGAGCAACATGGTGATCGCGCCGGCAAGCACCGGCAGCGCCAGCACCAGAAGGAACGTCGTCACCAGAATCGACCAGGCAAAGAGCGGCATCTTGTGCAGGGTCATGCCCGGCGCGCGCATGTTGAAGATCGTCGTGATGAAGTTGATGGCGCCGAGGATCGATGAAGCGCCTGCGAGGTGAATCGACAGGATCACGAAGTCCATTGCCGGGCCGGGATGCCCGATCTCGGACAGCGGCGGATACAGAACCCAGCCGCCGCCGAAGCCGGACATGTTCGGCGCGCCCTCGGCGAACATGGAAATGACGAGCAACGCGAAGGAGGCAGGCAGCAGCCAGAACGAGATGTTGTTCATCCGCGGAAAGGCCATGTCCGGGGCGCCGATCATCAGCGGAACGAACCAGTTGCCGAAGCCGCCGATCAACGCCGGCATGACCACGAAGAAGATCATGATCAGGCCGTGGGCCGTGATCAGCACGTTGTAGAGGTTCTTGGCCGCGTCGGTATATTCGGCCGGCACGGGACCGTGCGGAAACTCTGTGAACCAGGTGCCGATGCTGCCGAAGTCTGCGTGCCCGAAGATGGCGCTGGCCGGGAAGCTGCCGACCCAGTGATTGAACCAGGCGAGGCCCGGCATGACCTGCAGGCCCGGCTCCTGGAGTTCCATCCGCATCAGAATCGAAAAGGTCGCCCCGATGACGCCGGCGCACACGGCGAAAAACAGGTACATCGTTCCGATGTCCTTGTGATTCGTCGAGTAGACGTAGCGTCGCCAGCCGGTCGGGTGATCGGACGCATCATGATGGACTGCAGCGGTCGTTGCCATCTTACTGTCCTCAAACCTCGTGCATGTACATTGCCTCTACTGCCGGGCGGGCGTGCCGCTGGCATTGGCGGCGACCGAAACCGGCCCATCGCTCGTTCCGGCAAACTGCTTCTTCGCCTTGACCAGCCAAGCGGCGTATTCCTCGGGGCTCACGACCCGGAAGGCGATGGGCATGAACGCGTGGTCCTTGCCGCAGAGCTTCGAGCACTGGCCATAATACATGCCCTCGCGCTCGGCCTTGAACCAGGTTTCATTGAGCCGCCCGGGAACCGCATCGATCCTGACCCCGAGCGACGGGATGGTGAAGGAATGGATGACGTCGGTTGCGGTGACCTGCACCCGCACGACTTTGCCGAGGGGCACGACCGCCTCGTTGTCGACCGACAAGAGGCGAATGTCGCCGTTTTCCGGCTTGATGTCCTCCTCAGGCTTCATCACCGAGGTGAAGGAGAACGGGCCGCCCTGATCCTTCGGATATTCGTAGATCCAGTTCCATTGCTCGCCGGTGACCTTCATCGTCACATCGGCGGGAGGCTCTACCAACTGATGGGTGAGGAGCCGGAAGGAGGGGATGGCGATGAAAACGAGAATCAACACCGGCACGACCGCCCACACCACCTCGATAAGGGTGTTATGCGTGGTTCGGGACGGCTCCGGGTTGGCGCGTTCGTTGAAGCGCAGGATGACGTAGACGAGGAGGGCCAGGACGAAGAGGGAAATGAACACGATGATCGGCAGGAGGTAATAGTTGTGGAAGGTATGGATTTCCTCGGCAATCGGCGAGGCCGCCTTCTGAAAGCCGATCTGGCCCGCAACGGGGTGGCCAAGCGGCGCCGCGCGCGTCCCGGTCGCGGCGCACACGGCGGCTGCCACGATGGCCAGCGGCGTTCTGAACAACCTCATTGGCGTCCTTGCTCCCCACCCGTTTGGGCCGGTGATCCGGCGAAGATGCAGTCCAGTCGCGGGCCGCATGCTTCACGCCATTCGCTGGACATAATTCAGCCGCGAAATCAATGCGGCTCGGGAACCCGACTCGATCCCCAACGGCGGCAGACCCCACCTCCGAGATCCGCATGCGGGTTTCCAACCATAAACGCTGAGCGAGTGCAATGTTCCGGCAAGTTTGCCTTCGTGCGGCATATGAGCGCGTAAATCGTGGGCAGGCCCGGGCCTGTCGCGGGCCTCGCTTGACAGGGCGGAACGAACTGTTAACCGGTCGAGCGGGGGGTAGCGAGTCGGAGCGCGGCGCGTCGACGCTCGCGGCTGGAGACATCATGGCTGAGGGGGCGAGACACCGCCGGGGGATCAGCGCGGCAATTCGAGCCTGGGCCGCGATGCGGTCGGTGGCAGGCCTGACCGCGATTGCCGCTGTCTTTGCGCCCGCTCAGGCGACGGCCCAAGGCGTTGTGAAAGGCAAGCACGGGGACTGGGAGACGCGGTGCGAAACCCCGCCCGGCGCGTCCCGGGAGCAATGCGCGCTCGTCCAGAACATTGCCGACAAGGACCGGCCCAACATCAACCTTGTCGTCATCGTGCTCAAGACCGCGGACGGAAAGAGTAGGCTCTTGCGCGTCGAGGCTCCGCTCGGCGTGCTGCTGCCGATGGGCCTCGGCCTGCGGATCGACGCGACCGATGTCGGCCGCGCCCAATGGGTGCGCTGCCTGCCGACGGGCTGCGTCACCGACGTGGGCCTCGACGACAAGCTCATCGAACAGATGAAGACCGGGCAGACGGCGTGGTTCATGATCTTTCAGACGCCCGAGGAGGGATTCGGAATTCCGCTGGCGCTTGCCGGCTTCAAGGAAGGTTTTGAGGCACTGCCGTGATTGGCTGGACGCGCGTCGGCAATATCGGCGAGCGACGCCGGCGCGTCCGGTGGGAACGGATGGGCATGTTCGGAGGAGTGCCGATCCAGCATGAGGGGACCTCGATGCGATACGCCAAGATGTCTGCTGCGATGCTGATTGCGGGTGCGCTTACCGGTTGCTGGGGGGCGGGATCGCCCGTCGCCGATGGCTCCGGACCCGATCCGGTCGCCAATGTCCTTGCCTTCGGCACGACCAACCCCGCGCCCCCGCCGGCCCCGCAGAAGGCAGCGATCGACCTCACCTGTCCGACCGTCGAGGTGCTCGACGGCACGGCGTCCATGCGAGCCTATGCCGGCGGCCAGTCGAACGGCGATGTTCGCTACCAATATTCTCTCGGCGACGTTGCCCGCGAGTGCTCGCTCCAGGGCAACCAGATCGCCATCAAGGTCGGCGTCGAAGGCCGCGTCCTGATTGGTCCGAAAGGCGCACCGGGAAGCTTTTCAGCGCCGATTCGAATTGCCATCCGCCGCGAGAGCGACCACGGAGTGGCGATTTCGAACCTCTACCACGTCCCGGTGATGGTGCCGGAGGGCCAGACTCAGGCCGCCTTCAACTTCGTTGCCGACCCGATCCGCGTGCCGTTCATCGAGGCCAATGCGGACAACGACTACACGGTCATCGTCGGGTTCGATGAGGCGGGCGGGACCGGGGAGAAGGCGGTGCGGCGCCGCAAACGAGGGCAATAGGCGTGTCGGCCCGCAGGGAATTGCATCCTCGGTTGACACGCCGGCAAAAAATCGTGTCTTCTTGGCATGTCATAAGACATCCTCCGCGGAAGAGACCGGTGGCAACGAGCCGTCGCCGGCGCCGAAGGCGCAACCGCCCCGGAAACGCTCAGGCCAAAGGACCGCGGCAGGAATGACCTCTGGAAAGCGGCCGTCCGCGTGAGCGACACGGCCCACCGACGGGCGTAACTTGCGCCAAGCCACGGCGCAGGGAAATCTCTCAGGTTCCAGGACAGAGGGGGCGCGGACCGGGGAAACCTCCGGTCATGGCGCCTTGCTCGACTACCTGGGACCCGATGGCCGAATCGCTGCGCAGCTCCGAACTTCCCCTGAAGACAACGCCGCTGCACGCGCTGCATGTGAAGCTCGGCGCCAGGTTGGTGCCCTTTGCCGGCTACCACATGCCCGTGCAGTATCCGACGGGCATCATCGCCGAGCATCTCCACACGCGTCGCCGCGCCGGCCTGTTCGACGTCTCGCACATGGGGCAGGCGGTTCTTTCTGGGCCGCAGGCTGCCCGACGGCTCGAACGCCTCGTTCCGGGCGATCTGCAAGGGCTTGCCCAGGGCCGCATACGATACACCCAATTCCTCGATGCTGACGGCAACATTCTCGACGACCTGATGGTAACCCGGCTCGTTGCTTCGCTCGACGGGCGGGATACCGAGCACCTGTTTCTCGTTGTGAACGCGGCGCGCAAAGCCGATGATTTTGCGCACCTTCGCGAACACCTGCCTGATCTCGATCTGGCCATTCTCGAAGACCATGCGCTTCTTGCCCTGCAGGGACCGGTTGCGGCCGAGGTGCTCGCTCGCCACCTCGCCGGCGTGGCCGACATGCCGTTCATGTCGATGCGCACGATCGGCGCGGGCCACAGCCGGATTCACGTATCACGGTCGGGCTATACCGGGGAGGACGGTTTCGAGGTCTCAATACCGGCGGCCGAAGGCGTAGCCTTGGCCGAACGCCTGCTCGACGAGCCGGAAGTGAAGCCGATTGGCCTTGGAGCGCGCGATACGCTGCGTCTCGAGGCGGGCCTCTGCCTCTACGGTCACGACATCGACAGGACGACGACGCCGGTCGAGGCCGCCCTGTCCTGGTCCATCGGGCGGCGCCGCCGCATCGAAGGAGGCTTTCCAGGCGATGAGCGGGTTCGGCTCCAGCTCGACCATGGACCGCCGCGGTTGCGCATCGGGCTGCGGCTTGAGGGGCGCGCCCCGGCGCGCGAGGGCACCGACATCGCGACAGTCGAGGGGGTGATCGTCGGGAAGGTCACGTCCGGCGGTTTCGGCCCTTCGGTCGATGGATCGATTGCGATGGGCTACGTAGATGCCGCCCACGCCAATGTGGGAACCCGGTTGCATCTGATGGTGCGCGGCAAGGCCTTGCCGGCAATTGTCGCAAGCCTGCCGTTCGTTCCCACCCGGCATTTCAGGGGAAAGCCCGCTTGAACTCGCCGCAGTCACGCTGCCCATGCGGCGATGAGAATGTCTGAGAAAGAGGTGTCGCCATGGCCGAGTTCCGCTACACGAAGGAGCACGAATACATCAAAGTCGACGGCGATACTGGCGTTGTCGGGATAACCGACTACGCGCAAGGGCAGCTGGGCGACGTCGTATTCGTCGAGCTTCCGCCGGTCGGCAAACAGGTTGCCAAGGGCGCCGAAGCGGCGGTCGTCGAGAGCGTCAAGGCGGCAAGCGAAGTCTATGCCCCCGTCTCGGGGGAGATTGTCGCGGTCAACGACGAGCTCGAGGCGGCACCGGCTACCGTCAACCAGGATCCGGCGGGAAGAGGCTGGTTCCTGAAAATCAAGATCCGGGACCGGGCAGAGCTCGACGGCCTCATGGATGAGGCAGCCTATCAGGACTACCTCGCCACGATCTCCTGACCACCCCTGGCAGCGCACTCAATTCCGACTGGAATTCCAACATCATGCGATACCTTCCTCTGGCCAAGCAAGAACGCGATGAGATGCTGGCGCGCATCGGGGTCTCGGGCATCGACGAGCTTTTTGCCGACGTTCCCGGCGGCAAGCTTCTGCCTGGTCCGGTTGATCTTCCAGGCCACGCATCCGAGATCGAGGTCGAGCGCATGCTCGGACGCATGGCGGCTCGGAACGTTCCGGCCGGAAGCGTCCCGTTCTTTGTCGGTTGCGGGGCTTACAAGCACCATGTCCCTGCAAGCGTAGATCATCTCATCCAGCGCTCGGAGTTTCTGACAAGCTACACGCCCTATCAGCCGGAAGTCGCGCAGGGCACGCTACAATATCTTTTCGAATTCCAGACGCAGGTGGCAGCCCTCACTGGCATGGATGTCGCCAATGCCTCCATGTACGACGGCTCGACCGGGACCGGCGAAGCTGTGCTCATGGCTCACCGGCTGACGCGTCGCAACAAGGCCGTCCTTTCAGGTGGCCTTCACCCCCACTACGCCGAGACGGTTCGCACGATCTCGCACATGGCGGGAGCAAAGGCCGTTGGGCTGCCGCCCGACGTGACAGCCGTCGAAGACATCCTTGGCGCGATCGATGAGGAGACGAGTTGCGTCGTCGTGCAATCACCCGACATGTTCGGCAATTTGCGGGACTTGCGTCCCGTGGCGGAACGATGCCATGCGCTGGGCGCGCTCATGGTCGGGGTCTTCACCGAGGCCATTTCGCTTGGCCTTGTCGTTCCGCCGGGCGGCATGGGCGCCGACATTGTCGTAGGCGAGGGTCAATCCATCGGCAACGCGCTGAGCTTTGGCGGCCCCTATGTCGGTCTCTTCGCGACGAGGAGCCGATACGTGCGTCAGATGCCGGGCCGGCTGTGCGGCGAGACGGTCGATGCCGAGGGCAGGCGCGGCTTCGTGCTGACGCTCTCGACGCGGGAGCAGCACATCCGCCGCGAGAAGGCAACCTCAAATATCTGCACGAATTCAGGCCTGTGCTGCCTCGCCTTTACGATTCACATGGCGCTCCTCGGCGAGACCGGCCTGCGGCGGGTGGCGCGCGTCTGCCATGCCAATGCGGTCCGGTTGGCAGAGCTCGTTCGCGACCTGCCGGCAGTCGAGGTGCTGACGGAGACCTTCTTCAACGAATTCACCTTGCGGGTGCCGGGAGATGCCGCGCGGATCATCGAGGACATGGCCGGGATGGGCGTTCTCGGCGGCGTGCCGGCGTCGAGGCTTCTGCCGGGCGACAAGAGCGTCGCGGACCTGATCGTGGTGGCCAACACCGAAGTCAACACGGAGGCCGACAGACAGGCATTCGTGAGCGCGCTGCGCCGGGCGTGTCAGGCCCAAACATCATTTGGCTGAGCAAGGTGGACGCCGGTGCGCTCGGGATCATCCGAATCGTGCCGGCATGGAGACGGTAGTGAAACTCGAGGCAGGCAAGATGCTCCACACGAAAGATCGCGCCGCAGACCAAGGCTATGCCGCGTTTGCGGAGCGCCCCACCTTCACGGGCAATCGCGGGTTGCAGATCGAAGAAGCGCTCATCTTCGAGACAGGGCGGATCGAGACGACGGGCGTCGATATCGCCGACCCGCCACCGTTCGAGCTCCACCTGGGGCGGTTTGAGCGCAAAGCCGCCATCGGCCTGCCGGGGCTCACGGAGCCCGAGGCGATGCGCCATTTCGTCCGGCTCTCGCAAAAGAACTATGCGATCGACGCAGGCACGTACCCGCTCGGGTCTTGCACGATGAAGCACAATCCCCGCCTCAACGAGAAAATGGCGCGCTTGCCCGGCTTCGGCGATGTGCATCCCCTGCAACCGGCATCGACGGTGCAGGGTGCGCTGGAAGTCATCCATGAGGTCGCCCGCTGGCTGATGGTGCTGACCGGCATGGACGCTGTCGCCATGCCGCCGAAAGCCGGCGCCCATGGCGAGCTTTGCGGCATGATGGCGATCCGCACGGCCCTCGAAGCGAGGGGCGAGGCGACGACGCGGACGACCGTGCTCGTGCCCGAATCCGCACATGGCACGAACCCGGCGACCGCGGCGCTGATCGGGTTCACTGTCAAATCCATTCCAGCGCGCGCCGACGGAACCGTCGATCCTGACGTCCTGCGCCAGCGGCTCGGCGCAGATGTTGCCGCGATCATGTTGACGAACCCCAACACTTGCGGGCTCTTCGAAAAGGACATCCTCGCCATCGCCGACGCCGTGCATGAGACGGGAGCGTACTTCTACTGCGACGGCGCCAATTTCAACGCGATCATGGGGAAGGTCCGACCGGGCGATCTCGGCATCGATGCCATGCACATCAATCTGCACAAGACCTTCTCGACGCCGCACGGTGGCGGCGGCCCAGGCGCTGGGCCGGTCGTTCTCTCGAAGCGGCTCACGCCCTACGCTCCCATGCCGTTCGTTGCGGCGCTCGACGATTCGACCGTCGATCCAGACAAACCTCGCCGGTTTCGCCTCGTCGAGAGCGCCGAGACTGCCGACAGCCTCGGCCGCATCAGCGCCTTTCATGGCCAGATGGGAATGTTCGTGCGGGCCTTGAGCTACATGCTCTCGCATGGCGCCGACGGGCTGCGGCAAGCGGCCGAAGATGCCGTGCTCAACGCCAACTACATTCGGGCTTGCCTCGCCGATCTGATGTCACTCCCGTTCGGCAATCGATCCTGCATGCACGAGGCACTATTCGACGACCGCTGGCTCAAGGACACCGGCATCGGAACCCTCGACTTCGCCAAGGCGATGATCGATGAGGGCTATCACCCGATGACGGTGTACTTTCCGCTCGTCGTGCACGGCGCCATGCTCATCGAGCCGACCGAGTCCGAATCGAAGGCTTCGCTCGACCTCTTCATCGCCACTTTGCGTGATCTCGCCATGAGCGCCCGGGCCGGCGACAAGGAGCGCTTCACGAGAGCGCCGCGGCTGGCTCCGCGCGGCAGGCTCGATGAGACGCGGGCGGCCCGCGCTCCTGTCCTGCGATGGACGGAGCCGGCGCCGCGCCAGGCAGCCGAATAGGAAGGCGAGGCTGTGACTGCGAAGCTGTCGCGGCAGGTTCTTTAAGAGGGCACCCGGACGGGCGAACCGTGGATCATTTCGGCGGCACTACCGTGCTGTTTAGGCTTCTGTAAACCCTGTCAAGCCAGGGTTGGCCACGACGCAGCCGGCGGGAACCCCGGTTGCCGTCAGGCGTTAGCTGGGCAGTTCGCGTTCGCAAGGCTTCCGCAGAGATTCCGCATCGGAACGGAGGGAAATGATGAGACGGGCATTGATACTGGCGAGCCTGGCGGCAGCGATCGTCTTTGCGCCGGGCGCGGCGCAGGCGCAGGAACGGTTCGGTGACGGCATTTTGGGAGCGGCCGCCGGCGCCGCCGTGGGCGGGCCGATTGGCGCTGCCGTTGGCGGCATCGTCGGGTTTACCTCCGGGCCGAGGATAGCGAGCGGCCTGGGGCTGCGGCACCGCTGGTACTACCGCCGCTACGGCTACTGGCACCGCTACCCGCGCTACGCATACTACCGCCGCTCCTACTGGCGCTGACCGCGTCGGACGCGCGCTGATCGGCAGTGACTGGAGGCCGCGACCAGGCCTCCGGCGCGGTTGCCCAGGATCAGCCAACATCATCGCGAATGTCGGCGGCAGACGCGACCTGCGCTGAACGTCGTTGGGCCTGCCGGCGGCGGGCGCCTTGGAGACCGATCCACCCGGTGGTCGAAATCCAGAATGCTGCAATCGCCAGGAGAGCGAGCCAGGCGCGACGGGCTTCGTGCCCGAAAGCGATAGCGACGAACCCAAGTGACAGGCCGGCGGCGGAGAGACTGGCGGCAACGACAACGGTGGAAATTGCCAAGCCGACGCTTGCCAGGGACCGGGTGCGAACCGCGCGAATCCGGCGCGAACCTATGGCGAACCACAGGAAGGGAACGGTCCAGGTCAAGACGCCGAAAACCGCGGCACCGGCAGCAACGATCTGGCCGGATGCGGGCAGGAGGAGTTCGCACAACAGACCGAGCGTCGTCGCCAACACGGCGGCGGCCAGAATAGGCCGGACCACCACCATCTCGGTCGCTCCACAAGGTGACTCGGTCGCCGCGATCGGCACTCGACCGCAACAGCCTGCCGCGCGCTGCCGTGCAAACTCAGTGGAGCCGGCTCTTCAGGTCAGCGATGCTTTTGACGATGAGATCGTCAGCTGCCGGACCCTTGATGTCGTTCTTGAGCACCGCTTCGGCCGCTTGCACGGCAGCCTCTGCCGCCGCCGCCTTGACGTCGGCCGTCGCCTGCGCCTCGGCGAGCGCGATCTTCGCTTCCGCCTGTTTGCTGCGGCGCGCGACGAAGTCGGTCATCCGCGCCTCGGTCTCCTTGGCAAGCATTTCGGCCTCGGCCCTTGCCTGGGCGATGATGCCGGCTGCTTCAGCTTCCGCCTCAGCGCGCTTCTTTTCGAAGCTCGCGAGCACCGCGGTTGCTTCCTCGCGCAAGCGCTTGGCTTCGGCGAGTTCGCCTTCGATCCGCCTCGCCCGGGCATCGAGCGCGTTGAACACCGTTCGGTGGGCCCCGAAATAGGCCAAGAGCAGCACGAAGATGATGAAGCCGAGGAGGACGAAAAATTCGGCGCTGAAACCCATCCCGTCTCTCCTCACCCGGCTTTCAGCGCAGCGACGGCCTGCGCC
>JAFAME010000078.1 GCA_019233695.1 Methylobacteriaceae bacterium
ATTACGATCGGAGTGCCGCCGGCGTTCGTCGTGCCGACGATGCCGTTGGATCTGTTTCCTATCGAGACGCTGTCCCGGATCGTCATATTGATGACGCCGCCGGTGACCTGCGTGCCGTCGGCCTTGATGCCGAAGAAGTTGCCCTCAATTTCGACGCGGTTCAGGACGACTTTGCTGACGGTGTTCGACACAAAGGGCCTTACGATAATCCCGGCGCCCGCCCCCTCGAGGCCGTTGTCCGCAAGCACCGTGTCCGACAAATATAGTTCTGCGCTCGTAGAGCCTTGGGTCTGCACGAAAATACCCCAACCAAGGTCGAAGTCGTGGATCACGCAATAGTCGAGATTGGGTCAGATTGGCAGGAAGGGAACGCGGTAAGTCAGAGGCCTTCGCAAATAGTGCTAACTTTCCCGCACCAGAGCCGCGGCACCTTCTCCCGCTGCCGCGAAAAGGAGAGATCGCGCTCCGTCGCGGTGTAGTGGTCTCATCGCCCGCTGAGCGCCGCCTTGACGAGCGCGCTCGCCTTGCCGAAGTCCATGCGCCCTGCGTATTGCGCCCTGAGCGCGCCGATGACCTTGCCCATGTCCTTCATGCCTGCGGCACCGGTCGCGCCGATCGCCGCGACGATGGCCGCCTTCATGTCGTCATCGCCCATCTGCTGGGGCAGGAATTCCGAGATGATCGCGATCTCGGCGCGTTCCTTCGAGGCCAAATCCTGACGGCCGCCCTTTTCGTAAAGCTCGACCGATTCCTGGCGGCTCTTGACGAGCTTCTGCAGGACCGAGAGCTCATCTTCTGCCGAAAGCGATTTGCCGGCTCCGCGCGCCTCGATCTCGCGGTTCTTCAGCGCCGACTGGACCATGCGCAACGTGTCGACACGCAGCCGGTCACCTGATTTCATCGCGGCCTTGACGGCGCTTGACAGCTCTTCGCGCATTTCTCGCCACTCTCTAACGTTGCTCTCTTGCCGGCGCTCGAATGCCGCACGCCAAACAACCTGTTTTTAAACACCTTTTCCGTTCGGACAGGGGTTGACGATGGTCGGCGGCAATCCTAGGTTCCGCGCCAGCTCCAAAATCGTCCATCTCGCCCTCCCCGGCATGCTCCGGTGCCAGGCGCTCGCTTCCGGTTTAGTTCGCCGATGACCCCCGTTCAAGCCATCCCCCGCCTCGCCGACCAGGTTCCTGGCTGGGAGGAGTATCGTCCGACCGCGCTTTTGGTGCTCGCCGACGGAACAATCGTCGAGGGCTACGGGATGGGCGCCGTGGGCCAGGCGGTCGGCGAGGTCTGCTTCAACACCGCCATGACCGGCTATGAGGAGATCCTCACGGATCCTTCCTATGCCGGCCAGATCATCACATTCACCTTTCCCCACATCGGCAACGTCGGCACCAACGAAGAGGATATTGAGACCGTCAATCTGGCGGCAGCGAGCGGGGCGCGCGGCGTGATCGTTCACGCCGCGATCACCGATCCCGCCAATCATCGCGCCACCCGCCATCTCGATGCCTGGCTCGGAAGCCGCAACATCGTCGGGATGTGGGGGATCGACACGCGGGCGCTGACCGCGCTCATTCGCGAGACAGGCATGCCCAATGCCGTTATCGCCCACGCGCCTGACGGCGCGTTCGACCTCGCAACCCTCAAGAGGGAGGCCGCGGCGTGGCCGGGGATCGACGGCATGGACCTCGTACCCTCGGTGACGACGATGCAGCGCTTCGACTGGGACGAGACCGTCTGGGAGCCCGGCGCGGGCTATGGCCGTGCTACCGTCGCGAAATACCGGGTGGTCGCCATCGACTATGGCGTGAAGCGCAACATCCTGCGGCTTTTGGCGAGCGCCGACTGCGCCGTCACCGTCGTTCCCGCCACCGCGACCGTCGAGGATATATTGGCGCTGAAACCCGACGGTGTCTTTCTCTCCAACGGGCCGGGCGATCCGGCCGAGACCGGCGTCTACGCCGTTCCGGTGATCCGGGAACTGATCGAGCGCAGGCTGCCGACCTTCGGCATCTGTCTCGGCCACCAGATGATGGCGCTCGCCGTCGGCGCCAGGACCGTGAAGATGCATCAAGGCCACCACGGCGCCAATCACCCGGTGAAGGATTTCACCACGGGCAAGGTCGAGATCGTGTCGATGAACCACGGCTTTGCTGTCGACACGACGACGCTGCCGCCAAACGCCAGGGAAACCCATGTTTCGCTGTTCGATGGATCGAATTGCGGCATCGAGCTTACCGACAGCCCGGCATTCTCGGTGCAGTATCATCCGGAGGCTTCGCCCGGACCGCGCGACAGCCATTATCTGTTCGGGCGTTTCGTCGAGCTGATGGAACGGCAACGCCGCGGGCCCGCGGCCGGGGATGGGCCGTCACCCTAGGCAACTTCCGTCAACGCTGCGTCGTCGAGCTTCGCTGCCTCGGTTGGGCATGCCAAGAGCGGTGGAGCGCGTCGAGCTTGACACGCTTGCGACGCTGTTCTAGTTTTGTTCTCACCCAACGGCGACATCAGGGCGGCGCCATGGACGCGGTTTACCTCGATGAACTCGCTCGGTATGCAGCCATCCTGCCTGGCAGATCGGGGGGAGCCCCGCCCGGCAAGCGTCCTCTCGGCAAGCGCGCCGATGGTCCCCCGACGCGCTTGCGCGAGGCTGTCAGTGCGCCGCTCGCGTGCCTTGCGGGCGGCGCACTGACGCAGCGCTTTCACGCCTGGCGCGGCGCCACCGGCAAAAGATACGTGTTCTCCGTCTTTCCGCTCTGCCCCGACCTTCCCGAGTTCGAGGATGCGGTCATGCTCGCGGTCGGGGTGGCAACGAATGGCCGGCGCCGTATTCTTCACGCTGATGAAACCGGGCCGGTGCCCCAGGCGACGATGAGCGGCGCCATGCTGCGGGCCCGTCGATCGGGGGCCTGCGAGGTGCATTTCCATCTCCTGGCGCGCACCGCCTCGGCGCGGCGGGCGATCCTCGGCGATCTCGCGGGGGCGTGACGCCTCAGTCAAGATGGGCAGCGAGCCACGCCAGCGTCCGGTCCCGAAGTCCGAGCTCGACGAGATGGTCGTGTGTGGCACGAATGTAGTCGGGATTGCTGCCTGACCTGCCGACCCCCTGACGCACGTGCTGCAGCAGCATGGGCCCTTCCAGGCGCCCGGCGTACTGGGCATGGGCGCGATCGACAACGAAGGTGAGCGCGCTGACCCGCCGGCCGTCGATCAGGAGGACCGGCACCCTTGCCTCGCGGTAGACGAGGGTGACCTGCTCGCGCCCGCGCAGATACGCAATCGTCTCCGCCCATTTCTCGCCGGCAACATGAAACGCCACGCCGCGGCAGGCGCCGCCGCGGTCGAGGCCAAGGACAAGGCCAGGCCGGTCGGGCGTGCCGCGGTGGACGTGCGAATAGACGCAGAGCGCGCGATGGTAGCCGCGCACTGTTGCAAGCTGGCGCTCGACGAACGCGAACCCGGGCCGCCACATCAGCGACCCATAGCCAAAGACCCAGAAATCGTCACCTTCGGCCGGCACTATCGATCGCCCTCGCAGCTTTACGCGCTACAGCAAAACGTGCGAAACGGCGAGACGGGCGGGTGCAACGCTGCTCGCCTTCGACCATGGGGGCTCCGACGGATCGGCGCATGGACCCATCTCGATCGCCTGAACTTCCCGCCGCCCCGCGCGCGGCCTCCCGCCCGCTCTGGCCGGTGCTTGTCCTTGTCTGCATCTTCGTGCTTGCGGCCGGCGCCACCGGCGTGTGGTTTGCGGCCGTATCCCGGGCGGGAGCGGTGCTCGATGCCTGGCTGCAGCGCGAGGCCGCCCGCGGCCGGATATGGACGTGCCCGGACCGGCGGTTCAGCGGCTACCCCTTGGAAATCGCTGTCGATTGCACCGGCCCGACCTTCGCCGGCCCCGTCGGCCCCAAAACCATCGCGGTTGCTGCCAAAGGCGTTCATGCGAGCGTGCGCATCTATCGTCCGAACCACATCAGGGCGGAAGTGGAAGGACCCTTCGAGCTGCGCACCGAAGATGGTCGCGGCCTCAAGCTCGATTGGACCACGTTCGAGATCACGATTCATGGCCTGCCGCCGGCAATCGAACGCATCGCCTTCGATCTCGACCAGCCGGTCGCGAGCCTCACCCCGGACCCTCTCGGGCTTGCGACGTTCCGCGCCGAGGAAGCTTCGGTCCACATCCGAAAGCCGCCTTCGCCCGGCGCCGACGATTCGCCGCTCGAAGTGACGCTGGCCTTCGCAGGCGCATCCGTCCCGCTCGTTGACAGGTTGATCGGGTCGGGCGATCCGGCGAGCGGTGAGATTCGGACCTCCGTCAGCCAGCCGCAATTCCTGACGCGCGGCAGCATCCCCGAGAGGCTCGAAAGCTGGCGTGTAGCGGGAGGGGAAATTGGCATCGCCAACGCAAGATTCGTCAAAGGTGCCGCCACCATCGGCGCAACGGGCACCCTGACGCTTGACCAGGAACACCGGCTCACGGGCGATATCGACGCCTCGGCGGCAGGCGCGGGCGGATTGCTGCGCCGCTTCGGCATTCCAACGCAGGCGACCGCCATCGGGGCCGTGCTCGGCAGCCTGCTCGGGGGAGCGCCCAAGCCCCGCCCGGAGCAGGCCGCCGCGGGAGATCCGCCTGCAGCCGTGGGCACGCTGCGCTTACGATTCAAGCTCGACGACGGGAGACTTGCGGTCGAGCTCAAAGGCGCCGACGGCAACACGGTCGTCGGGCCGTTCAGCCTGTCGCTGCGGCTGCTGCCGATCTACTGACGCCAAGGTCTTCTGTCCCTCGCCGAGCCGCCGCGCCGAAGCCGCGGCGTGGCAAGCCACTGACTTCAACTGACTTCATTCGTTGGCGCGGCGCGGGCCTAGCCTCGCAAATTCCAAGGCGCCGCCTTACTATGACAGGATGACCCACGGACATCGCTTCTTCGGCGGCGAGCGGCGCGGCTATCATCACGGCCGACTGAAGGACGCGCTGGTCGACGCGGCGCGCGCGCTCGTAGCGGAACGAGGACCGGCGGGCTTCACGCTTGCTGAAGCGGCAAAGCGCGTCGGCGTCACCCCGGCTGCCCCCTATCGGCATTTCGCCGACCGCAGCGAACTCCTCGGCGAACTCGCCCAGCGCGGCTTCGACATATTCGGTCAGCGCCTGTCGGATGCCTGGCACGAGGGCAAACCGGATGCGATGACTGCGTTGCGGCGGATGGGCATGGCCTACCTTGCCTTTGCACAGGAAGAGCCGGGCCTCTACATGGCCATGTTCGGCAACGCCCGCACGCTCGATGCGCCTGCCGCCGGCCATGCCGCGACGCAAGCGCTCGAAACCCTGCGGCGCGCGGCGGCGGCCGTGCTGGCCGAGAACGGGCGAACGAACGCCGACGCGCGCAAGCTCGCCTTCGAGATCTGGTCGATGTCGCATGGCGTCGCCATGCTGACGCTGTCTGGCCATCTCGGGCCGGACGACCACGGGTCCTCGCCGCGTGACATCCTGCAGAGTGCAGTCGATGCGCTCGTCGCCGCAGCCGCCGACCAATCCGGCGTTAGCCCCTGGAGCCGGCGGGACTGATCCGAGGCAGCGTAGTCTATTCGATGAGCTTCAGAACGTGCCCGCGACCCGTCTTGAAGCCCTGGACGCAATCCCTATGTTAATGTATGTAACATTAACATAGCCTCGCCTTGCGAGGCCAGCGTGGAGATAGACGATGACGGCAGCTTCCGATGCAACAAACGGCATGCGCGGCGGCCCCGGGGCGCGCTGGGGGGGCGCGGGTGGCCATTGCGGGTTCGGCATGGGCTGGAGGCCGATCGAGCTCCTGGCGATGATTCTGGGCTTCATCGTGTTCTGGCCGATCGGCCTTGCGGTGCTCGCCTGGAAGGTCTGGCAGAAGAAGGCAGGCTATGGCGGCGATTTCGCCGCGTTCGCCGAAGAGAAGTGGCGGGCAGCGACCGGCGGCCTCGGTCGGGCGCATCGCGCCGAGCGGTGGCGGCCCTTCGCCACGGGCAACGTCGTTTTCGACGACTGGAAGACAGCCGAGCTCGCGCGGCTCGAGGAGGAGCGCCGCAAGCTTGAAGAGGCTCAGCGCGAATTCGCGGACTTCCTCAACAACCTGCGCCGGGCCAAGGATCGCGAGGAGTTCGAGCGGTTCATGGCCGAACGCCGCGCCCGGCAGGCCGAGCGCGGTCCCGACGGCGGGCCGACCCCCGGCCCGAGCGCGTGAGCGATCATCCATCGCACTCGTGGCGGCATGCCGGGCGTGCCGCCACGATGCTGCGAGAAATTCCGATAGCCGAGGCGTATTGCCCCCGTGCGGTGAAATCCGACCCCGCAAATGTCCGACAGCGAACGATGCTCCGATGCCTCGGCCTCACGGAACCGGTGGCGCAACCCGAGCAGGCGCGGAAAGCCTGAGATCGGTCCCTACCTGACCGTCTCGACGACGCCCACGAACGGCAGTTCGCGATAGCTATGGGCGACATCCATTCCGTAACCGACAACGAACACATCGGGGCATTCGAAGCCGACGAAATCCGCCTTTACGTGGACTGCGCGCTTGTGAGGCTTTTCAAGAAGGACGCAGACCAGGACCCGGCGAGCGCCGCGTGCAGCCAGAAGGTCCTTGGCAAACGCCAGCGTCCGGCCGGATTCAAGGATATCGTCGATGAGCAGCACGTCGCGGCCGCGCACCGAGGAATCGATGTCCTTGAGGATCGTCACCTGCCCTGACGAGACGACGCTCTCGCGATAGCTCGACAGATGCACGAACTCGACGTGCGGTTCGAGGCCGACACGATGCAGGGCGCGAATGAGATCGGCGGCGAAGATGAAGGAGCCCTTCAGGATCGCAACGACAAGAAGGTCCTTCGGCTTCTCGTCGGCGACCGAGCGGGCGAGCGCGTCGATGCGGGCGGCAATCTCGCTTTCCTTGATCAGAGCCCTGACGCGCCGCTCGCCGCTCATTTGGCAGCTTTCTCGCTCCCATTGCCCGAACGCGCTTCCGCGAAGCGGACGAGGATGTCGCGTATGCCTTCTGGCGGTGCGGCCAGCCGCGTGCGGAACACGACCGTCTCCCCAGCATTGAGCTTCGACTTCGGCGCGCGGGCGGTCCAGGTATACATTTCGCGTCCGTCCGGGCCGCGAAGGGCGATGCGCATCTCGGGCACCTCCTGGGCCGCGGCGCGCAGGTTGGCGATTTCGCCGAGAACCGCAAGCACGTGCCGCGACCCCTCTTCGACAAGCGTCCCCTTGACATTGCGGATCGCCAGCTCGCGGACGTTTACCGGCAGCCCGATCATAGCATAGATCGGGGCTGTATCCGGGAGCATCCGCACGATCGTCTGGCGCTCCCCAAGGGCGGCCATCAGGCCGAGACAGGTCGCCGCAATGGCCATGGCTTTCCCGGCACGCGGCAGCCGTGGATGCAAACCTCGCCTCGGCGATTCAGAGGGACGTAGCGCTTCGTCTTCGTCGTCGACGTCGGCTGATCGGGTCGATATTGCTTCGAGCGGGAATTCCGGCTCGTCATCGTTCGAGGGGGGCGAAATCGCGTACCAGGCAGGATACTCGTCGCCGGTTGCCTCCCGCCCCACTTCCTCCATGGTCGGATCGGCGATTGGATGTGAACGTCCGTGCAACGGGCGCACCGGTGTCATGGCGAATCAGCTAGGCTCATGGGATTCGGAGCGACGTCGCGCGATGCCGCCATGGCTCACGCCCTTGCGATATTCCTGTTCTGCTATGGTTAAGGGCGGGTTAAGAGGATGGCCTCACAAATCGTAGATTTAATAGGATCGGCAGACCGCTCGATGGTTCCGCCGCAGCTTTCGGCCAAGGTCCCGCAAGTGGTGCGATTCGAGAACGTCGGATTGCGCTACGGCATGGGCGCAGAGATCCTTAGGGACATCACGTTTGCCATCGAGCCCCAGTCGTTTCAGTTCCTCACCGGACCATCGGGTGCGGGCAAGACGACGTTGTTGCGTCTGATCCTTCTGGCGCTGAAGCCGACGCGGGGTTTCATCAAGCTGTTCGAGCGTGACGTGACCACCTTGCGCAAAGGTGAGATCACCGCGATCAGGCGCCGTATCGGCGTCGTGTTCCAGGACTTTCGTTTGCTTGACCATCTGACCACCTACGAAAATGTCGCCCTGCCGCTCCGGGTGATGGGGCGCGGCGAGACGACCTACCGCGCCGAGGTGGTCGAGCTTCTGCGGTGGGTCGGCCTTGGCGAGCGGATGCATGTGCTGCCGCCCGTCCTCTCCGGCGGCGAGAAGCAGCGTGCGGCGATTGCCCGCGCGCTGATCGTCCGACCCGAGCTGCTCCTCGCCGACGAGCCGACGGGCAACGTCGACCCGCACCTTGCCCGCCGGCTGCTGCGGCTCTTCATCGAACTGCACAAATCGGGCACGTCGGTGGTGATCGCCACGCATGACCTCGGCCTGATGGATCAGTTCGAGGGAGCGCGGCGGCTGGTTCTGGGCGACGGTCGCCTGCATATCTACGACTGAGGGGCGGGCGATGATGACCGAAACGGCGGACACATTGGAACCCTCGGTCGAGGCGCTGCCCGCTCGGCTGAAGCGTGACATGCCGCTCGTGCCGGCAAGCTCGATTGCCGGGCGCGCCCTGATCATCGTCATCGCCATCATGACGTTCCTCGCGGCGCTGACCGCCGGCGCGGCCATGCTGATCGCCGGCGCCTCGCAGGGCTGGCGCGAGTCGGTGTCGCGGGAGATCACCGTGCAGGTCCGCCCGACCCCCGGGCGCGACCTCGAGGCCGAGGCGCAAAAGGCTGCCGACATCGTGGGTGCCGTCCCGGAAGTCGCCGAAGCGCGTGTGTTCACCAAGGCCGAATCCGAGCACCTGCTCGAACCCTGGCTCGGCACCGGTCTCGACCTTGGCGAATTGCCCGTGCCCCGCCTGATCGTCGTCAAGCTGAAGGAGGGAGCGCCGCCGCCCGATCTTCCTGCCCTGCGCAAGGCGCTCGTCGACAAGGTCCCGGGCGTGAGCCTTGATGATCATCGTCAATGGCTGGCGCGGCTTGGCGTGATGGCCAACACGATTGTCGTCGTCGCCGCCGTGATCTTCGCGCTCGTGATCATCGCGATGGCGTTCGCCGTCGCCTTCGCCACGCGGGGCGCCATGGCCGGCAACCGTGAAATCATCGACGTCCTGCATTTCGTCGGTGCCGAAGACCGCTACATCGCCAGCGAGTTCCGCCGCCACTTCCTGCGACTGGGTCTCGAAGGCGGCGGGCTTGGAGCGGCGCTTGCCATCGCCACCTTCATGCTGGCTGGCGCGGTCTCGTCCTGGTGGGCAGCAACTCCCAGCGGTGATCAGCTCGAAGCGCTGTTCGGCTCCTTCCTCCTGAACTGGCGCGGCTATGCCGTCATTGCCTTCATTGGCGCATCGATCGGCATGGTCACCGGATCAATGTCCCGGGCCATCGTGTTTCGCCACTTGCACAATTTGAGCTGACCGGGTGCCGATGCCTGCAAGGGGATAGTCGCACACGCACCCTTGGCAGGATCATCGTCTGAGATGGACAACGACCGCCTTGCGACCGATCGGTCACCGACCACCAGAGAGTTCCGCGCGCGGGGGCGTCACCGCAGACCCATGCGACTGATAGCCAACCTCGCCGGGACGGCGCTGGCCCTTGCCGGCCTGGCGTTCTGCGTCGGTTTCCTCTTCTTTGCCGCGGCAATCGAGCGCAACGAGCCCCTGCCGCCGCGCAAGGCACAGGGCATGGTTGTCCTGACAGGCGGGGCGGAACGGATCGCCGATGCGATCGACCTTCTCGCTGCGGGGCGCGCCGACCGCCTGCTCATCACGGGCGTCAACCAGGCAACGACCGGCGCCGCGATTGCGAGGCTCACGCCCCGCTTCCGGCCCCTCTTCACCTGCTGCATCGATCTTGGCTATGAGGCGCTCGACACGGTCGGCAATGCAGCCGAGACGCGCCAATGGGTGCGCATGCACGGCATGCGCTCGGTGATCGTCGTGACCTCCAACTATCACATGCCGCGCGCCCTCATCGAAATCGGCAACGCGCTGCCCGGCGTCGAGCTCGTCCCTTACCCGGTCATTTCGGATCGCCAGAGGTCAGGTCCGCTTTGGGCCGACACCACGTTGCTGCGCATCGTCGTGGTCGAATACCTGAAATATGTGGCCGCACTCGCCCGCACGCGGCTCTTCGAACAGTCTGCGGACGATGCAAGCGTCGCGCTCGCCGCGGCCCGGCATAGCTGATTTTCGACGCCGACATGTTGCGTCGAGTCTTTCCTTTCCGGTGAGCCTGGTGCAAGGGACGCGCATGCTGATGTTCCGCTCCGTGCTGTTCGCCATTGCCTTCCATGCGAACCTTGCGCTCATCCTGATCGCCATGCTGCCGACCCTTGTCATGCCGCGCAGCGCCGTCTTCGCCATGGGCCGTTTGTGGGCGCGCACGTCCCTTTGGCTTCTCGAAAAGATCTGTCGCCTCAGGGTCGAATGTCGCGGCACCGAGCACATTCCAGGCGGCGGCTTCATCATCGCTCCGAAACATCAGTCGGCGCTCGAGACGTTTGCGTTGCTGCCGTTCTTCTCGAGCTTCATCTTCGTGCTGAAGCGCGAGTTGATGCGGATCCCGCTTTTCGGCTGGTATCTTCTGAAGGCGGGACAGATCGGCATCGACCGCAGGAAAGGGCCGGCGGCGCTTGCCGATGTCGTGCGGCGTGCCGGGCAGGCGCTGCACGAGGGCAATCCGGTCTTCCTCTTTCCGGAGGGAACGCGGCGGCCCGTCGGAGCCGCGCCGGATTACAAGCCCGGGATCGCTCGCGTCTATGTCGAGACCGGAGTGCCGTGCCTTCCGGTCGCGGTGAACACGGGCCTGTTCTGGGCGCGCCGGAGCCTGTTGCGCCGTCCCGGCACCGTGCTGATCGAGTTTCTCGAGCCGATTCCGCCGGGCCTCGACAAACGGCGCTTTCTCGACCTTCTCAAATCGCGCGTCGAACAGGCAACGCAACGCCTCATTGCAGAGGCGATCGCGAAGGATCCCTCGCTTGCAGACGTCGTTCCGACTGAGCCGCCGGGCGCGCCGGCGATGACAGGGTAAGTCCAACAATGCTGCGCATGGAACATCCCGGTCTCGTCGTCCGGCAAAAATCGCCCCTCAACCTTGAATGTCAGTTCGCCGCGCTGTCGGACTGGCTCACTCCAACGGACCAGTTTTTCGTCCGCAGCCATTTTCCGTCGCCAGAGCTTGACGCGGCTGAATGGAAGCTGCGCGTGGGCGGCATGGTGAGAACACCGCTGCAGCTTGATCTTGCCGAATTGGAAGACATGCCGCGCACGACGCTTGCGGCGGTCATGGAGTGCGCCGGCAACGGCCGCGTCTTCTATGTGCCGGCGAAGGAGGGCCTGCAATGGCAGACGGGTGCCGTCGGCAATGCCTCCTGGACGGGTGTGCTCTTGCGCGACGTCTTGGCTCGGGCGGGGGTCAAGCGCGGGGCAGTCGAAGTCCTGCTGGTCGGGGCCGACAAGGGCATGGTCGACGGCGGCAAGAAGACGGCCTCCCCCGGGCCGATTGCCTTCGCGCGAAGCCTCCCGCTCGACAAGGCTCTCTCCGACAGCGTCCTTCTTGCCTACGCCATGAACGGCGACGTCCTCACGGCCGAACACGGGCACCCGCTTCGCGCCGTCGTGGGGGGATGGTTCGGCATGGCCTGGGTGAAATGGATCACCGACATCCACCTCCTGCCGCGCCCTTTCCTCGGCTATTGGCAGGCCCGGGACTATTTTCGATGGGACCGCGGCTCGGGCGAGCCGAGCCTGGTGCCGCTCTCCACCATGGAGGTCAAGGCCCAGATTGCGCGCCCCGTAAGCGGCGCGACGGTGCGGGTCGGGCAGTCCTGCCGCATCTTCGGCGCAGCCTGGAGCGGCGAGGCGGCCATCGAGGCGGTGGATGTACGCGTGCGCGGCGGCGCGCCGTGGCAGCAGGCGACACTGCTGCCTCCGCTCGAACCATACGCCTGGCGTTTCTGGGAGTATCACTGGACGCCCACGCACCCCGGCCGCCATGCGCTGAGCTGTCGGGCGCGCGATGCTGCGGGCAATGTCCAGCCCGAGGCGCAGCGTGCCGACTGCGAGAGCTATGTGGCGAACTGGATCGTGCCCGTGGACATCAAGGCTGTCGACCGGCAGGAGACCCAGGCCGAGGAATTCGTCATCTGACGGGCCCGCCGAGCGGGTCGGGCCAGACCGCCGCATGCGACAGTCTACCAAGTTGCTATACTATTGACAAACCACGATCGGCGTGATGCGTCATGTACGAAGATGCGCGGAATGCGCAATCGCCAGGGGCGCCAAGTCGTGAGCCGGACCGCACGGGACGGCCCAAGGGTCAGAATGAGGTGCATCATGTCCGAACGCGAAGACTCCGGCCTTGTCCGCCATCTCGGGAAGATTCTTGCCGCGGCCGCCGCTTGGGCCTTTCTCGGCGCGATGGTGCTACCTGCCGCACAAGCGCAGACCAGCGGCGAGCCGGTGCTGATCGGCGTGAGCGGCCCCCTCACAGGCCAGAACGCGCAATACGGCGCGCAATGGAAGAAGGGTTTTGATCTCGCCCTCGAAGAGGTCAACGGCAAGGGTGGGATCAAAGGCCGCCCGTTGCAGTATGTGTTCGAGGACAGCCAGGCCGATCCGCGCCAGTCGGTCGCCATCGCCCAGAAATTCGTGAGCGATCCCAAGATCGTCGTCGAAGTGGGCGATTTCTCGAGCACGGCCTCGATGGCCGCGTCTCCGATCTATCAACGCGCCGGCCTCGTCCAGTTCGGCTTCACCAATTCGCACCCGAACTTCACCAAGGGCGGCGACTACATGTGGAGCAATTCGATCAGCCAGGCTGACGAGACGCCGAGGCTTGCCAAATATGCTGCCGACCTCGGGCTCAAGCGGCTCGCTGTCCTCTACCTCAACACGGACTGGGGCCGAACAAGCGACAAGATCTTCATCGACAGCGCCAAGGGATTCGGCGCCGACGTGGTCGCCTCCGAGGGCTACCAACCGGACGAGAAGGATTTCCGCTCGACGCTCGTTCGCGTGCGCGACGCCAAGCCCGACGGCATCGTCCTCATTTCCTACTACGCCGACGGCGCGCTGATTGCCCGCCAAGTGCGCTCTGTCGGGCTGACGCAGCCGATCGTCGCCATCGGATCGGTCTATTCGCCGAAGTTCATCGAACTCGGCGGCGAGGCGGCGGCCGGCGTCTATACCGAATCGAACTTCTTCCCGAGCGACCCGCGGCCGGAAGTGCAGTCGTTCGTCACCAAGTTCCGCGCGAGGTACAACGAGGAACCCGACGACTTCAATGCGGTGGCCTACGACACCATCATCCTTCTCGCCGCGGTGATGAACCAGTACGGGACCGACCGCAAGGCGATCCACGACGGCCTCGGCCTGATCAAGGACGTGCCGAGCGTGATCTACGGCAAGGCAACGTTCAACCCGGAGACGCGGCGTGTGGCCGGCGCCGGGGCGGTCTATCTTGTCGTCAAGAATGGCCAGTTCGAACTGTGGGACGGCAAGAAGCCGGGCAGCTGAGCGTCGAACGACAGAGGACGGAGAACGGACGACAGAAGACGGAACATGGATGAGACGGGGCGAGGCGGCGTCATCGCGATCGCAGCGAAGCGATCCAGCAGTGCGCCGGGCGGCCTCAGGCAATCGGCACGGCGATCGCCCAACGCGCAATCGGGCCGTCGCTCCGCTAACACGATGCCGAAAGGCCTCTCCAGTGTCGTCCGTGTCCTGCCCTCCGACTCCTCGGAGTGTCACTTGGGTTCCTTCATCGACTACACCGTCAACGGACTTGTCGTCGGCAACATCTATGCCCTGCTTGCGGTGGGGCTCGCGCTGATCTTCGGCGTCGCCAATCTCATCAACTTCGCCCACGGCTCTGTCTACACGATCGGTGCCTATATCGGCTGGGCCTGCATCACCTGCCTGCACACGCCGCTGCCTGTGACGATGCTGATCGTCATTGCGGCCTGCGGCCTCGTCGGGGTCATCATCGAACGGGTCGGCCTGCGCCCGTTGCAGGGCTCGGCCCGCATAGCTCCGCTGCTTGCGACCATCGGCATCAGCTTCGTGCTCGACCAGCTCGTCCAGCTTGTCTTCTCGCCTGACCCGCGGGCGCTGCCGAGCGAACTCCCCAACTGGCAGATCGCGATCGGCGGCGGCACCATCGGCGCGCTTGATATTCTCATCGCCGGCATCGGCCTCCTGAGCGCAGCCGTGCTCTTCGCCTTCCTGCGCTTCACCAAGCTTGGCTGGGCGGTGCGGGCTACCGCACAGGACCGCGAGGCGGCCCTGCAGATGGGCGTCGACGTGAATGCGGTCAACAGCGCCGTGTTTGCCGTCGCCTCGGCGCTCGGCGGGTTGAGCGGGCTTCTCGTCGGCATGTACTACAACCACATCGATCCGGCGATGAGTTTTCAGGCGACGCTCAAGGGAGTGGTGGCGCAGGTGATAGGCGGCGTCGGCAATGTGCCGGGCGCCATCGCCGGCAGCCTCGTGCTGGGCCTGATCGAGAGCTACGGCATCGCGCTCCTCGGCACGACCTACCGCAACCTTTTCGCATTCGTGCTCCTGATCGCCATCCTCGTGTGGCGCCCGAACGGCCTGTTCGGCGGCCGGGCGGGCACGCAGGCCGAACCGCTCACCGGCACGTTCATCGCGCCGAGCCGGCCGCTCCGCGTCCCGAGGCCCGCATTGTGGATGCTTGTCGCGCTTGCCGCGGCGTTGCCGCTCGCAATCCCATCGCCCTATGTGCTGCAGACACTGACCAACGCCTGGCTCGCGGCCATGCTTGCCCTGAGCCTGACGCTGATGGCGGGAACCGCCGGCCAGATCTCTCTCGGCCATGCGGCGCTTCTCTCCATCGGCGCCTATGCCTCGGCTTTGCTCGCCCTCGATCTCAATGTGCCGACCTTGCTTTCGGTGCTAGCCGCCGGCGTGGTCACCGGGGCACTCGGCACCCTCCTCATCTTTCCAGCTTTCCGTCTTCGCGGGCACTACATTGCCATCGCCACGCTCGCCATCGGCGAGATCGTCGGGCTTGTCATCCTCAATTGGGAGAGCCTCACGCGCGGCGCCATCGGTGTCACCGGCATCCCGCCGCTGTCGGTCTTCGGGCAGGACATCTATTCGGCGCAGGCGGTCTACTGGCTCTGTCTCGCGGTAGTGATCGGCCTCGCCCTTCTCCAGATGCGGCTTCTCGGCTCCCACTTCGGGCGCACCTTGCGGGCGATCCGCGACGACGACGTTGCTGCGCGATGCTACGGAATCAGCCTCGATCGCTACAAGGCGCTGGCCTTTGCCTTCGGCGGCTTCGGCGCAGGCATCAGCGGCGCCATCACCGCCCATCTCTTCTCCTACCTCAACTATGAGACATTCAATTCGCAAGTGTCGCTCTCCGCCCTCGCGATCGTCATCCTCGGCGGAATGGGAAACGTCCTCGGTGCCATCGTCGGCGCGGTCGCGCTCGTCGGCCTGCCCGAGATCTTTCGCGTCACGACGGAATACCGGGTGCTGATCTATGGCATCGCCCTCCTGCTGTTGATCCGCTTCCGTCCCCAGGGCCTTCTCGGGACGGTGTGAGCCGACATGTCCGCCTTGCTCGTCATCGAAGGCCTGACACGTCGCTTCGGCGGCCTCACCGCCGTCGATCGTCTCGATCTTGCGGTCGGCGAGGGTGAGCTCCTCGGCGTCATCGGCCCGAACGGCGCCGGCAAGACGACCCTGTTCAATCTCGTGAGCGGCATCGACCGGCCGGATCAGGGCCAGGTGGTGTTCGCGGGCAAGCCGATCGGCGGCCTCGCGCCGGAAGTCATTGCCGCGCACGGCCTTGCCCGCACGTTCCAGCACGGGCGCGTCTTTGCCAATCTCAGCGTCGAGGACAATGTGCTGGTGGGCGCCCACACGCGGCTCAAGGCCGCCCGCCCCGCCGTGCCGTTCCTCGGACCGCTCGTCGAGCTTGCGCTCGCGCTGCTGCGCCCGCCGTCGGTTGCAGCGGAGGAGCGCGCCTTGCGTGCCGAGGCGCGGGCCATTCTTGCCCGCTTCGGCGACCGGCTGCTGCCGCGCCTGGATCATCCCGCCTACAGCCTTTCATACGCCAACCGGCGACGTCTGGAGATTGCCCGCGCGCTTGCCTTGCAGCCCCGCCTGCTGCTTCTCGATGAGCCGACGGCGGGCATGAATCCGACCGAAACCGCCGAGATGAGTGCGCTGATTGCCGACTTGAAGCAGCGCGGGCTCACCATCCTTCTCATCGAGCACAAGCTCGACATGGTGACGAGGCTCGCCGACCGGATCGTCGTGATGGACGAAGGCGCGAGGATCGCCGAGGGACTGCCCCGCGATGTCCTGCGCGACCCCAAGGTCATCGAGGCCTATCTCGGCCACCGCGATCTCGGCGCAGCGACCGAAAACCTCCTGGAGACAGTGGCGTGAAGGCCCCGCCGAGCGAGACGGCGACGCGCGATCCGCTGCTGCGGCTTGCCGGGATCAACACGTTCTACGGCGCCGTGCAGGTCCATTTCGACGTGTCGATCGAGATCGGCGCCGGCCGCATCGTTTGCCTTCTCGGCGGCAATGCAAGCGGCAAGTCGACCGCAATGAAAGTCATCCTCGGCCTCGTGCGGCCGCGTTCCGGCAGCATTTGGTTCGACGGCGAGCCGATCCATGGCGTGCCGACCCAGGAGATCATCCGGCGCGGCATCGCATCGGTACCCGAGGCGCGCCGCCTGTTCCCTGCGATGACAGTGCGCGAGAACCTGCTGATGGGCGCCTATGCCCGCAGCGACAAACGAAGGGTTGCGGAGGATCAGGCGCGTGTATTGGATCTCTTCCCCAGGGTCGGGGAGCGCCTTAACCAGCGTGCCGGAACGCTCTCGGGCGGCGAGCAGCAGATGGTGGCGATGGCGCGGGCGCTCATGAGCCGCCCCCGCCTGATCTGCATGGATGAGCCGACGATGGGCCTGTCGCCGCTCTTCGTCGACCGGGTGCTTGACCTCATCTCCGCCATCAACCGTCAGGGGACGACCGTGTTCATGGTCGAGCAGAACGCGAGCCTTGCGCTGCAGGTCGCCCATCACGCCTATGTGCTGCAGACCGGCCGGATCGTGCTTGAGGGTCCCGCCCGCGCCCTGCTGCACGACGCGCGCATCCGCGAGGCCTATCTCGGCGGTGAGGTGGCGGCCTGAACCCCTTTCAGCACGAAACAACCGACCGAAGGATCGCAACCGCATGTCCCCTCCCTATTCACTGACGGACCGGCAGGAACGGATCGTCGAGCTTGCCGGCGAGCTCGCCGCGCGCTTTGCCGCCCGCGCCGCCACCCACGATCCGCAATGGTCGTTCCCCCTGGAGAACTTCGAGGACCTGCACCGATCAGGCTTTCTGCGGCTCGCCTTGCCGAAAATCTACGGTGGCGAGCACGCGAACATATTCGAAATGGTGCTGGCCCAGGAACGCCTTGCGCATGGCGATGCGGGAACCGCGCTTGTCGTCGGCATGCTCCTCAACATCATCGGCCGGTTGCGCGACGAGAAAGACGTGTGGCCGGAGCCGATCTTTGCTGCCGTCTGCCGCGACATCGCCGAGAACGGCGGCGGCATCAACACCTGCGTCACCGAGCCTGATCTCGGCTCGATCTCGCGTGGCGGCGTGCCGACGGCGACGGCGAGGCGTATTGAGGGCGGGTGGCTGGTCAACGGACGCAAGATCTTCATAACCGGCGCGCCGGCGCTGCGCTATTTGGTCACCATCGTGGTGCTGCCGCCGAACGAGAAGGCGCCGAATGGCGAGGTCGCCAGCGCCATCGTCAAGGCGGGCGCGCCAGGCCTTGGAATGGAAGATGCGTGGCAGGGCAGCCTCAGTCTGCGCACCTGCGGCAATTTCGACGTCACTTACGACAACGTTTTCGTGCCCGACGATTGGGTCGTCGAGCGGCGGCCGATCGCTCCCGCTGCCGGTCCGGTGCGGCCCCCTTCCGGCAAGGGGGCGCCGGGCCTTGGCCCGTGGGCGCTGACGGTGGCGGCCGTCTACCTCGGCATTGGCGAGGCGGCATGCAGAGCCGCCTGCGACTATGCCAACGAGCGCGTTCCGACCGCGCTCGGCAGGCCGATTGCCGAAGAGCCGCATGTCCAGCACTGGATCGGCCAGATGCGGGTCGCTGTCGAAGGCGCGCGGGCCCAGCTCTACGAAACCGCCCGCCTGTGCCGCGACCATCCCGACAGGCACGGCGAGCTCTCCGCCGCGATCGCTGCTGCGAAATTCCTGTGCACCAACGCCGCCTGCGCCGCGACCGAGACGGGCCTGCGGGTGGCGGGCGGGTTCAGCCTGACCGGCCGCCTGACGCTCGAGCGCCACTTTCGCGACGCGCGGGCTGGCCTGTTCCAGCCGCCGCAAGACGATCTCGCGCTCGGTTTTGTCGGACGGGCGGCCCTTGCCGACGCGCGCAGGGCAACGGAGGAGGCGGAGGCGCGGACCGCGCGCTCGACCGAGGCGGCGGGGAGGCCGCCTGACTTCCGTCAGGCCCACCCCAGCACACAAATCTATACGAGCGCAATCGCCGCGACGAGACGGCCGTAGTCGTGCTCGCGCCGATGGACGGACCGGCGATAGCTGAAGAAGCGCGCCTCGTCTTCGTAGGTGTCGAGCCCGAGGCTTTGGAACCGGCCGACGCCCGCCTCGGCAAGGCGCGCCAGGATATAGCCGGGAAGATCGAACATGGCGTGGCCCGCATTCCTGGACGCCCGGAAGTGGCGCTCGTTGCCGGCATCCGCGGCGACAAAGCGCTCGACGAACTCCGGTCCGACCTCGTAGGAGCCCGGTCCGATCGTCGGTCCGACAACCGCGGCGGTTGTCGCCCGGCGCGCGCCGAGCCGCTCCATCGCTGCAAGCGTCGATTCAACGACGCCGGTCAGCGCGCCCTTCCAGCCGGCATGCGCGGCGCCGACGACCCGAGCCCCCTGGTCGGCAAACAGGATCATTCCGCAATCCGCACCGGTCACTCCGAGGCCGAGGCCGCGGGCGGCCGTGACGATGCCGTCGGCGCGCGGCCGGCCTCCTTCTGCCCACGGCGCTTCGACGATCACGGCGTCGGGCGAATGCACCTGGTGGGGCACGAGAAAGCGCGCGGCATCGACGCCGAGCCGTGCCGCCATGCGCCGGCGGTTCTCGGCAACCGCCCGCGCATCGTCCTTCGAACCGATGCCGCCGTTGAGGCTGGCATAGACTCCGGCCGAGACGCCGCCCTCCCGGGTGAAGAAGGCGTGCGCCAGCCCCGGCGCCCGAAGAAGATCGGTTTCGATCATCGCCGCCTCGGTGGCCTCGTCTGGTGATTGGAAATGAAACCGGCGGGCGCCGGCAGGCGCGCATCGGCGACCGCGAGCGCCTTGAACAGCTTGCCCATGTTGACGTCGTCTTCGGTGACGAGCCGCTTCAGGGCGGCGTCGACCGCCTCGCGCTGGATCTCGCTGGCACGGCCCTTGAGGCCCTCCGCCCGCTCGAAGATGCCGAGGGCGGCAAGGAGCGCCCCCTGCGTCACCGGACCGTGCACGGCAACGCCGCCGGCACGGGCCGCGCGCCCCAAGGCGGCGAAATCGACATGTGCGGTCAAGTCCGCCTCCCCCGGCGTCTCGAACGGCTGGACGAAGCAATGCGCCTTCAGCGCCTGTAGCGTCGCGCCGAGGCTGGTTTGCGTATGTCCATAGTCGATGATCAGCGCCGCCCCTCCCTGCGAAGCAAGACGCCTGGCAAGGCGCGCCATGTAGAGATGCGCCGCCGCGCCGATCTCGAGAATCGTGCCGTCCTGGGCCGGGACCGCGATCGAGGGATCGGGTCTTTCCGTGACACCGAACGCAAGACGGTCGTCGCGCAACCCCACGAGCCGCTCACACCAGCCTTTCGGCGTCTTGACATAGTGCCGGACCGGCAATGCGTCGAAAAACTCGTTGGCGATGACGATCGCCGGCCCCCTGGGCACGTCCTCGACGCGATTGTGCCAGGTGATCGGCGCCTTGGCCTTGGCAAGCAGGGCATGCTGGGCTTCGGCAAGCACCGGACTTGCTTCGACGAGATGTACGTCGAGCGCGGCCACGAGGCCCGGCACCACGCGTGCGGCGCGCAGCGCATCGGCCATCAGCGAACCGCGGCCTGGACCGAGTTCGACAAGGCGGATCGGCGAGGGTGCGCCCATGACCGTCCAGACTTCGGCCGCCCACAGGCCCAAGAGCTCGCCGAACATCTGGGAGATTTCGGGCGCCGTGGTGAAGTCACCGGAGGCACCGAACGGGTCACGGCTCATGTAATAGCCGTGCACCGGGTGGGTCAGGGCGAGCTCCATGTAGCGCTCGAGCGTTATGGGACCTTCGGAGGCGATGATCGACCGGATCTCGCGCTCGAGGGGTGTCATGGCGAGGCTCGCGGCTGCCACCGCGCCGCTACGATGAGCACGACCCCCGCCGCGATCACCGGCAGCGACAGCAGCATGCCCATGGTGGCGCCGCCGAAGAGGAACCCGAGCTGGGGATCGGGCTCCCGAAAAAATTCGCAAGCTATGCGCGCCAGTCCGTAAGCGATGCCGAAGATTCCTGCGGCAAGCCCCGGCCGCATCAGAACCCCGGCACGCATGGCCCCATGCATGAGGACGAGAATGACCAGCCCCTCGAGGCCGGCTTCGTAGAGCTGGCTCGGATGGCGCGGTAATGGACCGGCATCGGGGAAGACCATCGCCCAGGGGACGTCGCTCACCCGCCCCCAAAGCTCCGGCTTGATGAAATTGGCGATGCGCCCGAGCAGCAGCCCGATCGGCACGGTGCACGCAACAATATCGGCGACCGACAGCGCTTTCACCTGGTTGCGGCGGGCGAAAACGACGATCGCCAGAGATGCGCCGGCAAGACCGCCGTGGAATGACATGCCGCCCTTCCAGACGGCGATGACCTCGGCCGGATGGGTCAGGTAATAGCCAAAATTATAAAACAGCACGTAGCCGATACGCCCCCCGAGAATCACCCCCAGTGCAGTATAAACCAAGAGATCATCCAGGCTTGCCGCGGTCGGGCGCGGGGTTGCTCCCCAAAAACCGTCCCGGCGTACAATCCAACGCGCGTAGAGCCAGCCCAGGATCAGCCCGAATACGTAGGCGAGCGCGTACCACCGGATCGGAAACGGGCCGATGTCGATGAGTACAGGGTCGATCGCCGGATAGGGAATGGCGAGGAGCGGCATCGTCGAGCGTCCTGAGGCGTTCGGAGTGGGCCAATTCGCCAGGCGTCCCAGCTGGAAGGCCGCGCGCCGGCATCTGCGGCAATCTGGAACCCCTGCGGCGTTCCAGATTCCGGTGCCGGGCACCGCTGCACGATGCTTCTGCCGGGAGAACAGCCCTCGTCTGACCCAAACGATCGCCCCGTTTCCCAGGTGATGCGATGCAACGCATTGCGCGTCAAGCCGAACGGTGCCAACGACTTGCGGCCGGCTGTGAACTTCACCATTTGCATCGTGCGCCGCGCCGGCGCTGCAAGGAATTCGCCATGCCCCAAACCCGCAGCCGCATCTTCGACGATTTCGCCCGACTGGCCACCGACGCGGCCGGCATGGCGCAGGGCGTGCGTCGCGAAGCCGAGACCGTGGTCAGGACGCAGCTGGAGCGCCTCCTCGCAACCATGGATGTGGTGACGCGCGAGGAGTTCGAGGCAGTGCGCGACATGGCGGCGCTGGCGCGCGAGGAAAACGAAAAGCTGCAGCGGCGGATAGAAGCGCTCGAAGGAAAGCTCGCCACAGCAGATCCCGTCGCGACTACGCCGCCTATATCCCGATCGCAGCCTTGATCCGCTGGCGAGTGAGGGGCAGCTCGCGCAGGCGCGTCTTGGTCGCGTCGGCGACTGCGTTGGCAAGTGCCGCCGCGGTCGGCCCCTGCGCCGCCTCGCCGGTGCCGAGATAGGGCTCGCCCGGTCGATCGATGACGTGGACCTCGATGCTGCCCGGCACAGCGGGAAAGCGCAGGATGGGATAGCCGCTCCAGTCGACCGAGGTGATCCGATCCGCCTCGAAGGTCACGGCCTCGTGGAGCGTCCAGCTTGTCGACTGAACGATGCCACCCTCGATCTGGTTCCGGATGCCGTCCGGATTGACCGCCTGTCCGCTGTCGACTGCCGCCACGACCCGCAGCACGCGGACCGCGCCGGTCTCATGCTCGACGGCGACCTCGGCGGCAATGGCAGCATAGGCCGCAAGGTTTTTGTATCTGGCGAAGGCGAAGCCCTTGCCGTGTCTGCGTGGCAAAACCGCCGGGTTCGACCAGCCGAAGCGCTCTGCAGCCGTCCTGACGACGTCGCGGGCCCGGGCGTCATCGAGATGAGCGAGACGAAAGGCGACCGGATCGAGTCCCGCCGCTGCCGCCAATTCATCGACGAAGCTCTCGATGGCGAAGATGTTCATGTAGGCGCCGAGGCTGCGCAGGGCGGAGACGCGCAGCGGCATCGACGGCACGAAATGGTGGACCACCCTGGCGTTGGGGAAGCTGTAGAGCGGGATGGCGTTGCGATCGCCCCCACCCTCCGGCTGGGGAATCGGCTTCGGCGTCGTCGGAGCCAACGGCTTTGCCAGAAACCACGACGGCATCAGATCGCCGGCCCCGCCCGGCCGCGTGGAGTGGGTGTTGCTGCGCACTTCGTATTGCCAGTCCACGACCGTGCCGTCCGAGGCAAGCGATGCGCGGACGTTAGCGATCATCACCGGCCCAAAGGGCTCGAACATGTGTTCCTGTTCTCGCATCCACTGCACCCGGACCGGGGGACCCGGAAACGCCATGGCGATGAGCGCGGCATCGGCCGCAGCATCATCCGCGCCGTTGTGGCCGTAGCAGCCCGAGCCCTCGACATGCATGCAATGGACTTTGTCGGGGGCGAGGTTCACGAGCTGCGCCAAGGCTTTGCGCAGCGGAAAGACGCCCTGCGAATGGGTCCACACGGTCAGCGCATCGTCGGCATATTGCGCAATCGCGCATGACGGCCCGATCGACCCATGGAGCTGGAAGGGGCGCCGATATTCCACTTCGAGGGTTCGCTCGGCGGCAGGCATCGGTTGACGGCGATCGAGAATGACGTCGTCCTGAGCCGGCAGGCTCTGCAGGTAGGGATAGATCTCGCTCTGGCTCGGAAGCTTCGCCCCGCCCCCCCATTCGGCCGCAGCGGCAAGCGAGGCCATGGCGGCGACGGCCTGAAACTCCTGCTCGGCGATGACGGCAAGATAGCTGCCGTCGCGCACCACTTTCACGATCCCCGGCATCGCCGCGACCGGGCCTGAATCGAGCGCGGCAAGACGCGCACCATAGGCCGGTGGACGGACGACCCGCGCGTGCACCATGCCGGGCAGCCGCAGATCCTGGAGATAGGCGGAACCGCCGGTGACCTTGGCGGGAATATCGACCCGCTCGATCGATCTGCCGATGACGGTATAGGCGGTGGGATCGCGCAGCTTGGATCGGGCCTTCGCGGTCACCCCCAACGCCTCGTCCGATGCAAGTTCCGCATAGCCGAGGCTGCGGCCGTCGGCGGCGGCGACGACCCCGTTTCGGACGCTCAATTGCGCGACCGGCACGCCAAGCCTCGAGGCGGCAGCTGCGATGAGGAGCTCGCGCACCTGGGCGGTGGCGTTGAGAATCGCCGTCCCGCTGTCCTGCATCGAGTGGCTGCCTGCCGTATAGCCTTCGTTAGGCGTGCGCGCGGTGTCGGCCGTGACGAGGTTGATGTGCTCGAAATCGACCATCAGCTCTTCCGCGGCCACTTGGCGGAGCGCTGTCTTGATGCCCTGGCCGAGCTCGGCCTTGCCCGTGAAGACGGTGATCGCGCCCGTCTTGTCGATGCGGATCCACGCATCGAGGTTCGACGCCATCTTGAGGCCGCCGGGAAGGGGCGGATCGGCCGGCACGGGACCGGCCGCGCCGGCGTCCTGGGCGAGGAGCCGCGACGACGGCGCCAGCGCGAAGCTCACGATCAATGCGCCGCCGCCAACGAGCACATGGCGCCGAGTGACGGCCGGCTCGATGCGCCTCCTCATCGGACCACCCTCTTTTCGGAATCGGCATCGGCGAAACGCGTGCCTTGCGAGGCGCGCTTGATCGCCCGCAGGATTCGCATGTGCGTCCCGCACCGGCAGAGATTTGGTGACATGTGCCGGCGGATTTCCTCCTCGGAGGGCGAGGGATTGTGCTCGAGGAGAGCCTGCGCCCGCATGATCATGCCGGCGATGCAATAGCCGCACTGGGCTGCCTGCTCCTCGACGAAGGCGTGCTGCAGGGGACTCGGATCCTCCTCGCTGCCGAGGCCCTCGATGGTCATGACGTCGCGGCCGGGCAGGACCGAGATCGGCACGAGGCAGGCGAACACCGCGTGGCCATCGACCATCACCGTGCAGGCGCCGCATTGGCCTAGCCCGCAGCCGAACTTGGCGCCGTTCAAGCCGAGATCGTTGCGAAGCACGTAGAGGAGCGGCGTTGCCGGGTCGGCATCGACGCGATGCGGGCGGCCGTTCACGGTCAGCGTGAGCATGCTTCACTCCCCGAAAGCCCCCGCCGGCTTCGGCGATCGCGCCGGCTAGCGGCCGTTCCTGATACCGCGCACAACATCTTCGATATTGCTCCACGCCGGACCATCGCTGAACCTTGAACGAACATAGGCGGCAAGCTCGGCGATCTGCTTGTCCGTCAGGACATCGGCAAAGCCGGGCATCATCTCGCCGGGCTCGCTTTCCGCCGGCTCGATGCCGTGCAGGATGATCTCGATCAGGTTGCGCGGCGAGGCGAGGGCGACGGCGGTCTGCAGGACCAGAGGACGCCCGCCGAGCGGACGCGACGACCGGTTCGTGTGACATCCTGAGCAGGTGGCGGCAAAGATCTGCGCCCCGGTCGGGGCGGCGTCGGCCGCGCTTCCCGCTGGTTCCGCCGTCGCAATGGCGTCGGCCGAGCCCCCCTTGGGGAGGGACGCAAAGATCTCCTCTTCCCTGCTTCGGCGCTCAGGCGCGGGCTCGCCCATGGTGGAAGCGATATAGACCGCCATCGCGCGGACATCTTCATCGAGCGCCGGGCGCAGGTGACGCACGACCGATGTCATCGGCCCGGCTGCGACGCCATGCAACCGGTCCGAGCCGACCCGGAGATAGGCGAACAGGCTCTCCTCGGTCCAATGAATCGGCGCGGGCGAATCCTGATCGAGCGACGGCGCGATCCAGCCCTCCTGTTCGCCGCCGGCAAGTGCCTTCTGAGGCTCTTCGGCGCCGAGGATGTTGCGGGGCGTGTGGCACGCGCCGCAATGACCCAACCCCTCGACGAGATAGGCACCCCGGTTCCATGGATCGCTCTTGTCGGAACGCGGCTCGGATCGCGCCGGCCGCAAAAACAGGAGCTTCCAGGCCGCTGCGACAATCCGGGCGTTCAGTGGAAAGACGAGTCGGTTGGGCGGCGATGTGGCGCGAACGGGCTCGCGCGTCATCAGGAAAGCATAGATTGCGTCGATGTCGCCATCGGCTAGCTTGTTGAAATGATCATAGGGGAAGGCCGGATAGAGGTGTCGGCCGCGCCGGTCGATGCCCTCGCGCATGGCGCGCGCGAAGGCAACCCTCGACCAGCTTCCAATGCCGGTGTCCGGGTCTGGCGTGATGTTGGTGCCGTAGATGCTGCCAAACGGGGTCGGCAGGGCGACGCCGCCGGCATAGGGGCTTCCATCCGAGTTCGTATGGCAGCCGGCACAATCGCCGATGGCTGCAAGCTGCGCTCCCTTGTCGACGAGGTCGGCACTGAAGTCGGCGGGCGACGGAGGCTCGATGGGAGCGATGGCCGGCCTTGCAGCCCAAACGAGGAATGCAGCTGCGGCCAACGCGATGAGGAGGGCTGCACCCAGCGCGACAGAGACAGCTCGCATCGCAACTCCCGCAGCGGCACCCCGCCTCTCACAACGCCGTCCAGCTTGGGTTGTTTCCGATGTTGTGGACATGGGAAAGGCGCGGGTGGACGCGCCGAGGCGAATCCACGAGGGTCGCGCCAGTCGTGTGAACGACATGCTTGCGCGTATAGTCGAAGATCACTGATTCGCTTGTCGCCCGACTGAACAGGAGGAGAGAAGGTCGCGGGCGGTCGCCTTACGCATGAGCACGCATTGCACCTGCTTCTTTCCCCCGCGTTTTGCCGGTTCCAAACCCCGAAGGCCCCATGATGTCCCTATCCCAATGCGAGCCCGAACGCGCCGAACATCCGGTCGATATCGTCGAACGCCTCGCGGCTGTGAACGAATGGTCGTTCGACCGTGAAGACCAGGATGAAATCTCGATTTCCGTCGCTGGCCGCTGCGCCGACTATCATGTGGCGTTCACGTGGCTTGCAGATCTCGAAGCCCTGCACGTCGCCTGTGCATTCGATCTCAAGGTGGCCGAGCGGCGGCGCGCCGAGGTGCTCAGCCTTGTCTCGCTCATCAACGAGCAGCTCTGGGTCGGCCACTTCGATATATGGACATCCGACGATGTCATCATGTTCCGCCATGCGCTTTTGCTCGCCGGCGGGGCCGAGCCGAAATCACAGCAATGCGAGGCGGTTCTCAAGATCGCGGTCGAGGCCTGCGAGCGCTATTATCAGGCCTTCCACTTCGTCGTCTGGGCGGCGCGCAGCGCGCGCGAAGCCCTCGCAGGCGCGATGTTCGAGACGGTCGGCGAGGCCTGACGTCGCCATGCTCCCCGGCTCGCTTGTGCTGGTCGGCGCCGGCAAGATGGGCGGTGCGTTGCTCGACGGCTGGCTGCGGCTGGGTCTCGACCCTGGCGGAGTGTCGATCCTGGACCCGGCACCCTCGGAGCACATCATAGCGGGCTGCGCCACGCGCGGGATGCACCTCAACCCGGCGATCGAGGCCATCAAGGCGCCAACCGTCGTGGTTCTGGCGATCAAGCCGCAGATGCTCAACGAGGCCGCTCCGATAATTGCCGCCCTTCTGGGGCCGGCGACGTTGCTCCTCTCGATTCTGGCGGGCAAGACCATCGCCGACCTGCATGCGCGGCTCAGCATGGCGCGAGCCATCGTCCGCGCCATGCCGAACACGCCCGTTGCGATCGGGCGCGGCATCACCGGCGCAGTCGCAAACGAGGGCGTCTCGACCTCGCAGCGCGCGGTCGCGGATACGCTTCTATCCGCCGTCGGCCGCGTCGAGTGGCTCGCGAGCGAGGCTCTGATCGATCCGCTCACCGCGGTGTCCGGATCGGGACCGGCCTATGTCTTCCACCTTGCCGAGTGCATGGCGGCGGCCGGCGAGGCCATGGGCCTGCCGCCCGACCTCGCCGCGCGGCTGGCGCGCTCCACTATCGAAGGCGCGGGCGAGCTCATGTTCCGCTCGCCCGACGTCCCGGTCGCTACCCTCCGGCAAAATGTCACATCGCCGGGTGGCACGACCGCGGCGGCGCTCGACGTTCTGATGTCGGAACATGGACTGGGGCGGCTGATGAGAGCCGCGATTGCGGCAGCAACCCGGCGCGCCGCGGAGCTTTCCGGGTGAGCCCTTGGCCATCGTGCCGCTGCGCCCTAAGCTGATGCGACGGATCAGAAGGGAGGCGGCGATGGCCAAAGAACCGACGTCGGGCGAACCCCAGAGAGAACCAAAGCGGCAGGCCGCGGCGCGCACGCCGGCAACGCCTGCCCCGTCCGACAATCCCCGCGACCGCATCATCGACGCCCTGATGGCGCTCGCCGGCGAGCGTGCTTGGGACGATTTCGGCATCGCCGACGTCGCCGAACGGGCGGGCGTTTCGCTTGGGACCTTCCGCGAGCACTTCGTCTCCAAAGGCGCGGTCATTGCCGCCTTCTCCCGCCGGATCGATCGCATCGTCCTCGACGGCACGGGTTCCGACCTCATCGACGAGCCGGCCAAAGAGCGCCTGTTCGACGTGCTGATGCGCCGCATCGACGCACTCGAGCCCTATCGCTACGGCCTCGAAGGCATCAGCGACTGGGCGAGGGGCCATGCCGCGGCCGCGGCGGCGCTCAATCGGGTGGTGGTCAATTCGATGCGCTTCATGCTGGCTGCCGCCGGCATCGATACCGAAGGAGCCGTCGGCGCCTTGAAAATCCAGGGGCTGGCGCTTGCCTGGGGACGGGTGCTCAATGGCTGGTTCCGCGACCACGATACGGGCCTGGCGAGGACGATGGCGACACTCGACCGCGAACTCATCCGCGGCGAGCGGCTCGTCGAGCGTGCCGAGGACCTGCATCGGCTGACATCGCCGCTTCGGGCGCTGGCGCGGGCAATGCTCGATTCGCGGCGCGGCTTTCGCGAACGCGTCCGCGAAAGGTGGCGCCGCTCGGAGGACGACGAGCTCGACGAGGAGCCCCGCCGTCGCTCGCGCCGGTCGAGGTGACCGACCAGAGCCCCCCTCGCCATCTCTGCCCGCCAGTCCTGGACGTTGCCCATGGCAGCCGATGCGGCTCCTGCCCCGACCATCTCTTTCGACGATTTTCTTGCCGTGGACATTCGCGTCGGCACTATCGTCAGGATCGAAGCCTTTCCCGAGGCGCGCAAGCCGGCCCTGAAATTGTTCATCGATTTCGGACCGGACATCGGCCAGAAGAAATCCTCGGCACAGGTGACGAAGTACTATCGACCCGACACCCTGCTCGGGCGACAGGTGGCCGCCGTCGTGAATTTCCCGCCGCGCCAGATCGGTCCGTTCATGTCCGAGGTCCTGACGCTCGGCTTTCCCGCCAGCGAAGGTGACGTGGTTCTGATCGGCCCCGAGCGGAAGGTCCCTGACGGCGGCAGAATGTTCTGAACGATGGGCGCAATGGGCGCTGGACATCCGCCAAGTTCCGCTGGACTTCGCACCAGCGAAGCGTAGTCTCGCAGTGCAGCAAGCTGGACGCGGCGCGGCGGCAGATCATTCCTGTTCGTCATTGGCGCCGGCCGCGGGTCCGCCACGGGCGCCACCTCAGGTGGGCCGCAAGAAGGGGGGTCTTGCATGAACGTCGTTCCGCAACGGCCGGACTATCCCTTTGCAGTCGGACGGCTGTTCCACCCCGATGGATCTCTGCGTCGGTTCGGCGGCAACGCCGTGCTCTATCCGATCACCAGCGGCAATCCTGGCTTTGCGGCCATCGGATCGATCCAGGGAGCCTTGCAGCAGGAAATCTTCGCGGATCGATTTGCCTTCCCGCCTGCTGCCAGCCTCCATATGACCGTCTTCGAAGGGCTCGGCGATGAACCACACGACCGGGCTTGGTGGCCAGCCGATATGGCGGGCAAGAGCCTGCGCGAAGCAACCGCAGCCTTGGCGGAGAGACTCAAGGGCATCGAGGCGCCCTCGAGTGTCCGGATGCGGCCGAAGGACTTGAGCCTCGATGACGAGAAGGGCAGCGTCATCACGCTCGAGCCTGGGGATTCGCACGAAGAACGGCGATTGCGGACCTTTCGCGACCGGCTGTCCGAGCTCTTTGGAATGCACCGCCCCCGGCATCGCAACGAGGTCTTTCAGGTGAGCCTCTCCTATCTGGTGAGCTGGCCCGATGCAGCTGAGGACAAGGCGATCGAAAAGGCGCACTCGGCCCTCACCGCGCATATCGGCCGGGCCCTCTCCATGGTCGAGTTCGGCCCGGCGGAATTCTGCATCTATCAGGATGCCTTCCATTTCGAGCGGGTGCTCGAACTCGGCTCGGGCGCGGCGCACGCCGGCCCGGGTCACGCATGAGCTTGGCTTGCTCCCACAATCTTGAGCCGGATGCTCAGGGACCTGGTGGAGGGCTCTTTTGCATATCCCGACCGACGCAACTTCGCTCAACCCTCATTCCATGAAGCGGTCGAGGCCGCGCGCAAGCCCGATGAGCCCGCCGACCTTCCGCGCCGCCAGCAGGGTTCCGGCGACGTAGGGCGCGGCTGAAGAGCCGGCATCGTGGCGGACGACAAGCCGCTCGTCCGGCAGGGCGAATACCGCCTCGCAGGAAAGCACGAATGAAGGCAGTCGGAGCGAGTGCACCTGCACCGGGTTGCCCGAGCCGATCGCAGCGCCGCGCGTCGCCGGCGGACCTGAGAGTTCGGCGACCGGCCTCGATGTCGCCTTGCCTCGCACTTTGGCCAGCATCTCGCCGAGCTCGCGGGCGGTGCCTGAGGGCGTGTCCGGCTTGCCCGCCGAGGCATAGTCGATGATCTCGACGTCCGGCACATATTTCGCAGCCTCAATGGCGAAACGCCGCAGCAAGCTCGCCGTGATGGAAAAATTCCCGGCCGCCACCACGCCCCTTTCCGCCTGTCGCGCAGCCGCATCGATTTCCTCATAATCTTCCGCTGTCAGACCGGACGTGCCGATGACGACGTGCCGCCCGGCCGCGAGCGCTGCGAGCGCGTGGTCCTTGACGGCGCCCGGCGCCGTATAGTCGATCACCACGTCGCTCGGCGCCTGCAGCGCTTCTTCGAGCGCCGCTTTGATGGCGATGCCGAGGCGACGCATGCCGACGCTCTCGCCTGCATCGCGACCTGCCGCAGAGCGTGCGACGGCACCCGCAAGGACGAGATCATCGGCGTTGTCGATCGCGGCAACGAGCGCGCGCCCGACCCAGCCGGTTGCCCCGGCAAGCGTGATGCGAATGGCCATGACGTTCTCCGAGCTTGCATCCGGACCTGTGGTCGAAGGAGGCCCGCGTCGTCAACCGGCCTCAACGCTTAAACCCAAGTTAACGAATTGAATGCATTTGTGCGCAAATGGCGCGTAGCGTTTCGCCATTTGTCGCATTGGCAGCGGCGCTGCTGATCTTTTCCGGCTGCGGCTTTCGCGAGCGCGCCGAGCGGCCGGCCTGGCGCGCCGAGGCCGAAAACGCCTGCCTCGCCGAAAAGCTCGTCACCGTCTCGGATTTCATCCAGCCGGCATCGGAGATCGACGGCCCCGGCATCTGTGGGCTTGTCCACCCGTTTCGCGTCACGGCGCTCGCCGGTGGCACCGTCGCGCTCAATGCACCGCAAACCCTCAGCTGCCCGATGATTCCGGCGCTCGACCGCTGGATCGCCGAAGTCGTCCAGCCGGCGTCGCAGGCGAGCTTCGGCCAGCCGGTCGTCGGCATCCGGACCTTCGGCTCCTACAGCTGCCGGCGGGCCAACAACGACCCCTTTGCCGCCTATTCCGAGCACGCCTTCGCCAATGCCATCGATCTTGCTGCCTTTCGCCTCGCCGATGGACGGGAGATCAGCGTCCTGCGCGGCTGGCGCGGCGACCCCGTGGAGCAGTCATTCCTGCGAACCCTCGACGCGGGTGCCTGCGGTATCTTCAATACCGTGCTCGGGCCGGGCTATCCGCTCCACGACAATCATTTCCACGTCGACCTCGCCATGCATGGCAATACGTCGCGGGGCCTGCGCCGCATCTGCCGACCGGCGCCGCAGACACCGCTCCCCGAAGGGCCAAGGCGCGACAACCTGCCCGAGCCGCCGACAATCGAAGAAGACCTCGACATCGCCCAGGCCGGATCGAGCGACGTCGGCGGCTCCATCGGGCGCGGGCCGAGCGCCGGGGCGCCGCTGGCATTGGACGGCTATCAGGCGAGCGTTGGGCCCGTTCCGCCCTCTCCGATGGCGAGCCCGCCGCCCCGGTTCGTGCCCGCGGCTGGTCAAAATCAGCTACCCCCCGAAGGCGCACCCTCGGGCTGGGATCTTGGCGCTGGAAACAAGTCCGGCGATTGAGGCCGGGTTGCCGAGCGGCCAAGCGGCTTGCGCGGGCTAGCCGTGCGCGAATTGACCTGCCGAGCGCAGCGCCGACTGGTCGAGAATGCCCGGGAAGTCCCACGCACCCTCCGGCCTGTTGGTCACGTAGGGGTCCGTGCCGAGGAAGATCGCGTCGGGCGCAGCCGTTAGGTCGAGCCGCATCTCGACATAGGAATGATCCGAGAACATGAATTTCGGGCGGTCCGGGAGCGGCTTGAAGCCGAAATGGCTCCAGAATCCGACGAGCCGCTCGGCCGCGTGGCCATAGAGCGTCGTATAGCCTTTGCGGCGGCACAGCTCGATCGACTGTCGAATGAGGCGGACGGCGATCCGCGTCTTGCGGAACTCCTTGCGGACCGCCATGCGCTCGATCTTGGCGAAATCGCCGAAATAGCGAACCCGCATGCAGGCGGCGGGCTCGTCCCCGACGTGGCCGAGAATGTGCGTTGCGGTAAAGTCGTTGCCGTCGAACTCTTCGGCGTAGGGACAGGCCTGCTCGGCCATGTAGACGGCGGCGCGAATCGCCACGACCCGTATGAGGTCATCAAACGTGCGAGCGACCGAGACGCTGATGGCGTTGTCGGCGCGTGTCGAGGCATCGTTGAGAATCGATCCGTGCCCCTGACGCTCGCGGTCGGGCGACGACATGGGGCCGCGCGGCAGGGCATGCAGATTGTCGGTGCGCCTGTCCGGCGTCACCAATTCGAAGCCCAGACCCTTGGTCAGGCGCTCGCCCGCCGGCGTGACCGGCCGGCCATAGAGATCGAGCCCGGCGAAAGGCGGCTCATTCAGACGCTCGAACAGGGCAAACAGGGCGCCGCTCGTCGGGCCGGGAGCCAGAACCGACCAGACGTAGATGGCAGCCGGCGTCTCCCCAGGCCCGGCGAGCGCATCGGCCGGCGGATTGCCGTACTCAAGCGTTCCGGACAGGAGCAGGCGCTGCCCGATCTCCGACAAGAGGAGGAATGTGACGAGCCCATCGGGCGTCGCGTGGGCGACATCGGCTTGCCGCCGTGACAGGCCCCAGAACGCCCGTTGATCGTGTTCGTAAACGCGCCGGACCGAAGCGACCGTGGCCGATATGGGAACGTGGCGGGCCGTCGCCGCCACCAGGGGCGCAATGTGTTCGGGCCGAATCGGATGGGCAATGAATTTGTCCGCCATCGGATGTCGCGGGAGCGCCGCATGCGCGGCCTCGGTACCCTGTGCCCGAAGGAGAATACGGCGGTGCAACACCTTTTCCTGCTTGGTCATGAGCAACTCGATTAGTAAAGCTCCTCTGCCGCGATGAGCGCCAGAATATGCAATCATCAAGGTTAACGATTGCTACATGCGGCGAGCGCCATCGCAACCAAAGATTGCATTTAGATATGATTTTATCGATGACGGAAACAATGGCTGCCGGGGTGCCGCCAGCATCGCAGACCGTAATCGAGGCGCCTCATTTATCCACGCATCGAGGAGCGTGGGCACCCCTGCCTATCGCTGCAGAAAATCGCCTCCCTGTCCAGTGATCCGCGTCACCCCCTCACGGCCGACCCGCTACCCCTTGCCGCAGGCCGCAGATCGCCTTCGCAAGGGGGTTCCCAACCGATCGATTCTCGTCTAATCAGACGCGCCCGCGCGGAGAGGCGGTGACCGCCTGAACGCGACCGGCCTCCCCGACGGGTCTCAGCAAGGACGCGCTTGTGGCTTCGCAGTCGCCGCTGCGCGGCCTTTTTTCGTGTTCGTGGACGAGACTCTGCCGTCCGGCGCGGACGCTCGGAGACGCCATGCCAAAACGCACGGACATCTCGACCATCATGATCATCGGCGCCGGGCCGATCATCATCGGTCAGGCATGCGAGTTCGACTACTCGGGCACGCAGGCGTGCAAGGCGCTGAAGGCGGAAGGCTATCGGATCGTCCTCGTCAACTCCAACCCGGCGACGATCATGACCGACCCCGATCTCGCTGATCGGACCTATGTCGAGCCGATCACCCCGGAAATCGTCGCCAAGATCATCGCCGCCGAGCGCCGTGTCGCCCCGGGCGGCTTCGCGCTCCTGCCCACGATGGGTGGACAGACGGCGCTGAACTGCGCCTTGTCGCTGCGCAGGATGGGCGTCCTCGACAAGCACGACGTGATCCTCATCGGCGCGACGGCCGAGGCCATCGACAAGGCGGAGGACCGCGAGCTCTTCCGCGAGGCCATGCATCGGATCGGCCTCGAAACGCCGCGTTCGCAGATGGTCAAGACGCTCGGTCAGGCGCTCGACGCGCTCGAACACATCGGCCTGCCGGCGATCATCCGCCCTTCCTTCACGCTCGGCGGCACCGGCGGCGGCATCGCCTACAACAAGGCCGAGTTCATCGACATCGTCGAAAGCGGCATCGACGCCTCGCCGACCAACGAGGTGCTTATCGAAGAGAGCGTGCTCGGCTGGAAGGAATTCGAGATGGAAGTGGTCCGCGACCGAGCGGACAATTGCATCATCGTATGCTCGATCGAGAATATCGATCCGATGGGCGTTCACACCGGCGATTCCATCACGGTGGCGCCAGCCCTTACCCTCACCGACAAGGAATACCAGGTGATGCGCGATGCCGCCATCGCCTGCCTGCGCGAAATCGGCGTCGAGACCGGCGGGTCGAACGTGCAGTTCGCCGTCAATCCCGCCGATGGCCGGCTGGTCGTCATCGAGATGAATCCGCGCGTGTCGCGTTCCTCCGCGCTGGCATCGAAGGCGACGGGCTTTCCCATCGCCAAGGTCGCCGCGAAACTCGCCGTCGGCTACACGCTCGACGAGATCAAGAACGACATCACTGGCGGGGCAACTCCCGCCTCGTTCGAGCCGACGATCGACTACGTCGTCACGAAAGTTCCCCGCTTCGCATTCGAGAAATTCCCCGGCGCGGAGCCCATTCTCACCACATCGATGAAATCCGTCGGCGAGGCGATGGCCATCGGCCGCTGCTTTGCGGAATCGCTGCAGAAGGCCTTGCGTTCACTGGAGACAGGTCTTTCCGGACTCGACGAGACCGAGATCGAGGGGCTCGGCCAGGGTGACGACCGCAACGCCATTCGCGCCGCGCTCGGCCGCCCATCCCCACAGCGCCTCCTGGACGTGGCCCAGGCGCTGCGACTTGGCATGAACGAGCGCGAGATCCACGAGTGCTGCAAGATCGACCCGTGGTTCATCGCCCGCATCAAGGACATCGTCGATCTGGAGGCGAGGGTGCGAGCCCACGGCCTGCCCCGCAGCGCGGCAAACCTGCGGATCTTGAAGGCCGCAGGCTTCTCCGATGCAAGGCTCGCCTCTCTCGCCAACACCACCGAGGAAGACGTAGCGCGGCTGCGCCGGCAATTGCACCTGCATCCGGTGTTCAAGCGAATCGACACCTGCGCTGCGGAGTTTGCTTCGCCGACCGCCTACATGTACTCGACCTATGCCAAGCCATTTGGCGGCGATTTCGCCGACGAGGCCCGGCCGTCCGGACGCGACAAGATCGTCATCCTCGGCGGCGGGCCGAACCGCATCGGCCAGGGAATTGAATTCGACTATTGCTGCTGCCACGCCGCCTTCGCGCTCTCTGCGGCGGGCTACGAAACCGTCATGATCAACTGCAATCCGGAGACGGTCTCGACCGACTACGACACCTCCGACCGCCTCTATTTCGAGCCGCTGACGGCCGAGGACGTGGTCGAAATACTGGCTGCGGAACGTGCAGCGGGCACCTTGAAGGGGGTCATCGTCCAGTTCGGCGGCCAGACGCCGCTGAAGCTCGCCAATGCGGTCGAAGCGGCAGGCGCTCCCATTCTCGGCACTTCCGTCGACAGCATCGACTTGGCCGAGGATCGCGACCGCTTCAAACGGCTCCTCGACAAATTGCGGCTGAAGCAGCCCAAGAACGGGATCGCCTATTCGGTCGAGCAGGCCCGGCTTGTCGCCGGCGAGCTCGGCCTGCCGCTCGTCGTGCGGCCCTCCTATGTGCTCGGCGGCCGGGCGATGGCGATCATCCGCGACGAGGCCGCCTTCGAAGACTATCTCCTCGGCACCCTGCCGGGCCTCATCCCCTCGGAGGTCAGGGCGCGCTATCCGAACGACAAGACCGGCCAAATCAACACGGTGCTTGGCAAGAACCCGCTGTTGTTCGACCGCTATCTGAGCGATGCCACCGAGATCGACGTCGACGCGCTCGCCGACGGCAGGGACGTGTTCATTGCCGGCGTCATGGAGCACATCGAGGAGGCCGGCATCCACTCCGGCGATTCGGCCTGTTCGCTGCCGCCCCGCTCCCTGTCGCCCGCTACGATCGGCGAGCTCGAAGAGCACACGCGCCGGCTGGCCGTGGCGCTCGACGTCGGCGGCCTCATGAACGTGCAATACGCCATCCAGGATGGCCGGATCTACGTCCTCGAGGTCAATCCGCGCGCCTCGCGCACCGTTCCGTTCGTTGCCAAGGTCATCGGCGCCCCGATCGCTAAGATCGCCGCGCGCATCATGGCGGGCGAAAAGCTCGTCAGTTTCGGCCTGACGCAGACCCGCCTCGCCCACGTCGGCGTGAAGGAAGCGGTCTTCCCCTTCGCGCGCTTTCCCGGCGTCGACACGGTGCTGGGTCCGGAGATGCGCTCGACCGGCGAGGTCATCGGCCTTGACCTCTCCTTCGACATCGCATTCGCCAAGAGCCAGCTCGGATCAGGCACCAAAGTGCCGACGGCCGGAACGCTGTTCGTGTCGGTGCGCGACGCCGACAAGCCGCGCATCCTTCCGGCAGTACGGATGCTGGCCGACCTCGGCTTCAAGATCGGCGCGACCGGCGGCACCTGGCGCTTCCTGCGGGCTGCCGGCGTGACCGCTCAGAAGATCAACAAGGTGTCCGAGGGGCGGCCACATGCGGTCGATGCCATCAAGAACGGCGGCGTGCAGCTCGTCTTCAATACAACCGAAGGCGCCCAGGCGCTCGCCGATTCCAGATCGCTGCGCCGCGCAGCCCTCTTGCATAAGGTGCCATACTACACCACTCTAGCAGGATCGATTGCGGCGGCGCATGGGATCAAGGCCTATCTCGGCGGCGATCTGGAAGTGCGCGCGCTGCAGGACTACTTCGCCTGAAGCCAATCAAGGCGCCCGGGCCGGCTGCGGTTGTCCGCGAGCTGGCCGCAGGCAGTTGACGAGGAGTACCGGCACCGGGATGTGGGAAACGTCCCGGTGGGTTCATTTGTCGGGTTCGGGCGCCTTGGGGGGCGCCGATTGAGAAAAGAGCACCAACTATGGACAAGATCCCCATGACCGCCGCTGGTTATGCCGCGCTGGAGGCCGAGCTGAAGTTCCGCCAGCAGGAGGAACGCCCGCGCATCATTCAGGCCATCGCCGAGGCGCGCACGCACGGCGACCTGTCGGAGAATGCCGAATATCACGCGGCCAAGGAGGCCCAGTCGATCAACGAAAGCCGCGTGGCCGAGCTCGAGGACAAGCTGTCGCGGGCCGAGGTGATCGACATATCGAAACTCTCCGGCAATTCGGTGAAGTTCGGCGCCACCGTGACCATCGTCGATGAGGACACCGACGAAAAGAAGGTCTATCAGATCGTCGGCGAAAACGAAGCCAATGTGAAGCAGGGCAAAGTCTCGATCACGTCGCCCACCGCCCGCGCCCTGATCGGCAAGAAGGCAGGCGACACCGTCGAGGTCAATACGCCCGGTGGCGGTAAAAGCTACGAGATCCTGAAGGTCGCCTATATTTGAGGCAGAGCGAATTGGCACGAGAGACTGACGCCGGCACCACCGGGCCGCTCACCCGGCGGGATGCTTTGGGCGGCCTGGTCCAGGGCCGCCCGCGGTCGGCCCGTCTGACCAGTGGCTCCAAAGGGCCACGGACAAGTGGCCGGCGGCGGTTGGCGTGGACATAGCGGTAGGGGGCTTTCCCGCGCCGGCACCATGGCGGGAGCGGGAGGCATATCTGCCGCCTTCCACGACGACCTGGGTCGTTACCGACGGAAAGATCGGTGACGAGGTGCATTGCTTCGGCGTTGCGCAAGCACTGGGAGCTGCCGCGGAGCGGCGTCTGATTGCGCCGCGGCTGCCGTGGGCAGCCGTCGCGCCTTTCGGACCGATCGATCCTCGCGAACGGGCGGATGAACCGGGAAGCCCGGTCGCCCCGCCGTTCCCCGATATCCTGATCGCCTCGGGTCGGCGCACCGTGCCTTATCTCAGGCATGTGAAGCGCGCGTCGGGACGCCGGACGTTCACCGTGTTCTTGAAGGATCCGCGCACCGGTCCGCGCACCGCCGATGCGATCTGGGTTCCCGAGCACGATCCGCTGCGCGGCGCAAACGTCGTCGTCACTCTCACGTCGCCGCATTCCCTGACGCCGGACGTGATCGCCAGGGCGCGCGCCGAGCCGGACCGCCGCATTGCCTGGGTCAATCGCCCGCGGCTCGGCATTGTCCTTGGCGGCCCCAGCGGTCACCACCGCTTCAAGCGGCACGACGCGCGCCGGCTCGGCGCCATTGCGCTCGAGTGTGCCCGCCAGGGTTTCGGCGTGATGGTGACGCCGTCGCGGCGAACGCCAGCAGCGTTCCTTGAAGCGGTGAGGGCGCCGCTTGCCGACGCAGGTCTTTTAGGAAACTGCGCCTACGTCTGGGATGGCGCGGGGGAGAACGCCTATCTGCCGATCCTCGCCAACGCAGATCGCATCCTCGTGACCGGCGACAGCGTCAACATGCTCGGCGAGGCAACCGCGACAGGCGCTCCCGTCTACGTCTTCGTGCCCTCCGGCATGGCCTATCACAAGATGGTGGCCTTCATCGACCGGCTCGCCGAACGGGGCGCCGTCAGGCGCTACGCGGGGAGCCTCGATCCGTTCACCTATGAGCCGATCGATGCAACGCCGGAGATCGCCCGCCTGGTGGCGGCGCGATATCTCGCCTTCCGGGGGTAGATCCGGGAGGGCGCCGCGCGCAGGTCCGGCGTTGCTGGTGCAGCCGGCTAGACCCTCACCGGCTGCTCCGGAAACGACAATTGCTCGCGCGCCCGCCACTCATGCGTCACATAGTTGAGAATGACCGACCGACGCACCCCTTCGATGCGGCGCTTCTCGAAGCCGTGCCAAGTGTTGGCCGCCGGAACGAAGATCATTGCGGCGCCCTGCTTGAACGGCGATCGGCCGAAATGGCGCTCCTTCGACCAGTAGATGTCGGTGCCAAGGGTCTCGTGGCCGGGGCCGTCGGACAGATAGATCAGGCAGGTGAATTTCTTGACGCCGAGATCCGAATGCGGCTCGAGCCAGAAGCCGTCGCAGTCCTGGGCGTATTCGAGGCGCAGGAAGGTGTCGTCGATCGGTGCCTCGAAGGCGTCGTGGATAAGGCGAACGATCTCGCCCGACTGCAACGCCTCGGCGACGGCCCGCATCACCGGGAAGCGGGCCATCGCGGCGGCATCGAAATAGCTGCGCTGGTCGTTGTGGAGCTCGCGCTTGCCGGAAATGCCGCCGAGCTGCGGCACGGCGAACGGCAGACCGGCAAGCTCTGCAGCAACGCCCGCGGGGAAGATGTTCTCCACAAGCCAATGACGATAGGGAACATCGAAGGCTTGGCGCCCCGCGACCGCGGCGCGGAAGCTCGCTGCCACCGCTGCCGTATCACTGGGTGGCACAGAGATCGGGCCGACGGCTGCAGCAGTAGCGGGCATGTCAACACCTTGCGCGTTGTGGATCGGGACGCAGGAAGAGCGGCGCCGCTTGTCGGAGGCGAGGCACTACGCAATCCCTCGACGGCACCGCCGGCAACTTAGTCCGGCTGCCGCACCGCCGCAAGGCACTGCCCACCGAGGACGGTCAGGCAAGACTGTTCAATGCCTGTGCAATGACTTGGTCTCGACCTTTCAAGGGGACTCCTGGGTTGGCCAGACATCAGATATGCTGTTCTCATACACGCGTTTGTTCGCGCGACTATACATTGTCTTTGCAATATTTCTCCAGTCCAAAGCAGCTGTTGCAAGCCGATTCACCTCGCAATACACCTGCTGCGCAGGTTCTACGAGTGATGAACACACAATGAACACCCAAGATCTGGCCGGTGAACCCGTGATGAACGAAGATCAACTATATGTGATTGAAAATGAAGGACGTTTCATGTGTCGAATCGCACCGCATTTCCTGACCGATCGATCTATTGCTGGTCCTGCGATCACCCGGAAGCAAACCCGGATCGCAGGCGAGCCGGAGGCTCGTTGCTTCACCATCGACAAGGAAATGACCCATGAGAAAGTATCTGATGATCCTCGCTGCCGTTGCGACGTTGGGCACGGTGGCGCTCACCTCGACCGAGGCTTCCGCTTGGGGCTTCGGCTGGGGCTGGGGCGGCCCGCATTGGGGCTGGGGCTTTGGCCCGCACTGGGGATGGGGCGGCTGGGGTGGCTATGGCGGGTACGGCGGATACAGCCCCTGCCATTTCACCTTCTATCCGTTCCCCCACAAGGTCTGCTACTACTGAGACGGGGCCATGGGCCTCTGAGAAGCCGGCTCGCCCTGAGCCGGCTTCTTTCGTTCTCGACACCGCCGCCGCGGGCTAGCCCCACTGGCGGACGTCGACGAACCGGCCGGCAATTGCGGCCGCGGCGGCCATCGCCGGCGAGACCAGATGGGTGCGCCCCCGGAATCCCTGCCGACCCTCAAAGTTCCGATTCGATGTGGAGGCGCAACGTTCGCCCGGTGCGAGCTTGTCAGGGTTCATGGCAAGACACATCGAACAGCCTGGCTCCCGCCATTCGAAGCCGGCGGCCTTGAAGATGCGGTCGAGCCCCTCGGCCTCCGCCTGCATCTTGACGAGCCCGGAGCCCGGCACGACCATCGCATTGACGCGCGCGTTGACCGTCCTGCCATCGACAATCCTGGCGGCGGCGCGCAGATCCTCGATGCGCCCGTTGGTGCACGAGCCGATGAACACGCGGTCGATGGGAATATCCATGATCTTCTCGCCGCCCTTGAGACCCATATAGGCGAGCGCGCGCTCGATCGAGGCGCGTTTCTGCTCGCTTTGCGCCTCCTCCGGCCGCGGCACGCTCCCGGCGATGGTCGCCACGTCCTGCGGCGAGGTGCCCCACGTCACGATCGGCGGAAGGGTGCCGGCGTCAAGGCGGATTTCCTTGTCGAAATGGGCGCCCTCGTCCGACTGCAGGCTCTCCCAGTATCGCACCGCCCCGGCCCAGGCCGCGCCAGTGGGCGCCTTGGGGCGGCCGCGCAGATACTCGAACGCCTTGGCGTCCGGCGCCACCATGCCGGCACGGGCGCCGCCCTCGATCGACATGTTGCACACCGTCATGCGGCCCTCCATCGACAGCGCCCGGATGGCCTCGCCCGCATATTCGATGACATGGCCGGTGCCACCCGCCGTGCCGATCTCGCCGATGATCGAGAGGATGATGTCCTTGGCGGTGATGGCCGGACCGAGCACGCCGTCGACCACGACGCGCATGTTCTTGGCCTTCTTCTGGATCAGCGTTTGGGTGGCAAGCACATGCTCGACCTCCGACGTGCCGATGCCATGGGCAAGCGCGCCGAAGGCACCGTGCGTCGAGGTGTGGCTGTCGCCGCACACGATGGTGGTGCCCGGCAACGTGAAACCCTGCTCCGGGCCGATGATGTGGACGATGCCCTGGCGGGTGTCGCGTTCGTTGTAATATTCGATCCCGAAGTCGCGTGCGTTGCGTTCGAGCGTCTCGACCTGCAGGCGGCTTTCCGGATCGTCGATGCCCTTCGAGCGGTCGGTCGTGGGCACGTTGTGATCGACGACGGCAAGCGTCTTTTGCGGCGCCCGCACGCGGCGCCCGGCAAGCCGCAGGCCCTCGAAGGCCTGCGGGCTCGTCACCTCGTGCACGAGATGGCGGTCGATGTAGATCAGGCTGGTGCCGTCGGGCTGCGCGTCGACCAGGTGGTCGTCCCAGATCTTGTCATAGAGGGTGCGCGGGTTCATGGGTCAGTCCTTGCGATAGGCATGAATGTAGGAAGGCACGGGTGGGCTTGCGACCGCGGCGCGGTCAGCGTGCCGCAAGGCCCGCGTGCGCCGACGTCGTGAGCCGACCGAAAAATCGCCAGGGGAGACGCACGTGATCATGCAACGGGGCAAAGCCAGCCGTTGTCGGCAACCTGCGGCGGCGGCGACAAGAATTGACGACAGCGGGGCGGCCTTCGCGCGCGTTCCTCATCGACATGGTGCTTAGCAAATCTCCGTTTTGCCGACAATGAAGCAAGCGCGTGATCAGAGGTGAACAAGGCCGGACACGCATCTGTGGCCCAGCAGGTAGGAAGGCGCCTTCTTTCATTGCGTGGTTTTCGCTAGTGTTCCGCAGCATTGCCGTGGAGCCGACCGTGAACGACCGTCCCAAGGTGGCGCCCTACCTCACCGTCTCGCCAGCGTCGGCAGCCATCGCCTACTACGCCAACGTGTTCAGGGCGACCCAGAAGGCGCTCATGCCGTCGATGGACGGGCTGCGCATCATGCATTGCGAACTCTCGATCAACGGCGGCGCGGTGATGCTGTCGGACGCGTTTCCCGAATACGGGCAGGCGCGCTCGCCCCTGCCCGGCGAGCCGGTGACGATGTCGGTCAGCCTCGAATTCGCGACACGCGACGAGGTCGACGAGACTTTCAACCGCGCCACGAGCTTCGGCGGCAAAGGCGAGATGGGCCCGACGAATTCGTTCTGGGGCACCCGCTTTGCCGTGCTGCGCGATCCGTTCGGCCATCGCTGGATGCTGAACGCGCCGCTGGCGAGCTGAACGGATTTCGGGATCGTTCGCCTCGCCCGGCAGACGCGGGCGCAAGGAGGCGATGGACTGCGCATTGAAAAGGGTAAAGACAGTCACGTCACCGTAATGCAGGACCGCACGGCTAGCGAATCGCAGCGATCGAGAGAGGAACAAAGGAGACGGACTTGGTCGGAACGGAAACTATCAATATTAGCGGTCAGGACGTGCGCACTCTCAGGGAGTTGCTGCGGCCAGGACTCAAGGCGGTTTTTGTCGGAATCAACCCGTCGCGTGTCTCCGTCGATGCGGGACACTACTATCAGGGCAAGCTCGGTCGTCGGTTTTGGGATCGGCTACAACAATATCGCATCACGACAACCTTGCCGAAGCGCGGCGAGGATATGCTGCCTTTAATCAAGGCTTTGGTTTCGCTGATTTGATCAGACGACCGACGGAACGCGACACCCTGACCCGAGCGGAGAAACGGGCAGGAGTTGACGACCTGGCCGATCGTCTTGGTAAGACGGGCGATAAGCCGCTTATCGTTTTCACCTTTGTCGAGGTTGCGAATTTGGCGAAGGCACACCTTGAGAGCCGCGGTTATCGGACATTTTGCATGCCGCATGCTTACATCGGGCGAGATCAGTTGGATATTCGAATGGAAGAATTGCGCGAGATCCTATCACGATGACTCGGTCGCGTGAGCGGCGTGCGCCCACAGCCGGTGGCGCTTTGACAATACGCGATGCGGGTCATGTCGGAACGATAGCACGGCGTTTCCAAATAGGTAAATACGCTCGTGTCACCGTAATTGGCCCGAAATGTTCAGCCTGAGCGAGGCCTCGCGTGCCGCGGTCGAGAAGGCGCGCCGCCAGGCCGCCCGCACGCGGCACGCAGCCGAGGAGGCGGGCAAGACCTTGGAGCGTTCGTCAACCGGATAGTTTCTCAAAGAATGATCGTACACAGACATCACAGATATTCGATCCTTGCACAGAAAACGCTTGTCCATACTCCCAATCCCACCTGCCGCAGAACGAGCATCGAAGTTCTTCGCGTTGATCACCGGCGTATTTCCTGAATTCCTCTTCGCTGTATGGGGATTTGATCCATTTATCCTCTATGCCTCGATACCATCGCTCTGCCATCTCTTCGACTTCGACCAGACTGTCCCCTGTTGAAGCAGCAATCACATTCCAATCACCATCGCACAGCAATAGGTGCACTCTTTGATCAGAAAGATTTTCGCAAATAGCGAGGCGTGGCGCAGCATCAAGCAATTTTCCATCGAGGTAGATAACCTGTCGGCCGGTAAATACGACAGGCGGATCGGTAGTAGCGTATTTTACAAGCTTTGAAGACTCCAGCATGGGCGAAGGCGCGGTAATCATACTCTGCATCCAAGGAGCGGGCTCTGAGCCAAGTGTTCCCGTTCGCTCGCGGTGAACGACCGCGCGCCGGTCGCTCCGCGGACGCCTCTCCGACGTCAGGGAAGGAACATCGGGCTAGCCAAGCGTTTTCCGAGATAGGATCACGTTCGTGTCGTCCCGGCCGCAGCGAAGCGGAGAGCCGGGATCTGGCGCCGGATCCTGGACAGCGCTTCGCGCTTCCGGGATGACGAGGATCGGTTCCAAGGAAACGACGTTCCGTTCGCCTGAAGGGGTCTCGGCCTATTCGGCCGCCGGCGCCGCCTCTGATGCCTTTGCCTGAGCCTTGGCCGCCTTGGCGCTCGCCTTTGCCGCGACGCGTGTCGCCTTGGCCTCCGCCGTCTCGGCCTTCTCCGCGATGCGCGCCGACTTGCCGCGGCGATCGCGCAGATAGTAGAGCTTGGCGCGCCGCACCTTGCCGCGCCGTACGATCTTGATCGAGTCGATCATCGGCGAATAGATCGGAAAGACGCGCTCGACACCCTCCCCGTAGGAAATCTTGCGAACGGTAAAGCTCTCGTTGAGCCCGCCGCCGTCGCGCGCAATGCAGACGCCTTCGTAGGCCTGCACACGCGTGCGCTCGCCTTCCTTCACCTTGACGTTGACGACCACCGTGTCGCCCGGCCCGAAGACGGGAACCTTTCGTGTCCCCAAGAGCTTCTTGGCGTGCTCGGCCTCGATCTCGGCGATGATATCCATGACTTTCTCCTTGCCGATGCGGTCCAGGGACCGCCAGCGTTTCGGCGCGCTGTTGTGAGTTGAGCGTGCCGTTTACACCAGCGCTTCGCCGCTGTCGACTTCTCTCACGTCAAATCCGGCCGCCGCTCGCGGGTGATCCGCTCGGCCTGCGCCCGTCGCCAGCTGGCGATCCTGGCGTGATCGCCCGACAGCAGGACCTCGGGGATCGACCGACCTTCCCACTCGCGCGGGCGCGTGTATTGGGGATATTCGAGAAGACCCTCCTCGAAGCTTTCCTGTGCGCCCGACAATTCCTTGCCCATGACGCCCGGCAACAGCCGAACGCAGGCGTCGATCACGACGAGCGCCGCGATCTCGCCGCCCGAGAGGACATAGTCGCCCACCGAGACCTCTTCGAGATTGCGGGCAGGGATGACCCGTTCATCGACCCCCTCGAAGCGCCCGCACACGAGGACGAGGCCGGGCCCTTCGGCGAGCATGCGCACGTGCGCCTGCTTCAAGGGCCGGCCGCGCGGGCTCATGAGCAGGCGCGGGCGTGGGTCACCTGCCGCGAGCCCCGCATCGAGGGCCGCCGCAAGCACGTCGGCGCGCATCACCATGCCGGGCCCGCCCCCGGCGGGCGTATCATCCACCGCCCGGTGGCGGCCAATGCCATGGTCGCGGATGCCGGCGAGTTCAAGCGACCACACGCCGCGCCCCAGCGCGTCGCCGCAGAGCGAGGCTGCGAGCGGCCCGGGAAACATCTCCGGATAGAGCGAAAGCACGGTCGCACGCCAGGGTTCGCTCATGCCGGCTCCGCGGCGCCTTGCGCGTCATTTTCGGCTTCGATCTCGCGCGGTGGAATCACCACCAGCCGGCCGGCGGCAAGATCGACGACGGGCACCACAGTCTTCGTGAACGGCAGGAGGCGAGCCTCGCCCGTCGGCGGGGCGATCTCGAGGAGATCACCGGCACCGAAGTTGCGCACCGCGACGACCCGGCCGAAGCGCTCGCCGTCCGGGCCGCAGGCCTCAAGTCCGACGAGGTCGGCGTGATAGAATTCTTCGGCCTCCGTTGGAGGAAGTTTGTCACGCGGCACATAGAGTTCGAGGTTCGTCAGTGCCGCCGCCGCGGCACGGTCTTCGATCCCCTTCAGCCGCACAACGAGAATGTCGCTCCTGAGCACGCGCGCCGTCACGATCTCGAAGCGGCGCGCACCGGCAGCATCGGTCAGGGCTCCATAGCAAGCGATGGCCAGGGGGTCGGACGTATGCGATTTGAGGCGGATGTCGCCGCGTACGCCATGCGGCGCACCGAACATTCCCACGAGAATGAGGGCCTTGGGCACCGGGTTACCGTTTCGTGGCGGAAGCGCGCGCCCTTCTCCCGCAAGCGGGAGAAGGGTCGGGCGCCGTCCCGCATCACCCCGCCGGCTGGGCAGCCTTGTCGGCCGCGGCTGCCGCCGCGGCGGCGCGCTCCTGCGCCTTCTTCCGTGGCTGTGCCTTGGTCGGATTGACGCGCGGCTCGCGCTTGACGACATCGAGTTCATCGAGAAGGCGCAGCACCCGATCGGTCGGCTGGGCGCCCTTCGCAAGCCAGCCCTTGGCCTTTTCGACATCGAGCACCAGCCGGTCCTTGGCATCCTTCGGCTTCAGCGGATCGTAGGTGCCGAGGCGCTCGATGAAGCGCCCGTCGCGCGGCATGCGCGAATCGGCAACGACCACGCGATAGAACGGGCGCTTCTTGGCGCCCCATCGGGACAGGCGAATTTTCAGGGACATTTACGGCTCCATTTTTTTGCAAGTCTGCTCGATCTCGAGAGTTTCGGGCGGCGGGTGGCGATAGACGACGGCATCCTGGCCACGCAGCTTGATCATCGACCCCTTCGCGGCCCCGAGCCGCTCGGCCACCCGGCGCGAGGGGTCGTTGCCGGGCGCGATGTAGCTGACAAGCGTCGTCCACTTGAGATGCCCATAGGCGATCGCCCGCGCCGCGGCCGCGGCCTCGGTGGCAAACCCCCGGCCCCGCGCCGCCGGCACGAGCGACCATCCGACCTCGTGCTCCGGCCAGCCGTGCGGATACCAAAGGCCGGAGAAGCCGACAAAATGCCCGTTCGCCTTCTCTTCGAGGGCCCAGAATCCGTAGCCGCGCAGCGCCCAATGCCCGATGAAACAGGCCATGCGCCGCCAGACTTCGTCTGTGGTACAGCGGCCGCCGACGAACCGGGCGCCATCGTCGGCATAGAGCGTTGCGAAAGGACCGACATCGTCTTCCGCCCAGGGCCGCAGAGTGAGCCGGGCCGTTTCGAGCTGCGCCGGGGCGTTCATTTCTTCTTGCCCCCGAACGGGTTCATTCCTGGAAAACCGCCGCCGAGGCCGGGCAGTCTGCCTCCGAGCCCGGGCAGCCCCGGCATTCGTGGCGGCCCGAAGGCGCCCGGCGGGGGCGCTGCCGGGATCTTCGGCTCGGACGGGGCGCCCGTCCCCGCGCCGCCCATCTGCTTCTGCAAGGCGGCGATCTCCTCCGGCGACGGCATCGGCATGCCGCCGCCCATGCCGAACATCGAGGCCATCTTGCCGAGCGCGCCGCGCTTGGCCCCGCCCATGGACTTCATCAGATCCGCCATCTGGCGGTGCTGCTTCAACAGGCGATTGACTTCCTCGACCTTGGTGCCGGAGCCGGCGGCGATGCGCTTCTTGCGCGAGGCTTTCAGGATGTCGGGGTTGCGCCGCTCGTAAGGCGTCATCGACAGGATGACGGCGCGCTGGCGCCTGACGAGCTTGTCGTCGAGTCCGGCCGCCGCCATCTGCCCCTTGATCTTGCCCATCCCCGGCAGCATTCCCATGATGCCGCCGAGGCCGCCGATATTGTCGAGCTGCGCCAGCTGGTCGGCGAGGTCGTTGAGATCGAACTTGCCCTTGCGCATCTTTTCGGCGATGCGCTGCGCCTTCTCGGCATCGATCGTCTGGGCCGCCTTCTCGACAAGCGAGACGATGTCGCCCATGCCGAGAATGCGATTGGCGATGCGGGCCGGATGAAAATCTTCGAGATCGCCGACCTTCTCGCCCGTGCCGATGAGTTTTATGGGCTTGCCGGTGACGGCGCGCATCGACAGCGCGGCGCCGCCGCGCCCATCGCCGTCGACCCGCGTCAGCACGATGCCGGTGATGCCGACACGGTCGTCGAACGACTTGGCGAGCCGCACGGCATCCTGGCCGGTGAGGCTGTCGGCAACAAGCAGGATCTCGTGCGGGACGGCCGCGTCCTTGATCTGCGCCATCTCCTCCATCAGCGGCTCGTCGATATGGGTACGCCCGGCCGTATCGAACATGACGACGTCGTAGCCCTGCAGGCGGGCGGTCTCCTCGGCGCGTCGCGCGATCTGTACCGGCGTCTGGCCGGCAACGACCGGCAGCGTGTCGATGCCGATCTGGCGCCCAAGCACGGCGAGCTGCTCCTGCGCCGCGGGCCGCTTGACGTCGAGCGAGGCCATCAACACCTTCGATTTCGCCCGTTCCGCGAGGCGCTTGGCGATCTTGGCGGTGGTCGTGGTCTTGCCGGCGCCCTGCAAGCCGACCATCATGATGGCGACGGGCGGCGGCGCGTCGAGGTCGATCGGCTTTGCCTCGGAGCCGAGCGTTTCGATCAGCGCGTCGTTGACGATTTTTATCACCATCTGGCCGGGCGTGACCGAGCGCACGACGTTGGCGCCGACGGCGCGCGAGCGCACCTTGTCGGTGAACGACTTCACCACGTCGAGGGCAACGTCAGCCTCGAGGAGCGCGCGGCGCACCTCGCGCATGGCGGCGTTGACGTCGTCCTCGGAGAGGGCGCCGCGGCGGGTCAGGCTATCGAAGATGGCTGAGAGCTTTTCGCTCAGGCCTTCGAACATCTGCATTCCTCTCGGTTCCGGCCGACCGAAGGCCGGCCCAGTGCCCGCCTCACATAAGCCGCTCCGACGCGATTCCCAAACCCAAACGCGCCCGAGAGCGCATCGCGCCGTCGGACGTTGGCCCGCGCCTCGCAGGCGGGTGGGCAGCTGGCCACGCAGAACAGTCGTGGAAGATGAGGCTTCTAGGTATGCAGGGAGGACCTGTCAATGCCCGTCCTGCCGTGGTTCATGACGCCTACCCTGGACGCGGCCATAGACGCCGGCTGGGCCTTCGCCGCTCAGCGGACTGCATAAAACGTCGAAGCTGCCGAGACTCTCATCGAGCGCCTAGAGAGCGTCCCGCGGCGCGCTCGTACCAATAGTATTTCAGAGCCTCGACGAGGCCATGCCTGACGTCCGAGCCATCGCAAGCCACCCGCCACTCAAGATAGTGGACTATGACCAAGGCCTGTTGCCGTGTGAGTCTTTCCCAGCGCATTCGGCCATAGGCCGTCCAAGTCAGTCGTTCTCGCGGCCAAATCCGAACCTCGCGATCTCGAGACATGTCGTCGAACCCGTGAACAAGGTAGAATGCCGGGTCGACTCGGCCGAGTCGCCCGGTGAGGTCAGCGGCAAGATAGGCCGGAATGTAGAAGCAGATCGCCTCCACCGAGAGGAAGTTCAACGCACTTCCGAGCCCGTCAGGCACGAGATCAAGCCAATCGGGATCCAGCTTTGTCCAATCATCCTTGTCGCTGAAGGCCTGCTCTGTTTTCAGCGGTTCAACTCTTGGAGTGCCATTCACAAGCGGACTGAAGGGGCCGTTCCGCTTTGCAGGAAAAGCGCCCTTCAACTCGTCCAAAATCATACAAACCGTTGATCGCATTGCCCACCCTACACCATGCCCTGGACGCTAGGCAGGGTGTCAGTCAAGACATGTGCGTCAAATGCATGCGCGCAGTTTCAGCTCGTGCTCTAGACCAGCAAGCGCGATCCTGACGCTCAGTTCGTCTCTCCCTTGGGGATCGTAATGCCCAAACGCCGCTCCCAGTTTTCTACTTCGCTGGGCGGCAAAAGGTCGTCATTTGTGAGGTCTCGAAGCGACACGAAGTCATCTGTTTCGGGGCTGTAGAGGTATCGAACGCGATTGGGCTGCTCGTCAACGATAAGAATGTTCGGCACCTCGCTTAGCACACATCCCATGGCCGAGAACAATTCGATAAGTCGGCCTACAGACGTCCACGGGCCCCCTACCCGCTTGCCCCCATGGCGCAGGCGCCTAGACGTGTTCAACCAGCCGAATGTCCATAGCGGCCATGGGCAGTTCAGGTTCATTGAGTGCGCTTACTCTGGCGGCGGCCCTCTCGAACATCTCTCGAAAGCGGGGAGGCGCGGGCTTGATCCCCTGCAAAGGGTTTCGGCCGAGGTGCTGGGTGATGAAGATGTTCTCGGCTACGGCGCGATGGAAGGCGCTGGGGACGCCCGCAGGGTCCTTCGCATGGGCGCAGACATCGTATTCGATACCCTGGACAACCCAAACACCACCTTCCTCAAACGCAACCGCCCGGACGATGATACTCTCCATTCGGTCCTCCTCGGAGCAGGTTTCCCCGCCTCCGCGAGGCCCGATGCCATCCGACGCCTCAATACACCCGTAACTTGTCCCAATGCACCAAGCAATATGGGAACGACCGCCGACCTTTCTAGGCATTCCACTGCCAAGTGGCCGGTTGACAGGACTCCCCCGTCGAGAGGGCGCACAAATACAAGCTGAATCCTGCGACGGCATAGAGCGCCTGGAGGTCGTCGCCTCGCAGCGGCGGTATACAAAGCCTACTCTTTGCGTGCGGCCGCTGCCGCAAGTGCCAGGACGCGCCGCGCCGTCTCGGCATGCAGGCGCTCGACCATCCGCCCGTCGATCTGGAGAGCACCTTTGGCCGCGTTTTCCGGCAGATCGAATGCCGCAACGACCTTCGCTGCCTGATCGACTTCGCCCGCCTGCGGCGTGAAGGCGCGATTGCACGCGTTTATCTGGCTCGGGTGGATCAGAGTCTTGCCGTCGAAGCCGAGGTCGCGGCCCTGCTCGCACTCGCGAGCAAAACCTGCCACGTCGGCAATATCGTTGTAGACGCCATCGAGAATGTCGATGCCGTAGGCGCGGGCGGCAGCGACGCACAGGCAGAGGAGCGGGAGCATCGGCCCGCGGCCGGCAACGGTCCGGACCCGCATCTCCTTGGCCAGATCGTTCGTTCCCATCACCAGAACGTCGAGCCGCGCCAGCGGATCGGCCGCCGTGGCGGCGATCTCGCGGGCGTTGAGCACGGCAAGCGGCGTCTCCATCATCGCCCAGAGCCGAACGCTCTCCGACAGCCCCGCCTCGCGCAGCCGTCTTGCCCAGGTCACGATGTCGTCCGGGCGCCAAATCTTGGGAACGAGGATGGCATCAGGCTGCGGGCCGCCGAGCGCGGCGAGGTCGGCGGCGCCCCAAGGCGTGTCGAGGGCATTGACGCGCACCACGAGCTCACGCCGACCATAACCCCCGGCAGCAATCGCCGCCGCGACCTGGGCCCGGGCGACCTCCTTGGCCTCGGGCGCGACCGCGTCTTCGAGATCGAGGATGAGCGCATCGGCGGCAAGCGTCCTTGCCTTCTCCAGCGCCCGCGCATTCGAGCCTGGGAGGTACAAGACGCTCCGCCGCAGCCGGATCATGGATGTGTCTCCACATTGCGACAATCATCCCGATCCCGGACTTCTGTCGGGCCACTGAGACCAATGAGAGCAGCTCATCCGACGATGACGTCGAGCGGTACCCCCAATGCAGCTGCAATCGCCTTGAGCGATGCGGCGGACCCAGTCCGTTTGCCCCCCTCTATATCGGCAATGTACCCTTGGCGAAGGCCGGATTTTTCGCCCACATCCGCCTGCGTCAGGCCTCGGTGTTTGCGTATTACGCGAACCGGGTGTTCGCCCTCCTCGATGGCAGCCCAAACCCTTGCCGGCAAGACAACATCCTCCCCCCTGGCGATCTTTGCATCAGTCGCCTCGACGACACGAGCGGTCATCGCATCTTCGGCCGCCTCGTCGCCTGCTCCTGCCAGCAAAGCTTCATATTCCCTGCGCGTGATGACGATGAGGTCCTCGCCATCAGTGTGGATAATCTGTGGCTTTCCCATTGCGTCCTTCCGTCATTTGTAGACGTCCCGCCGATGGCCAACCGCCCGGATCTCGATAGTGGCAACCGTCTCGACGAAAATCACCCGCCAATCGCCAACCCGCAACCGTGCTCCAGAGCGCGCTGTCAGACGCCTGACGCTTCCCGCCCCCGTTCTGGCAAACCGCTCGATCTTTGTCTCTATTTCAACCTGCACGTCGGCTGGAAGCCTGCGAAATGCCCGCCGGGCGTCGCGAGTCCATGTGATTTCCTTCACGAGGGCAACATATCGGTTTGAGATCAACCTTGCCAGATATATCGCAATCCGCGATGTTTGATTCCATGCTGGTGCAATGCCCTCTAAATGCTGGGTGGCGGGGGCCAATGGCAATCGGCCTGTCCGTGATGCAAGAGCGCCACGACGTGATCAGGTTCAAAACGAGAGAAATTCCATGTCTTTGCCAGTAGCTCGCGCCGACATCGAGGCTGCCGCCGGCCGCATCGGCGGGCGCGTGCGGCAAACCCCGGTCCTGGAGATCCCGGGCGGCGAGTTCGGGACGCAGGCGCCGGTCTCCCTGAAGCTCGAACTGCTGCAGCACACCGGCTCGTTCAAGCCGCGCGGCGCCTTCAACAATCTTCTCGCGCAACCGATCCCGCCGGCGGGAGTGACGGCAGCCTCAGGCGGCAATCACGGCGCCGCCGTCGCCTACGCGGCGCAGCAGCTCGGCCATCGTGCCCGCATCTTCGTGCCGGCGATTTCTTCGCCGGTGAAGATCGACAAGATCCGGCGGCTCGACGCCGAGATCGTCGTCGAGGGCGCCTCCTACTATGACGCCGCGGCGCTCTGCGAGGCTCATGCCAAGGAGAGCGGCGCGCTCAACATCCATCCCTACGACACGCGCGAAACGATCGCTGGCCAGGGCACCCTGGCGCGGGAATGGGAAGCCCAGCTTGAGCTTGCCCGCGAGCCGCGGCTCGACACCATTCTCGTCGCGGTCGGCGGCGGCGGGTTGATCGGGGGGCATCGCGGCCTGGTTCAGCGGGCGGGTGAAGGTCGTCGGCGTCGAGCCGAAAGGATCATGCGCGCTCCACGCCGCGCTCGCTGCCGGGCGCATCCTCGATGTGGACGTCAACTCCATTGCCGCCGACTCGCTCGGCGCAAGATATGCTGGCCGGCTGGTCTTCGATATCGCGCAGGCGCACGTCGAGCGCGTCGTTCTGGTCGAGGATGCGGCGATCCGGGCCGCGCAAAGGAGGCTGCTCGACGACTATCGGATCGCCTCCGAGCCTGGAGGCGCGACCGCCTTCGCCGCGCTCGCCTCGGGCGCCTACAAACCGCAGCCGGGCGAGCGCGTCGGAGTGCTCCTGTGCGGCGGCAACGTCGATCTGCGCACGCTTGTGCCCGACGCTTGATGCCCCGCGGATCGGCGCGACGATCGCCTCGCGCCGATCCGGCGGGCTCGACACATCAGGGGTCGTTTTCCCGGCACCGGTAACCGATGAAACAGGCCGGACGATCGGCCGTCGTCAGGAAGGCTCCCTCCAGCGATTGCGTGCGCTGGCAGAAACTCGCATCGCGCACGATGCGGTCGAAGGTGGCGCCGCCGGTCGCGACGATGGCAGATCCTCGATACTGGACAAGATGCGCTGCCGTTGCGCAGGGCAGCGTCGAAGCATAAAGCTTGGTTTCGGCGAACACGGCCGTGCTGACCAGGCACAAGGATAGGTATAGCGTAAGTCTTTTCATGGCCCGCTCCTTTGTTGCAGGGACGCGAGCAAAGACACCGAAGGCTATTGCTTTATGCCAGGAGCCCGATCACTTCGCGGTGAAGAGATTGCGATCGGCTAGTCCGAGGGTGCGCGGCGCCGGGATCTGGAAATGCCATTCGTTTCGAACCTGCCGGCGCGGATGGCGGACAGACCTTTCTCGCCGCGGGCATGACAGCCCACGATTCGCCACGGCGTGAAGCAAAGCGCCCGCGCCGGCTCGCCCCTCTCGCCGTGCCGACCCTTCAGGCAGCCTTCCGGCGCGGCTCGATCAGGCGGCGGTTGACCAGCACTTCGGCGATCTGGACGGTGTTGAGCGCCGCGCCCTTGCGCAGATTGTCGCTCACGCACCAGAGCGTGAGGCCGTTGTCCACCGTCGGGTCGGTGCGGATGCGCGACACGTAGGTCGCATCCTCGCCGGCCGCCTCGTGCGGCGTCATGTAGCCGCCGGGCTCGCGCTTGTCGATGACGAGGCAGCCTGGCGCCTCGCGCAGGATGTCGCGGGCCTCCTCCTCGGACATCGGCTGCTCGAACTCGATATTGACCGCCTCGGAATGGCCGATGAAGACGGGCACCCGTACACAGGTCGCCACGAGCTTGATCTTCGGGTCGAGGATTTTTTTCGTCTCCGCAACCATCTTCCACTCTTCCTTGGTGAACCCGTCCTCCATGAAGACATCGATCTGCGGGATCACGTTGAAAGCGATGCGCTTGGGAAATTTCTTGGTCTGCAGCGGATCGGAGACGAAGACGGCGCGCGTCTGGCTGAACAGCTCGTCCATCGCCGCCTTGCCTGCCCCGGAGACCGACTGGTAGGTCGCAACGACGACGCGCCTGATCCTGGCCCGATCATGCAGCGGCTTCAATACGACGACGAGTTGGGCCGTCGAGCAGTTCGGATTGGCGATGATGTTCTTCCTGGAATAGCCGGAGATCGCGTCGGCATTGACCTCGGGCACGATCAGCGGAACGTCGGGGTCGTAGCGCCAGGCCGACGAATTGTCGATGACGATGCACCCCTGCGCCCCGATCTTCGGCGACCAGGTGCGCGACACCTCGCCGCCGGCCGACATCAGGCAGATGTCGGTGTCGGAAAAATCGTAGGTTTCGAGCGCGCGGCATTTCAGGGTCCTGTCGCCGAAGGACACATCGATCCCGTTGCTGCGTGCGGAGGCAAGTGCCACCACTTCGCGGGTCGGAAACCCGCGCTCGGCAAGGATGTCGAGCATCTCGCGGCCCACGTTTCCCGTGGCGCCGACGACGGCGATCTTGAAACTCATTGCGTGCTCCGGGCCCGCGGCACGGCGACGACCTGCCGCGCGCGAAGACCCCACATAGTCGATGCGCCCACCAACTGCAATCGCCCGCCTCCAGAAAGGGCGGGGACGCGTGCGGCAAGCTCCCCTTAACGCTGCCGAGAGCTTTAGCGCGGCCGGTAACCTGGCCCTCAGATCCGCCGGGTCAGATTGCGCGTTGACATGCGACCTCCGCGAAGGAGGCGCTTGGGGTGGCTTCGATGGCGCTGGTCGCGCAGACGCTGCAGCATTGCCACGATCCGTTCGAGGATGGCCTCGATCCGGCCCGCGACGCCATCATGCCGCCGCGCCGACGCCGGCGCCTGACCGGAGCAAGGATCGCGTTCGCCGGCGGCGCCTCGCTGGCTCTTGCCATGCTTGTCGCGCTGCTGCATGCCGGGGTGGACGAGGACGGGATGGGTCCGGCCCCGGGCCCGACCGATCCCCTCGCCTGGGTCGATGTCGCGCGGCCGGACCGGCTGTTCGCATTCTCGGCGCCCGATCTCGATCGGCTCGCGGCGGGCTACGAGGTGCGCCGCCAGCCCGCAGGCGACGGTCGCGAGGACCTTCTGACCTTCGGTACGCCCGAAAATCCGACGCCCTATACCCGGTTGGTGGTCCAGCGCGGGTCGCGCCGGGATGGAGCGGAAGTGCCGCTCTTTGTCGAACTCGCCCGCCGCGCTGCCGAAGCCGGGCTTGCCATTGCGCGCGCCGGGCAGCCGCAAGTGGTCGCGACACGCTTTGGTCCCTTCGAGGCCGCTGAGGTCAGCGTGGCGGCAGCTGCCGGCAATCGACCCTGCCTCGGATTTGCTTTCATCTCGGCCGATCCCGACATTCGGATCGCCGGCCTGTCGTGCGGCCGGGGATCGGCGCTGCCCGTCTCGGGGCTTTCATGCCTCATTGATGGGCTCGAGCTTGTCGCGAGCGACGATCACCGCCTCGAGGATTTCTTTGCTGACGCGGAGCGAAGGCGTGACGGCGCCTGCCCGCATCCGCGCCGCAATCTCGTGCCCGTGACCCGGTCAGAGGCCGAACCGCCGTCGGCCTCCCTCGACCCGAAGCGAGGCGGCGCAAGGAAAAGGCCGGCGCCCGCTGACGTGGTTTTGTAGTGCGCAGGAAACAAAATCGTGATCTAAGCTGTTAAAGGGCTAGGACCATCAAGATTCGCGAGGCTGACATGCGTCACAGGACTGCGTTCATCGCCACTGTTGCGATGGCCGGCGTCATTGCCGCCCCCGTGATCGCGGCGCCGCGGCACCATCACCGCCATCACGCGTACTACGTCGAATACTATCCACCCATGCCGGAAATCACCGTCAACAAGCGCAGCTATCTCGACGCGGGCGTCGTGGTGCCGCAAGGGACCCAAGAGGCCTATGTAGCCGAATCGACGACTCTTGGCGCACCCTATGTGGTAAAAGACATCTTCCGCGATCGCTTCGACTCGGGCCTGCCCAACCGCTTCGAACTGCCCGGCCGATCGGAACCTCTCTTCGAGTTCGAGACGCCCGGCGCGCCGTACTGACGGCCCTCGCCCTTCCCGTCGCTTCGAAGCGGGAACTTCACTGGATTGATCCTGCGAAGGAGCGCGGTCCGGGCGAGCAGGTGCTGGCCCGGACGCAGGTATTTTGGCCGTAGGGTGATCCCACGGAGCCATCAGGCCGCTTGGTGCCAGCGCTTGTACCAGTCGCCGGGAAAGGCCTCGACCAGCGCGGCACCTTCGAGCTTTGGCACATAGGGCTTGCCGCGCTCGCGCGTGATTTTCGACAATTCGGCGAGACGGGCGACATCATCGTCGCGCCGGAGTGAGGTTGGCCACATGCCCTGCTCTGGATGGCAGATTGTGCAAAGGAGCGCCGTCGTTATCGCAAGGCTCGATAGATCAAGGCGCATGCCAGGCAAAAGGCAATGAAGGCGACCCAAAGCGCCGGCGCAGGCCTCGGCTTGCTGAGGAAAGACCAGAGCGCCATGACAGGGGAAAATCGCTGCACCACTGGAGCATTCAGCTTCGGCCGCGACAACACAAAGGGTTGCGGCTCCGGCTGCCGCCGCTGAAGGCCATCCGACGACGCCACCTCACCGATCATCTCTGCCGCCTTCCACTCCATGTAGGCCGTGCTGTCGAAAATCACGCTTCCGTTCCGATCGAAGGCAACAGGCGCTTCGGCAAAGGAATTGTACTGCGAAATCAGCCTGTCGAGCGGCGAAACCCCCTTGTCCTGCTCGCAAACTTCCGACCAGAAATGTGCGAGCTCGCTATCAATCTGTCTTTTGACCGCAGCGATCGCGGCTTCGGCTGTCGCGAACGTCCCGCTCACCCAAACCTCGTCGGGATCATCGCGGTGAAAGTTGTCGAAGACTGTGACGTGGTAGGGCTGATCCATGGCTACGCGCCACCCCATCATGGATGCCCCTTGGTATACACCAGTTCCGATGAATGCTGCGATGACACGCCTGATTCATCTGTCAGCCGACTGATGACCCGCCGTGACGAACCGGAAGCCAACGGCCCGTGCGGCTGGTGGCGGAGCTTGCGGATCTTGCGGTGACGCGGCTTCTCGCCTTGATCTAGCACGCCGGGGACCCTTCTCGACGTGAGGTGATCGAGCGGAAGCCGCAGCGGCCGCGGCGCACCCGTGCCTGATCGGTCGAGGGCGGCCGGCGCGCTTGCGCCCCATCCCCGCCCGGACTATCCACGCGCGACCCGCGAGGAACCCCGATGCCGACCAAAAAGCTCTTTCTCCTGCCCGGCGATGGTATCGGCCCGGAAGTCATGGCCGAGG
>JAFAME010000151.1 GCA_019233695.1 Methylobacteriaceae bacterium
GAAATCCGGCGGGATGTTGAGGACGAACATGACGTCGCCGCGCGCCAGCGCCTCTTCGCTCTCGGCGACCGAGCGCATCGGCCGCAGGTCGTAATAGCCGGTATTGGTGAGCGCGCTCGTCAGCGAGCGCTCGTACTGCGAGTGATCGGCTGAGAGCAGCCCGGTCGGCAGGTTTTTCGGATCCGAATTGATCGCATAGCCGAAGAGGAAAAGCTGCATCAGCGGCAGGACGATGATGAGGCGCAGCGTCATCGGATCGCGCCGCATCTGGATCCATTCCTTGCGCAGCACCGCAAGGAAACGAGCGAAGGAGAAGCCGGTCATGCCTGACCTCCGGGCGTGCTCAGAAGATGGATGAAGACGTCCTCGAGCCGCGGCTCGACTTCGTGCCATTCGAGATGCGGCGCATCGCCGAGCGAGGCAATCGCGCCTTCGAGGGCCGCACGGTCGCTGCCGGCGATGTGAAGCGTCCGCCCGAATACGGCAGCCGCCTCGACGCCCTTAGCCTTGCGCAGTTTCGTTGCGGTCTCTTCGAGATCCGCGCCTGTCGTTTCGAACGTGAACAGGCGGGTTGAGGCGACGACCTCCTCGGCCGTCCCCTGGACGACGATGCGGCCGTTTGACAGATAGACGATGCGCTGGCAGCGCTCGGCCTCGTCCATGTAGTGGGTCGAGACGAGGACCGTCAGGCCCTCGGCGGCGAGGTCGTGGATGAGATCCCAGAATTCGCGCCGGGCCTTGGCATCGACGCCGGCGGTCGGCTCGTCGAGCAGCAGCAGCTTTGGCTTGTGGAGGACGCAGGCGGCAAGCGCCATGCGCTGTTTCCAGCCGCCCGAAAGCTGGCCGGCAAGCTGGTCGGCGCGGTCCTTCAGGCCCATCGTCTCGAGGATGGATCCGACTGCCTTGCCGCGGTCCGGCAGCTCATAGAGGCGCGCCACGAATTCGAGGTTCTCGGCGACGGTCAGGTCTTCGTAGAAGCTGAAGCGCTGCGTCATGTAGCCGACCTGGCGGCGGATCTTCAGCGGCTCGCGAACGACGTCGAGGCCGAGGCAGGTGCCTTCGCCTGCATCCGGCGTCAATAGCCCGCACAGCATGCGGATCGTCGTCGTCTTGCCGGAGCCGTTGGCGCCGAGAAAGCCGCAGATCTCGCCCGTCGGCACCTGCAGCGTGAGGTCTTCGACGACCTTGCGGGCGCCGAAACTCTTGCGCAGGTGGCGCACGTCGATGGCGAATTCCGTCATGATTGAGGCTTGCCGAGGGGCCGCACGTCGACCGGCTGCCCGGGCTTCAGCAGGATTGCCTGCTCTGGCTTCGGACGGGCCTCGATCAGGAAGATGAGCTTGGCGCGGGTCGATTCGCTGTAGATGACGGGCGGCGTGTATTCCGACTGGGGCGAGACGAACGAGACCGTCGCGTCGAGGTCGGCTGGGCAGCCGTCGCAGCCGAGCGCGACGCGGTCGCCGCGGTGCAGGCTTGCGAGCGCAGGCTCGGGGACGAAGAACCGCACCAGGATGTTCTGCGGCGGCAAAAGCGACACGACCGGGGCGCCCGCAGCGATCGTCTCGCCCGGCCGCGCCAGCGTGTCGGCGATGCGGCCGCCGATGGGCGCCGTGACGCGCCGCTGCGCCAGCCGCCACTCCGCCTGCGCCAGCGCCGCACGGGCCGCGCTCACGGCCGCCTTCTGCATCTCGATCTCCGTCGGACGCCCCATCGCAGAGCGCACCTGGGCGAGGTTCGCCTCGGCCATGGCGACCTTGGCAATGGCCGAGTTCGCCTGGGCGCGAAGCTGGTCGATGTTCTGGGCGGTCGTGTTGCCACTCTTCATGAGCGTCTCGGCGCGCTGCAGATCAGCCAGGTCGCGGTCGCGGGTGGCGCGGGCATCGGCGAGGTTGGCTTCCGCCTGCTTGATCTCGGTGTCCTTCCCCGGCGCTTCCAGATTGGCGAGCTGCGCCTCGGCCTGTGCGACCTGGTTGCGCGCCTGGTCGCGCAAAGCGCGGTCACCGACCTCGTCCTGGGCAAAGAGCGGCTGGCCCTCGACGACCTCATCGCCGCGTCCGACGTCGAGTTCGACCAGCAGGCCCTGTTGCGTTGGCCCGACCTTCACGTAATCGGCCTCGGCATAGCCTTGCCATCGCACGGGATCTGGCTGGTTGGCGAATTGCCACCATGCGACCGCCCCGATCGCGAGCAGGGCGACGAGAATGATGAGCGTTCGTCTGCCCAAGGCCACACCCACGATAATGCAACGCACCGTATGCGTTGCATTATGCGCCGCACAAGCGCATACTGCAAGGGCGACATCGTCGCATTCGGGCTTGCGCAACCCGGCCAAGGTGGTTTGTCATTGCAGCCGAGGCGGCCGCTGCCTGCGGGCTCGCGGCAGTGCAATCAAGCGTACGAACGGACGCGATGTCTCTGGAAGGCAACGAATCGAAGAAATCGGCGCGGTTTCTCCGCGGTCCGGGCGGCCGCCCGACGAGGGCAGAGGCGGAGCGGCGTCATCTCCGGCTGCTTGCGACCGCCACCCGGCTCTTCACCGCCAAGGGGCTCGCCGGTATCTCGATCGATGCGATCGCCGAGGAAGCCGGCGTTGCGAAGCGCTTCGTCTATGCGCGCTACCGCGACAAGGGCGAGCTCTTCGTCGCCGCCGTGAAGCGCCTGATCGAGGAGCGCGTCGGCTTCGTGATGACCTATCAGGTGAGCGAGGCGCCGGTCGAAGCGGGGCTCCTCGCCTTTGCCGA